>DATFCQ010000085.1:0-17827 GCA_035252905.1 Allostellaceae bacterium | reverse complement strand
CCGCGATCTCCCTCACCCCGACCCTCTCCCCCATTGGGGGAGGGGGAGGAAAAGCCCCTCGGCCCCGAGGGCCTCGCCGCGCGCTTTGCCGTTGCGCCGCAGACCCTGGCGCGGCTCGAGGCCCATCTCGGCCTGCTGCGGCAATGGGCGGAGCGGATCAATCTGGTCGGCCGGGCGACGCTCGCCGACCCGTGGCGCCGCCACATCCTCGATTCGGCGCAGCTCCTGCCCTTTGTGCCGGCGGGGACGAAGAGCCTTGTCGATCTCGGCAGCGGCGCCGGGTTTCCCGGTCTCGTCCTGGCGATCCTCGGCGTTTCCGGGGTCGAACTCATCGAGGCCGATCTGCGCAAAGGCGCGTTTCTGCGCGAGGCGGCGCGGGTCGCCGCGGCGCCGGTCACGATCCATGCGCGGCGCAGTGAAATGGTGCCGGCGCGCGCCTTTGACGTCGTGACCGCGCGCGCCCTCGCCCCGCTCGACCGCCTTCTCGCTCTCGCCGAGCCGTTCCTCGGCCCCGCCACGCTCTGCCTGTTCCTGAAAGGCGAGCGCGCCGCCGAGGAACTGGCCGCCGCGCGCAGGCGCTGGACATTCGAGGCGTCGCTCTATCCCAGCGCCGCCGACCCGCGCGGGGTCGTATTGCGCCTGTCCGGGATCGTCCGGCGGTGCGGCTGAGCCGCACCGCCTTGCGTCCGCCATATGATCAACCCTAAACAGCTAAACTCCGTCCAGTTTGAAAACCGTCATTTTCCCTGTCCGGGTCGAGATCCAAATAAACGCTTCAGCGCAAAGGATGCACGAAGGACGCAATGGCGTCTCGGGCAACCGATGGTCTGAATCTTTGCGTCCTTTGCAAGACCTTTGCGCCCTCCTGAGCCTGTCGAAGGGGCGGTCAAATGTTCCACTACCTGTCTCCGAAAACTGTGCCTCTCAAATTGGACGGGGTATAATACCAGATCTCGACGATAAGAACCTGTTCGCGGCATCATCCCCACCCCGGCCCTATCGGCACGATGCTGCCCGCAGTACCGAGGTGAATAGTCGCGGCGGAGCCGGTAGAAGACTACCTGATCACTCCTCACGCGGCGTTCGAAATGCGACGCCGCAGCATCAGGGAAAGTGTTGTGCGCCGCGTCCTCGCCGCACCCGAGCAGCGCCATGCGGTCTGGCCGGGTCGTGACGTAGTACAGTCTAGGATCGTATTCGCCGGTAAAATCTATCTGGTTCGCGTGTTCGTGGATGTAGACCGCAAGCCGGCGGAGATCGTTACCGTCTACCGGACGCGCCGGATCACGAAATATTGGAGGGCGCAATCGTGAAAGCCACCTATGACGCGAGAACAGACACATTAAGCATCATTCTTAAGGCCGATGCCCATATCGCCGAGAGCGATGAGGATAAGCCGGGTATTATTCTTGACTACGACGAGGACGGGAACTTGGTCTCATTGGAAATTCTGGATGCCTCGAAGCGGGTAACCGAGGCGCGCAGGATCGAGTTCGAGACAATGGGGTGACGCCTCTCGATACGCCAAGTCATTTTACGCGATTGTTGCAAGCCGTTCGCGCGACCTCCTCGCGCCGGCCTATGAAGCGAAGGCGATGGTCGCCAAATTCGGTCACGGAGCAGGGCCGGTAATCGCGGCGTAGACGAGCGCGCGCGTCAGATAGCGGTAATGGAGGCGCTGGTCGGGCGCTTGCGCCATCAATACGGCGATCAGTCTTTCGGCCGGGTCGATCCAGAAATAGGTGCCGGTGACGCCGCCCCAGAAATATTCGCCCGGGGAGCCCGGCACCGGCGAGCGGCCGGTCTCCTTGCGCACCGCAAAGCCGAGGCCGAAGCCGTAGCCCATCTCCGGCACCGGCGCCAAGCCGCCGAAGCGCTCGCGCGTCGTCGCACCGTATTCGACGTCGGGCGGCAGGTGATCGGAGGCCATATGCGCGACCGTCTTCGGCGCCAACAGGCGGACGCCGTCGAGCGCGCCGCCGTCGAGCAGCATCTGGCAGAAGCGCAGGTAATCCGCGGCGGTCGACACCGCGCCGCCGCCCGATTGCCAGCGGTTGACGACGGCGACGTTGCGCATCGGGGGGCGCGCGCCGGTCGCGGCATCGGTCTGCGGCTCGGCGAGGCGCGCCGCCCTCGGTCCGGTCGCGGCAAAGCCGGTGTCGTTCATGCCGAGCGGCCCGGTGATCCGCTCGGCAAAGAACTCGCCGAGGCTCCGGCCCGAGGTGACTTCGACGACCCGCCCCAACACGTCGGTCGACATGCTGTATTCCCAGGTCTTGCCCGGCTCGAACATCAGCGGCAGGCGGGCGAGCTTTTGCACCAGTTCGGCGTTGCTCTGGTCCTCGACCATCAATTTCTCGTCGCGCCACAGCATCTGTACCGGCGAGTCGCCGAATTGCGCGTGAGGCCCGAGGTATGGCGCATCAGGTCCTGCACACTCATCATGCGCCGGGCCGGCCGGCGCTCGACGCCGATCGTGCGATCGGCGAATTCCGGCAGATAGCGCGCAGCCGGGGCGGCGAGTTCGAGCCGGCCCTCCTCGGCCAACAGCATCGCCGCGACCGAGGTGAGGGGTTTGGTCATCGAGGCGATGCGGAAGACCGCATCCACGGACATCGGCGCCTGCGCTTCGCGGTCGCGCCAGCCGACCGCCTCGGCATAGCCGATCCGGCCGCCGCGCGCGATCAACAGCACCGCGCCGGGGATCAGCCGGCGCTCGACATCGGCGCGCAGCGTTGCCGTAATGCGCTGCAACCGCGCCGACGACAGGCCGATCGCTTCCGGGCATTCCGCCTGCGGCAAATCCAAACTTTCCATTTCCCGCCTCCGCGCATCCGGCTTTCAGGACTGTGCGAAAACGATACCTTCCAAACTGGGAGGGGTCGAGGTTCCAATAAACCTTTCACCGCGAAGGAACGCAAAGGATGCGCGAAGGGCGCGATGGCGTCATTGAAGCGGTGGTGGTCGTTATCCTTCGCGTCCTCCGCGAAACCTTAGCGACCTTTGCCGTAAAACGTTATCCCAGATGGCTCCAATGTGAGGCCGCAAGCTAAGAAAAGGGTTTTACCTGCCGAGCAGGAAATACGTTTCCATCAGCCCCTTGCCCTTGACCTCGACCGGCCCGCGGGGCTCGACGCGGAAGCTGTCGCCCAGGGCCGCCCGCGTCGCCGCCGAGATGTGGATGTGGCCGGGCAGGCCGAGATTCTCCATGCGGCTCGCCGTGTTCACGGTGTCGCCCCAGACGTCGTAGGCGAATTTGTGGGTGCCGATGACACCGGCGACGAGCGCGCCGGTATGGATGCCGATGCGCAATTCGAGCGTCTCGCCGACGATCCGGCGCGCGGCGGCGGCGGTGTCGCGCATTTCGAGCGCCATTTCGGCCATCGCCGCGGCATGGTCGGGGCGCGCCTCGGGAATGCCGCCGGCGACCATATAGGCATCGCCAATGGTCTTGATCTTTTCGAGCCCGTGGCGGGCGGCGAGCGCGTCGAAACGGGAGAACAGGAACCCGAGGAGCTCGATGATCCGCTCGGGCGACAGCCGCGCCGCCAGTTCGGTGAAACCGACCAGATCGGAAAACAGGATGGTCGCCTCGGCAATGCGGTCGGCAATGACCCGTTCGCCGTTGCGCATGCGCATGACGATCGTTTTGGGCAGGATGTTCAGGAGCAGCGTCTCGGAATGCTCCTTTTCGGCGCGCAAGGCGAGAATGGCGGCCTGTTCACGGTCGCGCAGCCGCTTCTTTTCGAGCGAAGCGTTGATCCGCGCGCGCAATAGGACCGGGTTGAACGGCTTTGGCAGGTAATCCTCGGCGCCGGCCTCGATCGAGCGCACGATGCTGTCGATCTCGTCGAGCGCCGAGATCATCACGACCGGGATGTGCCGCGTCGCCTCCGCCGCCTTCAGCCGGCGCAACACCTCGAACCCGCTGATCCCCGGCATCATCAAATCGAGCAGCACGAGGTCGAGATCGCCGCTCGCGGCCAGGGCGAGCGCCGCGGCGCCGCTCTCCGCAAGGCTCACGCGATGGCCTTCGCGTTTGAGGCGGCGCGATAAGAGATCGCGGTTGGCGGCGTTGTCGTCGACAATGAGGATATGGCTCTGCCGGCTCGGCGGCGGCTCCGGTCCGGCGTCGAGCGGGCGGATCTGCGACAACACGCTGTGGACCGCCTCGATCTCCGCCTCCACGGGGGCCGGCGCCGCCTCGTCGCCGCCGGTAAAGGCGACGATCCGATCGATTTCGCCGAGCAGCCGGTCGGCGTGTTCGAGCACCTGCGCAAGATCGCGCGCATGCTCGTCGCGGCCGTCGTCGAGCGCCTCTTCGGCGAGCAGTTCGCCATAACCCTTGATCGCGGTCAGCGGCGTTCTGAGCTCATGGCGCAGCCGGCTTTCGAGCACCGCGCCGCCCTGTCGGTCGGCTTCGATAATCCCGGTTATCAAGGCCGAAAGCTGCACGCCGGCCGCTTTCATGCGTTCGAGATCGGCGATCCAGCCGGAAAGGCCGTCGCGCCGCGCGTCTTCGAGCAATATGTCGGTAAAGCCGATGATCGCCGCGACCGAGGCGCCGAACTCCTGGCGCAAAAACGCCGCCAGCGCCTGTTCGAGGCGCTGATGGGACTGGGATCGCGCGCCGGCGCCGGAAGCGCTCAAGGAGGCGCCCCGCTGCTCTGGGGTCCCCGCGCGATCGGAGATCGCGCGGGGTTGGGGCCGAGCAGGGCTTCGATCTTGCTGAGGAGCCGCGGCAGTTCGACCGGCTTGGTGTCGTAGTCGTCGCAGCCGGCAGCGAGCGCCTTGTCGCGGTCGCCGGTCATCGCATGCGCCGACAGGCCGATGACCGGGATCGCGCGGGTCGCGTCCTGCGCTTTCAATTGCCGCGTCGCCTCCCAGCCGTCGAGGACCGGCAGGCTCATATCCATCAGGATCAGATCGGGGCATTCCCGCGCCGCGGCGGCGACGCCCGTTTCGCCGTCGACCGCGATCGCTACCTCGTAGCCGCGGCGGACGAGTCGGCGCGACAGCATGTCCCGGTTCATCTCGTTGTCTTCGACGATCAGGATCTTGGCCATCTTCGCCCCCTGAGCTTGTCGAAGGGTCAGCCGGCGGCCAGCGCGGCGCCGCCGGGCTGCCCTGCGCGATCATCGCTTGCGCGGGGCGGCAGGTTGCGCCGTAGGGCGGCGGCGAGGTCGTCGGCGCCTTTCGCCAGGATCTCGCGGGTCCGGCCCGTCAGTCTCTCGCGCTCGGCGGCGTCCAGTTGCTTTGCCGTGACGACGACGACCGGGATCTCGCGCCAGGACTCGTGCCGGCCGATCTCTTCAAGAAAGGTGAAGCCGTCGATCCCCGGCATGATCAGATCCAAGAGGATCATCGCCGGGCGCGGGTTATGTTCGAGCCAGGCGAGCGCGGCGCCGCCGTCGGCGGCCTCGGCCACGGTGCAGCCGAGGGGGTCGAGATGGCGCCGCACCAGCCGGCGGCTCTCGCGATCGTCGTCGACGACAAGGACGGTGCCCCCGGCGGCGAGGTTGCGCCGAATGAGGGCGGAAAGCCGCGCCCGCTCGACCGGCTTGGTCAGGAAACCGGCGGCGCCCAGAGAGAGGGCGATGCCGCGCTCAGCGAGCACGGTGACGATGATGACCGGGATGTCGCAGAGTTCGGCATCCGCCTTGAAGGCGGCCAACAGAGCCCAGCCGTCGATCCGCGGCATCAGGATGTCGAGGGTGATGAGGTCGGGGCGATATTGGCGCGCCGTCGGCAGTGCCGCGGCGCCGTCGGCGACCGCGATCACGCGGCAGCCTTCCCGGCGAACCGCTCCGCACAGCAATTCGCGGGCATGCGGGTCGTCGTCGATGACCATGACGAGCGGCGCCTCTCCCAGCACCTCTCCCTGGGGAGCGCTCGCGAGCGGGACGGGGCCGGCCGGCTCCTCCTCTACAGCGGCGGGCGCGGTGCGGACGGGCAGCACGATCGTGAAGGTCGAGCCTTGGCCGGGGACGCTCTCGACCGTGATCCGCCCGCCCAGCATCTCGCAGAAGCGCTTGGTGATGGCAAGGCCGAGCCCGGTGCCGCCATAGCGCCGCGTCGTCGCCGCGTCGGCCTGGGTGAAGGCCTGGAACAGCCGGCCGAGCTGTTCTTCGGTCATGCCGATGCCGGTATCGGCGACGGCGAACGACACCTCGCCGTCCGATCGCGCAATGTCTAGCGACAGCAGGCCCTCATGGGTGAACTTGCCGGCGTTGCTGAGGAGGTTCAGAAGGCTCTGCTTCAATTTGGTGCGGTCAGTGTGCAACGTGCCAAGATCCGGCGGATGGCGGATTTCGAGCCGGTTGGCGTTGGCCGCGGCGAGCGGCTCGGCGATCGCACGCACCTCGGCGATCAATTCGGCGAGATCGACCTCTTCGAGATAGATCTCCATCTTGCCCGCCTCGATCTTTGACAGGTCGAGAATATCGTTGATCAAGGCGAGCAGGTGCCGTCCAGCCTGACTGATTTTTTCGAGATCGGGAAGGAAGTCCTCGCGGCCCTCGTCCTGCGCCGTTTCCTGCAATATCTCGCTATAGCCGATGATCGCATTGAGAGGCGTGCGCAATTCATGGCTCATATTGGCGAGAAAGGCTGATTTGTGCTGACTGGCGGTAATCAATTCCTGGTAGAGCCGGCCCAGCTCCTGCGAGGTGCGGTTGACGTTGGCGGCGAGCGTGCCCAATTCGTCGCGGTTGGCGACGCGAACGCGCTGGGTGAAGTCGCCTCCCGCGATCTCGCCGAGCCGCGTCTCGATCTCCGTGATCGGCTCGATCAGCGACAGCGAGATCATGCGGCCGAGGACGAGGGCGAGCGCGATGCTGACGACGGCAAAGACCAGGAACAGGATCTGGGCGGCGCGATAGGCCTCCTGGCTCGCCCGGATATCGGCATCGGCATCGGAGGCGGCGCGGGCGACGAGCTTGTCGGTCAATTGCTGCAGGCGGTCGGCCAGCGGCTTCGCCTCGGTGAGCTGCGCCGCCCAGGCCTGGTCGACATTGCCGCCGCGGGTCAGATCGACGACCCGCCGAATCACCGCGACAAAGCGGTCATAGGTCTGCCGGAGTTCTCCGACCAGGGCGGCTTCGCGACGCTTGGCATTCGGCAGCGGCATTCGGTCGAGGCGATCGCGGAAGCGGACGAGCTGGGCGAGGGCGCCGTCGAGCGCCTTCTGGTCGGCGACAAGGAGCGCCGAGGCGATGTAATAGAGCTGGCGGGTCGTCTCGAATTGCGCCTTGCGGGCGGCGGCGATCTTGCGCTCGCTTTTGATCAGCGCCTCGGTGTGCTGATTGACCGTGCTCAGCGCATGCAGGCCGACGCCGCCGAGCACGATCAGCAGGATGACGATTGCGAGAAAGGCGGCCAGGAGCTTGGTTTCGACGCGCGCGGGGACGCGCGCGATGCGCTCCACCAGGGCGGCGGTGAGCCGCGTCATCGGGCGCTCACCCCCGGCCGTGCGGGCCGGGCTGGCGGAACCCTGTCTGGCGCGCGTATGGCCGGCATCCCTACGCTCCCACGGCAAAGCCCGGCGCCAATCCTGCGAGCCGGGACAAGGAGTATAGCAGTATCGGAGGTTTGCTGTCGCTTGGAACGCGGGCGTCCCGCCCGCGCTCCAAGGATCAATCCGCCTCGGCCTGCATCTGCTGGCGGCGCAAGGCGCGGCCCGGGCGCTCGCCGGTGGGCTTGCCGTCCTGCCAGACCGGGCGGCCGTTGACAAAGACATGGGCGATGCCGCGGGCGGGCCGGGTCGGGGTCTCGAAGGTGGCGCAATCGGCGATTGTGGCCGGGTCGAAGACAGCGATGTCGGCATAATGGCCGGCGGCGAGCACGCCGCGACGGCTGAGCCCGAAGCGCGCCGCCGACAATCCGGTCATCTTGCGCACCGCCTCTTCCACGCCAAACAGGCCGCGTTCGCGGCTGTAATGGCCGAGGACGCGCGGGAAGGCGCCCCACAGGCGCGGATGCGGGTGAACGTCGTGCGGCAACCCGTCCGAGCCGATCATCGTATGCGGAAAGGCGAGCACCCGCTCGACGTCGGCTTCGTCCATCATCCAGTAGATCGCACCCGCCGGCTGCAGCCGCTGCGCCGCCGCCTCCAGGGTGACGCCCCATTCGGCGGCGATCACGGCGAGGTCGCGGCCGGCCGCCTCGGGCACGCTCTTCGACCAGGTCACCAACACCTTCTCGGCGGCGCGCAGCCGGTCCGGCTGCAACACGGTCGAGGAGGCGGTGTAGGGGTAGGCGTCAAGCCCGACCTCTTGACCCGCGATCGCCGCGGCGATCACCGGCAGGGTCAGGGCGGTGCGGCCGAAATTGTCGCGCCCGGCCGTCTTGTGGTGCGAGATGACGACCGGCACCCCGGCGGCGCGGCCGACCGCAAAGCTCTCGGCGAGGCTGTCGAGAATGCCCGCCCCCTCGTCGCGCATATGCGTCGTATAGAGCGCCCCGGCCGGCCGCAGCAGCCGGGCCAGGGCTTCGACCTCGGCGGCGGGGGCGTGCGCGGCCGGGGGGTAATAGAGCCCGCTGGAGAGGCCGATCGCCCCGGCGGCGAGCGCCTCTTCGAGCTTCTCGCCCATGCGGGCGATCTCGTCCGCCTCGGCCGGGCGGTCGAGCGCCGTCATCGCGCCGACGCGCAGGCTCGAATGGCCGACGAGGGCAGCGGCGTTGAGCGCTGCCGGCGCACGGTCGAGCGCGCCGAGGTAATCGGCAAAGCGCGGATAGAAATCCCCGGTCCCGCCGATCAGGTCCAAAGGCGGCGGCGGCGCGCGGTCGAGCGCGAGCGGCGCGAGGCTGACGCCGCAATTGCCGGTGACGACGGTGGTGACGCCCTGGCTCGCCTTCATCGCCATGTCGGGCGTCGCAAGCAGCGCCCGATCGTCATGCGTGTGCACGTCGATAAAGCCGGGCGCGACGACGAGACCGGAAACGTCGATTTCGCGCGCTCCTGCGGCCCGCGCCGCCGCGCCGATCTCGGCGATGCGGTCGCCGGCGATCGCGAGGTCGGCGCGAAACCGGGGGCGGCCGGTGCCGTCGACAATGTCGCCGCCGCGCAGGATCATGTCGGTCATCTGATGCCCTCCGAGCCGTTGTCGCCGCTCTTGCCGTCTTCTACAGCATTCTACAGCGGCAGCTTACCAGGTTCATTGACCGGATCGTCCGCGCAACCGATTGTATCTTTCGATCAAGCGGGGGTGGCCATGCCGGGGTTTCGACAGTCTCGATTGCACAAGCTTGTCCGGCTTTGGCTGTTCTCGGCCGGCCTGCTGATCGTCGCATCTCCGCTATCGTCGGCGGCAACGCCGGGGCTCGGCCCGCGCCAGATTGTCCAACACCTCTACGGCGCCCTGCTCGACACGATGAAGCAGGCCTCGGCTTTGGGAGCGAGAGGCCGCTACCGGAAACTCGAACCTCTGATCTTCGGCACCTTCGACCTGCCGTTCATGGCGCGGCTGACCATCGGCCCGTCGTGGGCCGGGCTCCCCCCGGAGCAGAAATATCAGGCGACGCAAGCCTATGGCCGCTACATCACCGCAATCTACGCCGACCGGTTCGACGGCTATTCCGGCGAAAAGCTCGAAGTCCTCGGCGAGCAGAAGGTCAGCCACGGCATGCTGGTCCGATCGCAAATCGTCAAATCGGACGGCGAGCCGGTAACGCTGAACTACCTGGTTCACGACAACGTCATCGGCTGGCAGATCCGCGACGTGTACGAGACGGGGACGATCAGCGAACTGGCGACGCAGCGCTCGGAATTCGCTCAGATCCTGCGCACCGGCGGCATCGAAGGGCTGATTGCCTCGCTCAACAAGAAAGCCGATGATCTCCTGAAATCTTGACTTTGGCAGGAAAATCCGCGTGGCCGAAGCAGGTCCTCCTATAGGGAAGGGCAAAGGAGGCCCGCCCGACGGATATCCGTTCGATTCGTACGGAAGAAGGCTATGAAGCGGCGCTCAGAGCCTATTTGAGTTGTCATCGTGTCGCGAGGCCGGCGGAATACGCTGCGAGGTTGGGCAAGAATTCCGATGACCGCTCCTTTCTTCCGTCATCCCGGCGAAAGCCGGGATCCATTCCTCGGCAATACGAGCTGGTGGCGGCTTGCAAAGCCTTGCTTTGCTTGAGAATGCTGAATTGCGGAGAAATGGGTCCCGGCTTTCGCCGGGACGCATAGGGAAAATTGGCCAATTTCTGTCTCTATCTGGGATTTTTGCCCAGCCTCTGCGCTATTGCGCTCTACGCTTCCCGTCCGTCGGGAACGTCGTAGGGCGAAAAAGCCTTTAACCCCGGCGAAAGCCGAGAGCAGCGAAGCGGAGCGCATTCCGCCACGCTCTTCACTCAAGCAGGCTCTCAGAGAGGCTCTTGGCGACTTTTGATGATCACGTTGTAAGCGGGAACCCGCGGCCGAGCAGGGCGATTCCGGCAGGCCATGCATCTGGTACTCGGTGGCTTTCGGACGGTTGATCCGGCCCTCGACCGGGTCGTTGCTCCAGCCCACATCACCGCGGTTCCCGTCGGATCGTGATCGGCTGACAGGCCCAAATCCGATCATCAAAGTTGGCCAAGAGCCCGCGATGATTGCGAGCCGGGGCGCGGATAAGTGCAAGCCCCTACAGTTAAGCGAGCGATCTGGGCAGCCTTCGTAAAATTCAACTCCGGGCGGCGCGGCGCAGCGCCTGCGGGGGCTGGCCGAAGGCGCGGATGAAGGCGCGGCGCATGCGTTCCGGGTCGCGGAAGCCGGTCCTTTCGGCGATGCGGTCGATCGGCTCGCCCCGGCCTTCGACCTGCGCCCGCGCCGCTTCGAGGCGCAATTGCGCGATCGCCCGGGCCGGGGTCATGCCGGTTTCGGCGGCAAAGGCGCGGGCAAAATGGCGCGGGCTCATCGCCGCCTGCGCGGCCAGGCGCTCGACCGGAAGGGGGTCGGCGAGGTGCTCGCGCGCCCAGGCGAGCAAGGACCCGAACCGCCCGTCCGGGCGGTCGAGTTCCAAGAGAGCCGAGAATTGCGACTGCCCGCCCGGCCGGCGGTGATAGACGACGAGATCCTGGGCAACCCGCTTCGCCGCGGCATCGCCCAGGTCTTCCCCGATCAATGCCAAGGCGAGATCGATGCCGGCGGTGATGCCGGCCGAGGTCCACACCCTGCCGTCGCGGACAAAGATGCGGTCGGGTTCGAGGCGCAAAAGCGGGCATTGGCGCGCCAATTCCGCGGCAAAGCGCCAATGCGTCGTGGCGCGCCGGCCGTCGAGCAGACCCGCCGCGGCGAGGACGAAAGCGCCGGTGCAGACGCTGGCGACGCGGCGCGCGGCCGTCCCGGCCTCATGGACAAAGGCCAAGGTCCGGGCGCAGCGCGTCGCCTCGCCGACGCCCTGGCCGCCGGCGACCAGCAGGGTGTCGACAGGTTCTGCCGCGGCGAAGGACAGGGTCGCCAGCGCGGCGCCGGACGAACTGGCCACCGCTCCGCCGTCCCGGGACAGGAGGCGCAAGCGATAGGGCGGCGGATCGACCTCGTGCCCGGCCAGTTCGAAGGCAGCGATCGGTCCGGCCGCGTCGAGCAATTGGAAATCCGGGAAAACCAGAACGCCGAGGGTGCTCGTGATCGACATGTCCTGATTCGAGGGATCTATGGCATTTCTGCCAAAGCCTAGATCGGGCAGGATCTCCCTGTCAAATGACAAGGAGCCGAGACATGCGCGTACGCGATCGCCGGCAGGTGGCCGGGGAATTCCGGCGCGGCTGGCCGGTTGTGCTCGCCTGCTTTGCCGCCGCAATCTTCGCCTGGGGCTTTGCCGCGTTCGGACCGGCGGTCTATCTGGCGGAATTGCAGCGCGCTTATGGCTGGCCGGCGGCCAGGATCGGCACTGCGACGAGCCTGTCGTTTCTGGTCGGCGCCGGATTATTGCCCTGGACCGGCGCCGCGATCGAGCGCTTCGGCCCCCGCCTCGTATTGTCGGGCGGGCTGGTCCTGATCGGCGCCGGCGCCGTCGGCGTCAGCCGGACCACGGCGCTCTGGCAGCTCTACCCCGCCAATCTGGTCATCGGCGTCGGCTGGGCCGGGGCGAGCAGCACGGCGATCTCGACAATCCTCGCGCGCTCGTTCGACCGCCGCCGCGGATTGGCGCTGAGCTTCGCCTTGACCGGGGCCAGCGCCGGCGGGTTCGCAGTCGCGCCGGCGCTGGTGTCTCTGAGCCATTGGCGCGGGTTGCGCGCCGCCGTGCCCGAACTGGCATTATTGCTACTTGTCGCGATCCTGCCGCTGATCTGGCTCGGCATCCGCGCTTCGGCGGAAAGCCCGCCGGCGGCGCCTCCGGGCGCCTTGCCGGCCTTGGCCGGACGGCGCGCGATCCTGCGCGAGGCGCGGTTCTGGTCGATCGCCGCGCCGTTTGCGTTGGCGATCTCGGCCCAGGTCGGCATGATGGTGGTTGAGGTCAGCTATCTATTGCCGCTGTTGGGGTCGGCCGGGACCGCGCTCGCCCTGATGGCCACCAGCATCGCCGGAGCGAGCGGCCGCCTCGCCTTGAGCCCGGCGATCGACCGTCTCGATCAGCGGCGGGTCAGCGCCGCCACTTTCGCCGCCCAGGCCGCGGGGCTGACCCTGATGATCGCCTGCCCCGGCCATCCGCCGGCGCTCTATCTCGGCAGCATCCTGTTCGGCCTCGGCATGGGCAATGTCGTCGCCCTGCCGTCCCTGATCATCCAGCGCGAGTTTGCCCCTTCCTCCTTCGGCACGGTTTTGGGGCTGTCGACCGCCTTCGGACAGATGGCCTATGCGGTCAGCCCGACCGTACTCGGTCTCGTGCGCGACCTCGCGGGCGGCTATCGGGCAAGCGTGGCGGTCTGCGTCGCATTGCAGGTGACGGCGGCATTGACGGTGTTGCGGCGCCAAAGAACGCCGCGCCCGCGCAGGACAACGATCGCATTGCCAAATTGGCACTTTCGTAATTGACAATCCTGCCGAAACGTGTAAGATAAGATAGGCGAACGCTGGACCAGGTGCGCTACCGGATGCGGCCGCCTGATTCCAACCTGCAAAAACAGGCGGAACAGGCGTGCCTATTGTTACCGCCCGCCCTCCCCGAGCGGGTGTTTGCGCAGGAAGTCGAAATCGCAGCCGCGGTCGGCCTGCAGGATCTCGCGGTGGTAGAGGCGGGCATAGCCGCGCGCCGGCAGCGGCGGCGGGCTGACCGGCCGGCGCGCCAGTTCCTCGGGCGCGACCAGCAGATCGAGACGGCGTTCCTTGACCGACAGGCGGATGCGGTCGCCGTCGCGCACGCGCGCGAGCGGGCCGCCCGAGGCCGCGTCGGGGGTCACGTGCAACACGATCGAGCCGTAGGCGGTGCCGCTCATGCGCGCGTCGGAGATGCGCACCATGTCCCGGACCCCGGCGCGCGCAAGCTTTTGCGGGATCGGCAGATAGCCGGCCTCGGGCATGCCCGAGGGGCTCATCGGGCCGGCGTTCTGCAAGACCAGGAAATCCTCCGGCGTGACGTCGAGAGCGGGGTCGTCGATCCGCGCCGACAGGTCTTCGAGCGAGGAAAAGACGACGGCGCGGCCCTCCCTTTCGAACAGTTTCGGATCGGCGGCCGAGCGCTTGAAGATCGCTCCCTTGGGCGCGAGCGAGCCGAACAGGGCGACGAGACCGCCCTGCGGCTGCAACGGCTCGGCAAATGGCCGGACGACGGCGCGGTCGACCGGGCCCGGGGGCGCCGCGAGGCGCTCGCCCAGGGTTTCGCCCGAGACGGTCGGGCAATCGAGATGCAACAACGGCTGCAATTCGCGCAATACCGCGCCGATGCCGCCGGCGGCAAACAGATCCTCCATGTAATAGGGGCCGGTCGGTTTCAGATCGACCAGTACCGGCGTCCCGTCGCTGATTTCGTTGAGGCGCTTGAGGTCGACGTCGATGCCGGCGCGCCCGGCGATCGCGGTCAGATGCAGCACCGCATTGGTCGAGCCGCCGATCGCCATCAACACGCGCAGGGCATTCTCGACCGCCTCGGGGGTGACGATGCGGTCGGGCGTCAGGCGGCTCTCGGCCAGCCGCATCGCGGCGCGGCCGGTGGCCTCGGCGGCGCGCAGCCGGTCGGCGTGCACCGCGGGGATTGCCGCGGTGCCGGGCAGGATCAGGCCGAGCGTCTCGGCGATCGCCGCCATCGTGCTCGCCGTGCCCATGACCGCGCAGGTGCCGGCGGTCGTCGCCAGATTGCCCTCGACCTCGGCGATCTCGTCCGCGCCGATCTCGCCGGCCCGGTACTTGGCCCAGAAGCGGCGGCAATCGGTGCAGGCGCCGAGCCGCTCGCCGTGCCAGCGCGCGGTCAGCATCGGTCCGGCGACAAGCCCGATCGCCGGGCGGCCCGCCGACAATGCGCCCATCAATTGCGCCGGCACGGTCTTGTCGCAGCCGCCGACCAGGACGACCGCGTCCATCGGCTGGGCGCGGATCATCTCCTCGGTGTCGATCGCCATCAGATTGCGGAACATCAGGCTCGTGGGATTGAGGTAGACCTCGCCCAACGAGATCGTCGGAAAGGAGAGCGGCAGCCCGCCCGCCGCCAAGACGCCGCGCTTCACCGCCGCGACCAGTTCGGGGAAATGGCGGTGGCAGTTGTTGAAGCCCGAGAAGGTGTCGGCGATGCCGATCACCGGCCGCGTCAGCATTTCGCTCGAATAGCCCATCGAGCGGGCGAAGGAGCGGCGCAGATAGAGCGCGAAATCGGGGTCGCCGTAATTGGTCAAGCCACGGCCGAGGCCGACGGGTTCGCTCATAGTGTCCTCCGCGACACGAGATCCCGCCGCCCTTGTAGCCTCTCGCCCGGCAAAGCAGAAGCCCGCTGGCCTGCGCGGGGAGGCGATCGCCCCTCACCCCCCAGCCGCAGGGCCGGGAGGGCGAGGGGCAGCCGCAATCAGGACGACGAGCCGGCCGGCTCGACGATGATCCTGCCGGTCATCATCGGATGGAGGGTGCAGAAATAGGTGAATTCGCCCGGCTTCGTGAAGGTGTAGGAAAAGGTCTCCTTGGTGTCGAGCGCCGCCGAGTGGAAGACTCGGCCTTTCTCGGTCACGGTATGCGGGCTCGAATCGTCGTTCTGCCAGGTGATCGTGGTGCCGGCAACGACGGTCAATGTGGCGGGGACAAACTGGAAATTGTGGATTGCGACAGTGGCCGGAGCGTTCGCCGCCGTCACGGTCTCGCCGGCAAAAACGGCAGAGGGCGCGACGGCGAGCGCCGCGGCGAGCAGCAGGATTTTCGACATGGGGGTTTTCCTCGTCTCAAACAGCGAGCGGGCTGTCGATCAATGCGGGAGCGCCGGCCCGGCCGCGGACAAAATCGACGGTTCTGACGCCCAGATATTTGCGCAATTCGCCGGCCGGCACGTCCTTCTTCGGCCCGGGGGCGGGCGCGGTGCCGGGCGCCGGCTGCGGGAACGCGGTCGAGTCGGCGGTGTGGAAGCTCACATGGCCCTCAACCTTCTGGATGATCTGATGGATGTGGCCGTTCAATACGGTCACCGAACCAAAGCGCTTCAGATAGCCGAAGGCGCGGCCGGCATCGGCGGTCCCCCAGCCCCAGGGCTGGTAGATCGTCCACAACGGCAGATGGGCGAGGACGACGATCGGCGTGCTTGCCGAGCGATGCGCCAGGTCCTTTTCGAGCCATTCGAGCTGATCGTTGCCGAGCGTGGCGAGCCCGGCCGATTTGAAGCCTGGATTGAAGTCGAACACGTTGATCAATGCGACGAAGTGGACCCCGGCGACATCGAAGCTGTACCACCCGCGCCCCTGCGTGCCCTTGCCGTAGCGGGCGAGATAAGCCTTGCCGTTGTCGGCGTCGGCGACGTCGTGCTCGCCGGGAATGTAGAAGACCTGTTTGTTCGCCCCCTTGATGATCTGGTCGGCGGTGTCCCATTGCGCCTCTTTCGACAGGTGGCTGATGTCGCCGGTATGGACGAGAAAGGCAGGTTCGACCGGCATCGCCTTGATCTTGGCGATGGCCTCGCCGAGGGTCGCGTTCGGGTCGGGGTTCGGCGGCAGGTGAAAGCCGATATGGCTGTCGCTGATCTGCACAAAGTGCAGGCGGCCGGCATGCGTCGTCGCGGCCGAAGCCTCGCCGATCAGCCCCATTGTCCGCGGCACCCCGGCGCTGACGGTCCACAACACGCCGGTGCCGGCCCAGGTCATGCATTTTAAGAGGCCGCGCCGGTCGAGGCCGGATCGCCCCTCTCTGTCGTCACGCTTGGCCATTCTCTCCTCCGTGATGCGATGGTTCGCGCGGGGGAGACCGGTGGCCGCCGCGTTTTATTCACGCCGCCGACGATAAATTCGCCAATGACACGACGCCCTCCGGCGATGCGGCGGGAACGGAGGCGGCGGCTTCCTCAGCCCTGCCGAAATCCGATGGACGCGCCGTGCCAGGCGCAGATCTCGGCCGGTGCGGCGACCGACGGTTTGCCCGCCACGGCAGGGCCTTGGACAATCGGGGCGTCCAATGCCGTTCTGACCAGCGGGTAGCCGAAAAATCCCGCCGCGACGGCCAGGCAAACGAGCCAGGCCCCGATCACGTCGCGAACGTCCGCGCTGAAGGTGGTGGGATCGTACCCCATTACTCCTCTCCATAGCGTCGAACAGGACCGGCGGTGCAGCCGATTTATTCGCCGGCCGGCCACGGCGAATGGCGCCGGAATAAAATCGCAGGGACCGCGGTCTTGGCGGGCGGAGCCGGGCCGATTGGGGACTGGCTCACATGCGCTGATCGCAGAGAGGTCCATCATGAAGAGCGTGGTCATCGCCGCCGTCGCCGCGGGTTTCGCCATAGCCGTGCACCTGCCGTCGGCATGGGCATGCGGCAGCGGTTCCGGTGCGGGCATTTCCCGGGCCGCCGCGAGCGCAGCTTCGGGCACTGCGTCGAGAATGCCGCATTATGAATGGCAGTACTCCTATGACCGCCACGCCCGATGGGTGGGACACTGGGTATTGGTGAACTAGCGCGCCTGCCGTCGAACCCGCACCGGGCGAGGGGCTCGGCCGGCGCCGCCGAGCCCCTCGCCGTCCGCTCGGCCTCCGGCCGCGATGAACCCGGCCTGTCCGACAGGCGTCCCGTCGGACAGGCCGGCGCCGTGGGCTTGGCGGCGCCGCTGCGGGCCGATACAGCGGATCGCCGGGCGATATGCCGAAGGAGGGGTGATCTCCCGCACTCAAGAGGCCGAAATGGACGGCGGGAGGCCGGATCTCCGCCTTCTCGGGGCGCCGATGGGCGCGGCCGGGCCGTTGGGGTCGTGACGTGATCCGCCGCCTTCGGCTCGTCTCCGGATTGGTGATGCTCGCCTATGTAACGATGCATCTCGCCAATCACATGACGGGCCTCGTCTCCCTCGCGGCGATGGAGCGGACGCTGTCCTTTGTATCCGGCCTGTGGTCCTCGCCGCCGGCGCAGCTTTTGCTCTATGGCAGCTTTGCCGCGCATTACGCCTTGGCATTGCTTGGGCTCTGGGAGCGGCGGACGTTGCGATTGCGCGCGGCGGGGTCATGGCCCTGTTCGGGATCGAAAGCGAGGCCGAGGCCGGCTGCCGGCAGGCGCTGGTTGCCGCGCGCGCGATCTCCGAGCGGCTGATCGAACTCAACGCCGCGCTCGCGGGGGAGATCGAGACGCCGCTGCGCATCGGCGTCGGCATCCATGTCGGACCCGTGATCCTCGGCGAAATGGGGTACGGCACTGCGGCCCAGCTGACCGCGATCGGCGATGCGGTCAACATCGCCAGCCGCCTTGAAAGCCTGACCAAGGGATATGGCGTCGAACTCGTGCTGTCCGAGGACACCGCCGCCC
>DATFCQ010000084.1:0-3513 GCA_035252905.1 Allostellaceae bacterium | reverse complement strand
TTTGGTTGAAAACTTCTTTTGTCATCTCAAAGCGTTTCGGCGGATTGCCACGCGCTACGATAAGACCGACGCGAGCTTTTCCGCTATGATCCATCTCGCCGGCTCCGTGCTGGCCTTGCGATGAATGTCAACAGGCCCTAGACCGGATAGCGCGCGAGATGCTCCAGCAATAGCGCAGTGACCTGCTCCGGCTTTTGGTCGGCGGCGTGGTGGCCGCCGCCCTCCAGCACCACGAACTGGTAGGGCGCGTCGATGAACTCCGCCGTCCCTTCGGCCGCCATTCGGCCGACGGTGTCATCGGCGTCGCCCCAGATAAACAGAGTCGGGACCTTTGTCGGGCCGACCACTGGCCGCTCACCGCGTGCACGGTACCATGCGAGCGCCGCCTCCATGGCCGGCGGGTTGCCGAGCACCGATAAATGCCGTTCGATCGCGTCCGGAGGCAGCCCGTTGCGCGTCAGCCGATCGCGCACCCAGGCGACGTTGTTGGCCAGCAAACGCGGTCCGGCGTCGGGATCGAGGAATTCGCGATGATGCCGCGAGCGGTGGGGTTGTTCCGGGTCGTTCTTCATCGCCCGCGCGAACGAGGTGGGGTGCGGTCGCGACAGCATCGTCAGCGAGGCGAGACGCTCGGGGTAGCGATCGGCGATGATCCACGATAGGCTGCCGCCCCAGTCGTGGCCGACGAGGTGGAATCGCCTACCCCCACGCCCGACCGCCGCGATGATGTCAAGTGCATCGCCAATCAGCTTCTCGATGCCGTAATTGTCGAAGATCGCCGGATCGGGCCGCGCCCCGGCTGCGTAGCCGCGCTGGTTGGGCGCGACGGCGAAATACCCCGCCTCGGCCAGCGCCGGGATCTGGTTCGCCCAGAAATGTCGCGACACGCAGAACCCATGCAGCATCAGCACCAAGGGAGAAGTTTCCGAGCCTGCTATGGAGGTATCGAAGGTGAGTCCGGGTGCTGTCGTTATCTTGCGGACTTCGATCATCGTAGCGGCCTCGTCGGAATGGATGGGATGAAGCAGGAATAGCCGCTTCACCGCCCTCGCGAAAGCGGGGCCGGGCGGGAAAACCGCGACACTCAGAAGAAACGGAGGTCGAGAGCGGTGGTGGTCCTGAGCGGTCCAGCCGTGACCGCGGCTGACCGGATCAGCGAGAAAGCGGACATGATCGCTTCTCTATTCTCAGGTGTGATCAATGATTACGTCAATTAAGGCGAGTCTGCCGCCATCTTAGCTCGACTTTGGCCATTTGAGGGATTCAGCTAATGAAATCAATCGTTTAGTCCTTTGGCTGAAATTCAGTCGGTTTTCAGCCTTTTCAGAGACTTACGCAATGAAATGGCCAAAGTCGAGCTTAGAGTCCGTTTCGAAACTCTGCTCCGACACAGAATATGATACTTCTCTGTAGCATTGATCGCTATATGTAGCGGTTTTGGTAGTTTCGAAACGGGCTCTTATCTCGACTTTGGCCAATTCCGTCGGGGCTATGCAGCGTAGCAGATCGCATGGACGATGGCTTCGTGGAGCGCCGGTTGGCATTTCTGCTCCTCGGCTGTAGAGCGGGATGTGAACAAACCCTGTTCCCGCCAGACTTGGCAGCGCACGGCGGCGAGCGTGTCGGCGAAGGTGGGATGCGGCTTGTGGTACCAAGCAGCAGTCGCGACCGCCTGGCGGGCTTCGGGGTCGAGGCGGGCGGCGAGGAGCGCCACCAGGGAAAACAACCCGAGCAGGCAGGGCGTAGTGCGGGCGATGGCCCGGTCGGACCATTGCCGCTGGGTCTCGACCCCGAGATGGTCGCGGACCTCGCGAAGGGTGACCTCGACCTGCCAGCGCCGGACGTACCAGGTGAGGATCTGCAACGGCTGGCGCGCCGGATCGGTACACAGCAGCGCCTGGGGATCGAAACGGCCCTGCGGATCGCGCAGCAGAACCCGGCGGATCGGCACGACCGGCAATCCGGCATGGCGCCACACCGCGGTGGCCGAGCAGAACTCGATGACGCGCTCCCCTTGGCCGTACCAGCCTGGCACGCTGACGCGCTGCCAGCACGTAGTCGGCGCCGCGAGGATATCGGCGAGGTTGGGCAGGCGCTGGCCTTTGGTGCGCGGGCGTCCCTTGGTTCCAGGGCGGCGCGGCGGTACCGGTTGGTAGAGAGCAGCATCCAGGCGCAGCCGCGTCACACAGATCACGCCTCGGCGGGCCAAGGCCGCCAGCAATTCGAGCGCAGCAAAGGTGCTGTCGGCGACCATCACCAATTCGCGCTCTGGCATCCACCGACGGGCTTGCAGAACCATCTGTCTGGCCCAGTCGGTCAACTTCTTGTGCCGGCGCCCGCATTCGCCGGCATAGCGTTCCGACGGCGCCAGCACGGTTAGAAACGGCAACGCCCACACCCGCCCCGCCCAGGGGATCGGGGCCAACACCATCAGGCTGATCCAGCGCAATCCGCTGGCCTTGACAAAATGCGCAGGCGAGGAGCGCACCGGATCGCGGTAAATCCCCTTGGCCCTGATCCGCGTGCCGCGGCGGCGCTCGATCGTGTCGTCGAGGCCCAGCAGCACCGGACCACTCGGCAGGAAGGCTACCAGCAGCAGGCCGAGCAGGCGGTGTGCCGCCAGCCGCGGCTTCCAGGCCGCGCGGTTGAGCACCCGGTGATAGTTGACAAATCGGCGCTCGTCCACGAGCCCGACAATGCGCAGAAGGGTGCTCACCGTGCGCTGGCCGGGGGCCAGGATCGCCCCGATCAGTAGAACCTGGGCGTACCGCCAACTGCGGTAGCGAAACAGCGGGGCGAACGATAGGATCAGCGCGGCGAAGCGGGACGGCAGGCGCAGCATGGCAGCGTCTCTTGGCAGGGGCGCGCCAGTCTACCCGGTCGTCCGCTTCGCTGCCTCACTCGCCTGTTCCGCGAAAATTGGCCAAAGTCGAGCTTATAAACCCGGGGCAAAGAGAGGAAACACGATGAGCCGAGACGGATTGCGGTGCCGCGATGTGCTGACTGTCTGGTATCGGCGCATCATCGTCACTCGATGCCCGCGGAGGAGGGCCTGCTCTCCACCAAATAGCCGACCTTGGGGGTTTCGCAGTAGGGACGCTCATTGCTGAGCGCCCCCCGCACAGATCCGGACGGGCCCGATTAAGGCATCCGGCTCCTGCCTTGGATGGTGACGGCGAAGCGCTGGCTTGGCCATGGATGGAGGATGCGCGGGTGGGGAAGCCAGTGATCGGCGAGCCTGGCCATCTTCCCCCAGCCGGTTCGATCCCTCTGACTGCGACGCCGAAGCGCCCTCAGCCAGAGCTTCACGAGACTGGTGCGGAAGCGGCTCAGGGCGGCGCTGTTGGTGGGCACGGCGTGGTAGTTGCACCAGCCGGTGAGCACCGCTTTCAGCCACCGTCCCTGCTCGGGGATCGGCTCGTGCCAGCGTCGCCGGAGCGCCTCCTTGACTTGGCGCAGCTTGGCCTGTCGCCGGTCGCGGCGGGACTTCCTGACGAGCAGGAAGCCGCCGCG
>DATFCQ010000083.1:0-11361 GCA_035252905.1 Allostellaceae bacterium | reverse complement strand
GCCTCTTCGGAAGCCCCGGCTGCGACCGGCGGCCGTGTCCCGCGCCTGCCTTTTGTCTCCATTTCCGTCCCTCCGCCATTCTATTGCGTCGCACCATTCACTTTCTACCAATCCAGATAGCCCGGAGCAAGTTTGTCTGTGCGATGCACAAGAGAGGAGCCGTAACAGCGGAAAAGGGCGGCGGCGCCGTATTGGCGGCAGCCTTGGTCGGCTCCGCAGGGCCTCGTCTCTCTCGATCAGATTAGAAAAGTGAATTAATGTTAATCAACTATTGCGCGTTTTTTGCGAGCGAAATCGTGGACAGCACCGGACCGGTTGCCTAGGCTCTGTGCGGAGGAGCGCACCAGGCCGGCACGACCGCCGCACTTCTCCGGGGGAACGGGGGGTAGGAGTGAGGGCCGTGACGCAAAGGGAACGCGGAGTGCTTCGCGATGTTCGCTATCCCGTGTCGAGAAATCTGACCCGGGCGATTGCCGGTCTCGTTGCATTGGGCCTCGGCTTTGGCGCCGGCCAGGCCGAGGCGGCGCGCCATGCCGGCCATCACCTGCATCATCGCAGCGCGGCCTTTATTCCCGGTCCCGGCCCGGTCCACGAATCGATCCTGATCGACGCCGGCACCGGGCGGATCCTGAGCGAGAACAATGCCGACGCACTGACCTACCCGGCCTCGCTGACCAAGATGATGACCCTGTATTTGACGTTCAAAGCCTTGAATGAGGGCCGATTGCGCCTCGACACGCGGCTGCCGGTCTCGACCTGGGCGGCAAGCCAGTCGCCGACCAAGCTCGGGGTCAGGGCCGGCGACACGGTCTCGGTCAGAAGCCTTATTCTCGGCATCGTGACGCGCTCGGCCAATGATGCGGCCGTCGTGCTCGCCGAGGGCTTGGCCGGCAGCGAGCCGGCCTTTGCCGCGGAGATGAGTAGCGAGGCGCGGCAACTCGGGATGACTCGGACCGTCTTCCGTAACGCTTCGGGTCTGCCGAACCCGGATCAGCGAACGACGGCGCGCGACATCGCCCAATTGGCGCTCGCGCTCTATCGCGACTACCCGCGCGAATTCCGCTTTTTTGCGACCACGGAGTTCGATTTCCGCGGCACCCGGATCGTCGGTCACGATCACCTGCTCAACTGGTACCCCGGGGTCGACGGGATCAAGACCGGGTTCATCCGCGCCTCCGGCTTCAATCTCGCTACCTCGGCTTGGCGCAACGGACACCACCTGATCGGTGTGGTGCTCGGCGGCCCGACCTGGGGCGCGCGCGATCGTGAGATGGCCGGGCTGCTCGATCAGGGCTTTGCCGATCTTGGTTCTGCCGTCCCCGCCGTCGCGCAGATCACGGCACCGACGGGAGCCCCGCTGCATCCGGCTCCGATCCCTGCGGTGGCTGCGGTGGCGCGCACCGCGGCGCCGCCGGCGCCGCGCGAAGCGGCACCGATCCCGGCCCAGCCCGGCCCGGCCCCGCACCTTGCGACGACGACCCGCGCCGTTGCCTTGCGTGAGACAGCGCCGCCATCAGCAGTGCACCCTGCCGCGCCAGCCAGAAGGCTGGCCGCGACAGAACGCAGCGCGATAACGACGCGCTCACGGGCCGCTGACTCTGCCGCGCGGCCCTCTTCGCATAGTTCGCCGCCCGCCCGGGCGGAAGCAACCGCGGTTCCCAGGCCCGAGCCGCTCCCGACCGCCCGCCTCGCCCGCAAGGCCCCGGCCAAACCCAACGGCTGGAGCATCCAGCTCGGCGCCTTCCGCGATGCGAGCGCGGCGCGACAGGCGGCGCGCGCCGCCGGCAGCCTGCGCTTCGTCCGCGGCAAGCCGCTCGAAATCCTGCCGCCGACCAAAGGCGCAAAGGCGAAAGCGCACCTCTACCGCGCCCGGCTGTTGCGCCTGACTGCCAAGGATGCGGAGAATGCGTGCACCACTTTGCGCCGCAGGCGGATCACCTGCGCGGTCGTGCCGCCGGCGGTCCGCTTTGCTCGGCGCTGATCGCTTGTGAGGAAAATGGCGGAATAGCGCAGCCTATTCCGCCGGCTTCGCTCAGCCCGCAGGAAAGGCGATCCCGCTCGCGGCGAGCTGGGCGGCGAGCTCTTGTTTGAGGCGGGCAAGCCCCTCTTCGTCCCTCGCCTCGGCACGAGCGACGAGGACATCCTGCGTGTTCGAGGCGCGCAACAGCCACCAGCCGTTCGCGGTGCGCACCCGCACCCCATCGATGTCGGCCATCTCCGCGCCGGCCCGCCGCAGGCGCTCGCGAACCTCGCGGACGACCGCGAATTTACGGTCTTCCGGGCAGGGAAAGCGCAATTCCGGCGTGTTGACGACCGCGGGCAGCCGATCGCCGATCTCGACAAGGCTTTCCGCGGCGCGGCCGAGCACGCCCAAGAGCCGCACTGCGACATAGATCGCATCATCAAACCCGTACCAATGGTCGGCGAAAAAGATGTGCCCGCTCATCTCGCCGGCGAGCGGCGCTCCGGTCTCGGCGAGCTTGGCCTTGATCAGCGAATGCCCGGTTGCGATCATCATCGGCTGCCCGCCGGCCTCGGCGATCTCGTCGAACAGGGTTTGGCTCGCCTTGACGTCGGCCAGGATCGCGGCGCCGGGATGGCTTTTCAGCACGTCCCGCGCGAGGATGATCATCAGCTGATCGCCCCACAGGATGCGCCCCTTGGCGTCGATCACGCCGATGCGGTCGCCGTCGCCGTCGAAGGCAATGCCGAGATCGCAGCCCTCCCGCGCCACGCATTGCTGCAGTTGGACCAGGTTCTCGGCGACTGTCGGGTCGGGATGATGCGCCGGAAAGCGGCCGTCGATCGTCTCGTTCAACAGGACATGGCGGCCCGGCAGCCGCGCCACGAGCCGCTGCACGATCTCGCCGGTGGCGCCGTTGCCGACATCCCAGGCGACGTGAAGCGGCCGGACGCCGTCATAGTCGCGCAACAGGCGGTCGACATAATCCGCGCCGACCGAGCGTTCCTCGACCGCGCCGCGGCGGCTCGCCGGCGTCCCGAGCGCCGCCACCCTCTCGCCGAGCTTCTGGATCGCCGCGCCGAAGAACGGCTTGCCCATGAGCACGAATTTGAAACCGTTATAGTCCGGGGGATTGTGCGAACCGGTCACCATGACCCCGGCGTCGACGCCGAGCGTGGCCGCGGCGTAATAGAGCATCGGCGTCGGGCCGCGGCCGATGCGCACGACGTCGGCACCCCCGGCGGCGAGGCCGTCGACGAGCGCAGCTTCGAGTTCGGGCGAGCTGAGGCGCCCGTCATAACCGGCCGCGACTCTGGGAGGCTCGGAAGGAGTGCGGCCCCCGGCTTCGGCGACGGTCGCCGCATAAGCCTGGCCGAGCGCACGCGCCTCCGCGGCCGACAGGTTCTTTCCGACGATACCGCGGATGTCGTATTCGCGCAGGATCGTCGGGTCGAGAATCGTCGGGTTGAGACGGGGCGGCATCGGCGGCTCCTAGCTGAGATGGGAAGCGAGAATTTCGCGCAATCCGGGCCCGAGCTCGGGATGCGCCAGCCCGAGCGCGATCGTCGCTTCGAGAAAGCCGAGCTTGTCGCCGCAATCGTAGCGCCGGCCTTCGAAGCGGAAACCGCGGAAGGACTGGCCATCCTCGATCAGGCGTTCGAGCGCATCGGTCAATTGGATCTCGCCGCCGCTGCCCGCCCCGATCCGACCGAGATGGTCGAAGACCTCGGGCTGGATGATATAGCGGCCGATGATCGCCAAAGTCGAGGGCGCCTCGGCCGGATCGGGTTTTTCGACGACGCTTCTGGCCCGCACCAGCCGGCCCTCCTCGGCGATGATGTCGAGCACCCCATAGCGGCTCGTCTGCGTGCGCGGCACCTCGATGACCGCCACCAGATTGCCGCCGATCTCGCGATGGGCTTCAACCATCTGCGCGAGACAGGGCTCTCGCGAGACGATCAGATCATCGGCCAATAACACCGCGAAAGGCTCGTCGCCGACGAGCGCCCGCGCGCACCATACGGCATGGCCGAGCCCCAAGGGGGTCTGCTGCCTCGTATAGGCGATCTGGCCGGGCTCCGGCAGCCGCGCGTCAAGCTCTTCCAACAATTCGGTCTTGCCGCGCGCGCGCAGGGTTTCCTCGAGTTCGAAGGCGCGATCGAAATGATCGTCGATTGCGGTCTTCGCGCGGCTCGTGACAAAAAAGAACTGCTCGATGCCGGCCGCCTTGGCTTCTTCGACCGCATAGTGAATGAGCGGCTTGTCGACGATCGGCAGCATCTCTTTCGGCATCGCCTTGGTGGCCGGAAGAAAGCGGGTTCCGAGCCCCGCGACGGGAAAGACAGCTTTGCGAACGGGCTTTTCCATGAACTCCTCGATTGAAGGACACCGGATTGTTGCCACAGCGCCTGGCGAGCGGACAAGCCCGACCGCTCCACTAACGCCCGATCCGCCGGAATCGGCTCCACAGGGGGCGGCAGGCGAAACCAGGGAAGCAGCCCTCGACAATCGCACCTTTGTCCTCGTCCTGCAGCACCCGCGGGAACGCCGCAACACATTGGCAACGGCGGAGTTGATCCCTGCGCTGCTGCGCCGCGCCCGGCTCGTCGTCGGGCTGTCCTGGCCGAACCTGGGGCAGGCCCTGGGACGAAGGGCGGAGCCCGGGGACTGGGCCGTGCTCTATCTCGGCTCGGCGCGCGTCGTGGCGCCGGGACCGCCGGCCGAGATCGTCGCGCTCGACCGCCAGGGCGAAACGGCGGCCGATCAACGCGCCGCCCTCGCCGGCATCAAGGGGATCGTGTTGCTCGACGGCACCTGGAAGGAGGCGAAGACATTGTGGTGGCGCAATCCGTGGCTGTTGAAATTGCGCCGGCTCGTGCTCGCTCCGGCGACTGCGGCGCGCTACGGACGGGTCCGCCGCGAGCCGCGGCGCGAGGCGCTGTCGACGCTCGAAGCCGCGGCGCTGGCCCTCAAACATCTCGAAGCCCGACCCGAGATCGAACGCGCGCTCCTCGACCGCCTCGATCGCCTGATCGCAGAGGCGCCGCCGGCACATCCCCCCTCTCACGGACGGGTCAGCAGATAGATCAGGATTGCCGCCGCCGCTGCGACATTCAACGACTGCACGCCGCCGCCGGGGATGGTCACGATCTCGTCGCACAAGACCTCTACCGCCGGGTCGAGGCCGCGCTCTTCATTGCCGAGGACGAGCGCGGCCGGCCTTCCGTCGCGCCGCGGCGTTGGCGGAACGCCGCCCTCGGCGGCGGCGCCGACCACCCGGCAGCTCCGGCGCAATTGCGGCAGCAGTGCCGGCAGGTGCGCGCGGTAGAGCACGACCCGGTCAAGGCCGCCCTCGGCCACCCGATAGCTCGCGTCCGAGGGCAGGGCCTGGTCGCGGCGGTCCGCGAGGACGATCCGCGGCACCGCGAAAAAGGCCGCGCTGCGGGCAATCGCCCCGAGATTGTGGGGATTGCCGATTCCGTCGAGAACGATTGTCGGCAAGCCGTCCGCCGCCCATTCGGCGATCGCCGCGGGGCCGGCCGCGAGCGGTGCGCGCCTCTGGGCAACGGCGACGACCCCGCCATGCAGGACGGTCCCGGCAATGCGCGCGAGTTCCGCCGCTTCGGCCTCGCGATAGGGCTTCTTCGCGGCGGCGAGCGCGCGGCACAGCGGGGCGAGCGCGGTTCTCAGCCGCGGCTCGAAAAACAGCCGCTCAATGCGGCCCGGATCGCGCGCAAACAGCGCGCGCACGGCAGCCAACCCGCAGATGTGCAGCCATGCGCGTCGATGGGGCGGCCGCGCCGCCGTCATCGAGGGGGAGTGCCGTAAAGCGCGGCAGCGTCGCGGGAGAGCGCGGCGCGCGAACTCGGCCGCATATACATCATATGGCCGCCCGGATAGACGTGAAGGCGGATTTGCGCGCGCACAGCGGCGGGGATCTGCAACTGATCGACGAGCCAGCGCGAAGCGAAATAGGGCGTGACCAGATCATAGCGCCCGTTGACGATCATCAATTTGGTCGCCGGATGATCGAGCAATACCGCCTGCAATGACGCCATCGCCAAGCCGAACCCGCCGCCCTCTTTGGCGCCCTGCCAATCCCAATGCCGCGAAACCTCGTGCGACAGCGCGCGATACGGCAGTTCGGTGCGATAGCCGAGCCCGGTTGCGGCATAGTGCTCGAAAGCGGCCGTGTAGGCGGCGGCGGCCGGGTCGAGGATCGGGTCGCCGGCCTGGTCGTTGCGCGGGTTGGCGGAAGCGGGGCGGGTCACTGTGGCGTCGTAGAGGCTGACCACCTCGTGCGCGGAGCGACGGACCGTGCGCGCGAAGACGTGGCGCGGAATGCGTCCGCGATGGCGGGCGACGATCTCCGGCGGCAGTCCCGCCATATGCGCCACCGCGGCGATGAACGGGTTGCCCGGGCCGGGATCGCCTTTGAGGCCAGCGAGCCCGACGAGATAGTCGGATAGCGCGAAACGCTCGATCCGGGTCAGATCGACGGGCCCCGGCAACGCATTGTCGGCCATTGCGGCGGCGGCATAGGAGGGCAGCGGAAAGGCGGCGGCGAGGAGATCGCGCTCGCTCTGGTCGAGGGCCGAGAGATCGAGCGCCGGCGAGACCAGGACGAGGCCGCTGACCGTGACGCCGACCTCCTGCGGCAATGTGCGCGCCAATGCGGCGGCGCGAAACCCGCCATAGCTCTCGCCGATCAGGTAGACCGGCGCATTCCAGCGCTGATGGCGGGTCAGCCACAGGCGCACCAGCGAGGCGAGCGAATCGAGATCGGAATGGACATTCCAGAACGGTTCGCCCGGGTCCTTTCCCTTGCCCTCGCCGCGGCTGAAACCGGTGCCGACCGGGTCGACAAAGACGAGATCGGTAAACGGGAGCCAGGTCGCAGGATTGTCGACAAGACGAAAAGGCGGGCTCGGGACCGCGCCGCTTTCCGGCGTCTCCAGGATGCGCGGCCCGAGCGCGCCCAGTTGCAGAAACACCGCGGCCGCGCCCGGACCGCCGTTGAAGGCAAAAGTGACCGACCGCCCGTCGGCCACGCCGGACCGCAGATAGCTGACCGTGAAGATCTCGGCCGTGGTCGCACCCTGCGCGTTCTTGAGCGCAAACGTCTCGGCGATCGCGTCATAGTCGAGCCGCCCGCCGGCGAGCGTCAGCGCATGGTGCGTCTCGATCCGCGCCGGCAAGGGACGGGCGGGGTCTTGCGCGGCGCCGGCAGTACCGCAGAACAGCAGCAGGATATAGACGACCGCGATGGTTCGTGCCATTGAAGCGCCTCTCGGTTGCAACGATGCCGCCTGCGGCACCCACGGGGGACAGCCGGATGCGACGGTTCCTGACACCCTTCGCCCTCGTCTCTCTCTTCTGCCTCTGGGGATGCGCCGGGTTCACCGACCGCAGCCGGGTCGACAGCATGACCCGGCTGCCGCACGGGGACTTTGTCTACCGCGTCCATACCAACACGGTGATGACCGAGAACGACGACGGCGCTTCCGAGCGCATCAGGCGCGAGTGGCTCGCCGGCACGCTCGGCTTCAACGGCATGTGCCCGCGCGGCTATGTCGTCGATTCACGCGGCTATGTCGTCGACGCCGTCGGGCCGTTCGGCAATGGCGGCGACATCGTCTATGCCGGCCACTGCCTTTAGCACGATCCTGCCAAGTCCGGCAGAATTTCCGGACAAAGCGGCTAAAGCTCGTCGCTCTCGCCCCTCACCCCAGCCCTCTCCCCGCGCGCGGGGAGAGGGCTGGGGTGAGGGGCTTCACTCCTCGGCCTGGGCAAGACGCCAGCGCTCGATCAGCGGTTCCTTGCCGCCGTGCACAGGATCGGCCTGCGGCAGCGGCACCAAGGCGATCTGCGGCACGGCGCGTTCGCGCTCCTGCGCCCCGGCCCGCCGCATGTCCGGCGTCTGGCCCTGCGGATAGGCGCCGACGACCAGCAGGTCGGGGCTTGCCGCCTCGCATTTGTGCGCGACCCCGGCCGGGATCACGACGACGTCGCCGGCACCGACCTCGACCGTGCGGCCGCTTTCGCCGCCCAATCGGACCCGAGCCGATCCGGCAACGATCCCCAGCACCTCGTGCGCGGTGCTGTGATAATGGTGATGCGCGTAAATGCCGTTGCGCCAGGCGCCGGTCCAGCCGTGATGGGCGAACAGCGCCGTGCAGGACCGGGCGGCGTCGGCTCCGGTGTCGAGCGCGCCGCGATAGACGACGAGCGGCAGGTGCGGATTGTTCGGAACATGCCCGTCATCGGCGAAACGGTACTCCTCGATCGTCACGCTCTGCGGGATCTTGGACATGACAGCCCTCTCTTTCCCCGTCGGACACGGCAAATAGGGCTACCACGGCGCGCCGGTCCGCGCGACAATGCTCTTCATCTCGCCCAGGAGCGCTCGGGAGGCGGTGATGAGCGAAAGAACGGAGCAATCGGGCGGCGTCGAGCCGGCGTTCCGCTGGCCGAGTGAGGGAGAGGCGCGAGTCCCCTATCGGGTCTTTTGCGACGCCGAGATCTATCGCCGCGAACTGGCCCGGATCTTTCTCGGGCCGACCTGGCAATTCCTCGCGCTTGAAGGGGACCTGCCCGAACCGGGCGACTACCTGACCGGCTTTCTCGGGGAGACGCCGGTTATCGTCACGCGCGGGACGGACGGAGAGATCCATGCGATGCTCAATCGCTGCGCGCATCGCGGCAACCTTGTCTGCCTGAAGCGGCGCGGCCATACCGACGCACTGACCTGCGTCTACCACGCCTGGCGCTACGATCTCGCCGGCACTCTGCAGAGCGTTGCCTTCCGCCGCGGCGTACAGGGCAAGGGCGGCATGCCGCCCGGTTTTCGGCTCGAAGAGCACGGCCTCAAAAAGCTGCGGGTCGACCGTTTCGCCGGCCTTGTGTTCGGCACCTTGTCCGAGGAAACGCCGCCGCTTTCCACCTATATCGGCAATCTGATCGGCGGTCGCATTCATCGCGTCCTCTACAAGACGCCGAAGGTGCTGGGCACGACCTCGCAGATCCTGCACAACAACTGGAAGCTTTATGTCGAGAACGTCAAGGACACCTATCACGCGACCCTGTTGCACACCTTCTTCACGACCTTCCGCCTGTCGCGCCTGACCGCGGAAGGCGGGGTCGACATCGCCGAGGGCGGCGGCCATCACGCGAGCTATACCCGCAATAAGCGCGATCCTGATCCGGCGGCGTCCGACAAGATGTATGTCGGCATGCCCTCGATGCATGAGAATTTCCGGCTCGCCGATCCGAGCTTTCTCCAGAGCGCCGAGGAATTCGGCGATGACACGACGACGCAGATCCTGTCGGTGTTCCCGAATCTCGTCTTGCAGCAGATCCAGAACTCGATCGCGGTGCGTCTCGTTCTGCCCAAGGGGCCGGACAAGACCGAGTTGCTGTGGACCTATCTCGGCTTCGCGGACGACGACGCGGCGATGACCGAACGGCGGCTCGCCCAGGCGAACCTGGTCGGGCCGGCCGGCTATGTCTCGATGGAGGACGGCGCGGTCGGCGGGTTCATCCAGCGCGCGATCAAGGGCTCGGAAGCGGATTGCTCGGTCATCGAGATGGGCGGGTTCGACCATATCTCGGACAATACGCGCACGACCGAGGCTTCGGTGCGCGGCTTCTGGCACGCCTATAGGCCGCTGATGGGGCTCTGACGGCGATGGATCTCGCCCGGATCTCGCGCCGGCTTGAAATCGCGGAGCTTTATGCCGATTACGTCGCCTGCCTCGACGGCGACGAGCTCGAACGCTGGCCCGACTTCTTTGTCGAGGAGGCGATCTATCGCATCACTTCGGCCGAGAACTACGAGGCGGAGCTGCCTTTGGGTCTGATTTATGCGACCTCGCGCAACATGCTGAAGGACCGGGTCGCGGCCTTGCGCGAGGCCAACATCTATGAACCGCAGCGCTATCGCCATCTGGTCTCCGCGATCCGGCTGGTGCGCGACGAGGGCGAGGCCGTCGAGGCGACCGCCAATTTCGCCATTGTGCGCACGTTGCAGGACGCCGAGATGACGATCTTCGCCGCCGGCCGCTATCTCGACACGTTGCGGCGCGCGGACGGCGCGTGGAAATTCGCCAGAAAGCTCGTCCTCCTCGACAGCCGGCAGATCGATACCTTGCTGGCTATCCCGATGTGAGGACGATCGCCGCCGCCCTCGCCCTCGCCCTCATGTTGCCGGCCCTTGCGCGGGCGGCGCCGGCCGGCGGACCGATTGTCGTGTCGTCGAAGATCGACACCGAAGGGACGCTGCTCGGCAGCATGATCCTCGCCGTGCTCGCCGCCCGCGGCCTCAAGGTCGAGAACCGGCTCGCCCTCGGCCCGACCAACATCATGCGCACGGCGATCCGCTCGGGCCAGATCGACGTCTACCCCGAATATACCGGCAACGGCGCCTTCTTTTTCCATCGCGAAAACGATCCCGCGTGGAAGGATCGACAACGCGGCTACGACCTCGTCAAAAGGCTCGATCTGGAGAGGAATCATCTGGTCTGGCTGACCCCGGCGCCGGCCAACAACACCTGGGTCATCGCCGTGCGCGCCGACCTCGCGCGCCGTCATCACCTGAAGACAATGGAGGATTTCGCCCGCTATGTGAATGGCGGCGGTTCCGTCAAACTCGCCGCCTCGGCCGAGTTCGTCGAGAGCCCGGCGGCCCTGCCGGCCTTTGAGAAGACCTATGGCTTCCGCCTGTCCGACCGGCAGCTCGTCACACTGTCCGGGGGCAACACCGCGGCGACCGAGCGCGCCGCCGCCGAACAGATGTCGGGGGTCAATGCCGCGATGGCCTACGGCACCGACGGGGCGCTCCCCGCGCTCGGTCTCGTCGCCCTCGACGACGACAAGGGGGCCGAGATCGTCTATGCCCCAGCCCCGGTTGCGCGCGCTGCGGTGCTTGCGCGCCATCCCGAGATCGCGCCGGCGCTCGATCGGGTCTTCGCCGGCTTGACCCTCGAAACGCTGCAGCGGCTCAACGCCAGGGTCGCGGTCGACGGCGACAGCGCCGCCGCTGTCGTCGCCGCCTATCTGAAGGCAAAGCACCTGCTGCCGTGACGGTGACGCTCGCCCTCCGCCGCGCCGCCCTGCGGCCGCTGCGCGTTCAGGATCCGGTCCTGCTTGTCCTGGTCGTCACGGCGGGCCTCGCTCTCGCGTTTACCGGCTTTGTCGGCGAGGCGCCGAACCGGCTATTGTCTGGCCGGCCGATCGGGCTGTTGCCGGCGGCCGGCGGTCCCGCGACCGCCGGCCTTGCGGCACTGCTCGCACTCCTCCTCTGCGCCGTGTTCCGGCCTCCGGGCGCCGCGCTCTCCCGCGGCGTCGCGGCGATCGGGGGGGCCCTGTTCTTGGCGACCCTCGCCGTCCTCGGCGCTGCG
>DATFCQ010000082.1:0-13584 GCA_035252905.1 Allostellaceae bacterium | reverse complement strand
CCGCCTCCTCGTACCAGAAGGAGTGCAGGATCGCGACGGCGCGGCTGAAGCGCTGCTGCGCAGCGCTGCTGCAGGAGATCGGGAAATGCACGGTGCCGAGCTTCTCGCCGGCGGCCGGCAATGACGCGTCATGGGCGGCGGCGGAGAGCGGCGCCAGCAGCGCGGCGAGGAGGAAAAGGGCCGGAAGGCGAACGCGCATGATGTGCAGCACTCCTCTTCAATCGTCGTGATACCGGGTTGTATGGCCTCACTTCACCGGCAGCATCAGGTGCTCGCTCGTAGGGCGTTCCCGGCCACATCACATAGGGTTTCGTTGGGTCGGGGTCGGCCGTTCGCGGGTAGTCCGCCATCGTCTTGACGATCGGGCCGACAATCATCACATGAGCGCCGGTTTGGTCGCAAAGGGATCGGTATTGCTGGCCCCGTTGTCGCCGGCGAGCATGTAGATGAACCCGTTCTTGTCGGGAGGGGGCGCACGGGTTGCCCGCGCCTGCCCCCACGCCATCGCAGTGGGATCGGCGCACATCGGCGTGCCGGCTCCTGATAGCATGCAGGTGAACGCGTTGGCCCCCTTCTTCAGGGTATGCATGGCGCTGCCCTCCATGCGCACAATGGTCGCGTTGCGCACGATCGGAGGCGGAGCGGCGGTCATCACCTTCGCCGTGTATTCGGTATCCGTGGCCGCAGCCGGCATCTGCTGGGCGCCTGCAGCGGCGGCAAAGGCGAAGAGCGACAGACCGATTGCCGATCCGACGAAGATATCTCGTGCAGGCATGGTGTCCTCTCTGGTCTCGTATTCGATACGCCGAGCGCTCATCTCAATGTCATCTGGGCCGATCCCGAGTGCGTCGGCCCTCAGCCGGACGCGTTTGGGTCGACCACTTTTGCGGCGGATTGCCTGTCCGCCTCAAATGCGAATATGCCGCGTGATCTGGCCGTTGCTCTCCCAATAAGTCTCTTTATTGACGATCGCCGGGTCGTCGGCCGCCGGCCGCATATGGCCGGCCGTCCTCGCTGTCGGCCTGTCTCGATCACAGCTCGGCCACGACAGCGGCCTTCATCGTTTTGATCAGCCACCGGCCATTGATGCGTACCAGCTCATCATCCGAATTGGTGTGGGCGGCAATCCTGCCCGCCGCCTTGTCGACCCACAGGCATTCGAAATACAAGTGCGCGCGATCCCCCTGCACCTCGTAGCGAATGCGGAACGCCGGCGTATAGCCCACCCAGTGATTTTGCGGCTGGAAGGGTCCTGCCGCCTGCCAGTAACGCTTGACCTGCTCTCTGCCGGCATAAGTCTTGCCGCCGGCCGTGATGACCGCATCATCGGCAAACAATGACAACATCAGGTCGAGGTTTTTTGCCGATCCGGCTTTATGGAAAGCAATTTCGACCTGGTGAAGCTGCATGAAGTCATCAGGGTTCTCTTCCGTGCCGGCCATCGCTGCGCCGAACAGGCAAAGCGCAAGAATCGCCGAGGCTTTCATAACCCGCATCATGGTTCCCTCCGCGGATCATGGGTCATTGCGCTCCCGACAGATGGGAGTGTTCGCCGGATCAGCGTAATCGCCGGTCCGGCCGGGCGCTATCCGCTCTCGGCCGGACCTATCCGCAAAGCGCGGAATTCGTTTCGGCGCCGCCGGATCACGGCGTGCGGTATCCGGCCCCGGCCGGACCTGTCCGTTTTGTGTGAGATATCTCACACATCGAGATGTGCGCCATTCGCTATAATGGCGAGCGGCACGGCCCAGGTTTAGAGGCCCAGGTTTAGAGAGGTCGGGGATGCGGCACAGCGCAGCTCTGCCTTTGCAGCGCCATCACATCTTTGCCACCCGCAATCCCGAGGAGGCGCGCGCCTTCCTGCGCCTGCGGGAATACCGGCTCGACATATCGGCGCGCGAGGCGGCGCACTTCGACACGCAGATCAACGGCTTCTTCTTGCCGGGTCTGTATCTCGGCTCCCTGCGCTACGGCGCCGCGGTCGAGCTGCGGACCGATCCGTCCTACGACGACCACCGCCTTGTGATCCCGCTCCGCGGACGGCTAGAGGCGGCGATCGCCCGTGACGCGATCGCGTGCGGGCCCGGTACGGCGATCCTCCTCTCGCCGACGCTCGGCCGATCGATACGAGCGGAGCACGGCAACGCCGGACTGAGCCTGTTTCTGAAGGGCTCCGCGCTGCGCCGGCAGCTTGTCGCACTTCTCGGCGAAGCGCCGAAGGCGCCGTTGGAATTCGCACCGGCCATCGCATTGGGCGGCGGATATGGCCGGAGCCTCCTGCATTACGTGCGCTCGGCCATCGCCGATCTCGAAGAGCCCGCCCCGCTGCTGAACCCGATCACGACGAGCCTCTTCGAACAGTTCCTGATGACGGGACTGCTGCTCGCGCATCCGCACACCTATTCCGAGGCGCTGCGTCGGCCGCAACGGGCGGCGGCGTCGCGCGATGTGAAACGGGCGATCGATTTCATCGAGGCCAGCCTCGATGCACCGATCGGCCTTCCCGATATCGCCGCCGCGGCGGGGGTTCCCGGACGCACATTGCTCGAACACTTCAAGCAGTACAGGGGCGTATCGCCGATGGAATATCTGCGCCGTGCGCGCTTTGCCAAAGTGCAGCAGACATTGCAGCGCGCCGAGCCGGAGGAAAACGTCACCGGGATTGCGCTGCGTTTCGGGTTCAGTCACATGGGGCGCTTTTCGGTCGAATACCGCAGGCGCTTTGGCGAAAGCCCGTCGCAGACGCTCCGGCAGCGGCGCAATCCCTCACCCGCGGGCGGCAGTCCCTCGTGGTCGGGCCGGCTTCAATGATCTGCCGGAAATCGGCTGCGATTGCCTGAGGCAGGGGGTAGTGCTCAGTTTGAATGAACAGAACCCGTCATTCCGGGACGACGCGGCAGCGTCGGACCCGGAATCTATGAACACCGGCTTTGGCAAGACAGGCAAGGGCCTGTGTTCATGGGTTCCGGCTTCGCTGCTGCGCAGCGCCCCGGAACGACAGGGTTTGTGAATTCTCGATCCAACTTCAAACTGAGACGTTACGGGCAGGGGCCGGCCCGCCCGGATCTACTGCCCATGCGTCGCGGCGATGCGCAGGGGATGGGCCGGGTAGACGCCCAGGATCTTGACCTGCCGCGAGAAGAAGGCGAGTTCCTCGAGCGCCAATTGCAGCCGACCCTCGTCGGGATGCGCCTCGACATCGGCATAGAACTGCGTCGCCGAAAACGCGCCGCCGACCATGTAGCTTTCAAGCTTGGTCATGTTGATGCCGTTGGTGGCAAAGCCGCCCAGCGCCTTGTAGAGCGCTGCCGGCACGTTGCGCACATTAAAGACGAACGTCGTCACCGTCGGCGCCCCGGACGCCGGGCGCTTGGGCTCGCGCGCCATGACCAGGAAGCGGGTCGTATTGTGCTCGGCGTCCTCGATGTTTTCCTTCAGCGACACAAGGCCGTAGATCCGCCCGGCCAGTTCCGAGGCGATCGCCGCGACAGCGGGGTCGCGGCGCTCGGCGATCTCGGCCGCGGCTCCGGCAGTATCGGCCGCGACGACCGGCTTCAGCCCCAGTTCGCGGATCAGCCGGCGGCACTGCGAGAGCGCATGGACGTGACTCCTGACCGTGCGGATCCGGGCGAGCGTCGCTCCGCGCACGCCGAGGAGATGATGGTTCACCCGCTCGAAATGCTCGGCGATGATGTGGAGGTCCGAACCCGGCATCAGGTGATGGATGTCGGCGACCCGCCCGGCGACCGAATTCTCGATCGGGATCATCGCGAGCCCGGCGCGGCCCTCGCGCACTGCGGCAAAGGCATCCTCGAACTGGGCGCAGGGCAGGGTCGTCATTTCGGGAAAGACCCGCCGACAGGCGAGGTCGGAATAGGCGCCGGGAGCGCCCTGAAAGGCGATCGTGCACGCCGGGTCGGCAAAGTCGGGTGTCTGTTCCATCAATCAGCCTGCAAAAACCATGTCACCGCAAAGGACGCGATGCGCCAAGGCAGCGATCGCCCGCTCCTTCGCGTCCATCGCGTACCCTTTGCGGCCCTTGCGTCAAAGCGTTTTTTCGGCCGTAAGGGCGCGGGCGCGGGCGAGGTCGGCCGGCGTGTCGACCTGGACGCCGAGGCGAGCGGGCTCGATCAGGCTGACCGAGATCGCCATCCCGGCTTCGAGCGCGCGCAATTGTTCGAGCCGCTCGCGCCGTTCGAGCACCCCCTGCGGCAAGGCGACAAAGCGTTCGAGCGCGGCGCGCCGATAGGCGTAGAGCCCGATATGCTCGTAATGGGGCCCCGCCCCCCAGGGGATTGCCGCCTTGCTGAAATAGAGCGCGCGGGCCGGGCGGGCCGGGTCGGCAAAACCGGCGGCGACCTTGTTGACGCTGTCGTCGGCGAGCGCCGCCGGATCGGTGATGATTGCGGCCAGGGTCGCGATGTCGATCTGCGGATCGGACAAGGCGAAGACGGCGACCCGCACGGCGGCCGGGTCCAACAGCGGCAAATCTCCCTGAACATTGATCACCGCATCGAAACGGCGGTTTGGATCGAGGCGCGCCATCGCCTCGGCGATGCGGTCGGAGCCGGTCGGGTGACGCGGATCGGTCATGACCGCCTCCCCGCCCGCTCTCTCGACCGCCGCGACGATCGCGTGATCGCCGCAGGCGACGACGACCGGCCCCACCCCGGCCGCGACCGCGCGCCGCCAGACATGGACAATCATCGGCTCTCCCGCGATGTCGGCGAGCGGCTTGCCGGGCAGCCTTGTCGAAGCGAGGCGGGAGGGGATGACGACGATCGGGTTTTCGGGTGCGGTTCTGGTCACGGCTCTCTCGCAGGCACATCAGCCATGCCGGCCAGCGACAAGATGCCCGCTTCGTCGGCTTGCCGGAAGCCTGATAATGGGTCCGCGTTGCCCAATCTTCTCCCGGGCCGGGCGGCAGCCGCCGCATTGCCCGGCACTCCCACAGGTCGAAAGGTTGCCGATGTCTGCCTTCGAGTGGAACAAGATCATTGCGTCGGTCCTCTCCGCGATCATCGTCGCTCAGATCGCAGGGATCCTCGGGGGCATGCTGGTGCGGCCGACAGAGCTCAAAAAGCCGGTGTTCGCGGTCCCCATTCCGACCACCGAGGCGGCCGCCCCGGCGGCGCAGAAGGCGGCACCGCCGCCGATCGGGTTACTGCTCGCCAAGGCCGATCCGAAAAAGGGCGAGCAGGACGCGCAGGTCTGCACCGCCTGCCACACCTTCAACAAGGGCGAGCCCAACAAGATCGGCCCCAATCTGTGGAACATCGTCGGCAGCCCGGTCGGCGAGGACCGCGGCGGCTTCGATTTTTCCTCGGCCATCGAAAAACATAAGGGCGACAAATGGACGCCCGAGCTGCTCAACGAGTGGATCACCGATCCGCAGCATTTCGCCCCCGGCACCAAGATGACCTTTGCCGGCATCGACAATGCCGAGCGGCGCGCCAACGTCATCGCCTATCTCGCCACCCTGAACCCGGGCGGCCTGGCGGCGGAGAAGAAGCTCGCCGCCGCGCTCGCTGCAGCGACGCCAAAGCCGGCCCCCGCCGCGGCCAAGCCGGCCGCCGCCAAGCCTCCCGCGGCGCCCTCGATCACCGCCCTCCTGGCCAAGGCCGATCCGAAAAAGGGCGAGCAGGACGCCCAGGTCTGCACCGCCTGCCATACCTTCAAGAAGGGGCAGCCGAACATGGTCGGCCCCAATCTGTGGAACGTCGTCGGCAGCCCGATCGGCGAGGACCGCGGCGGCTTCGATTTTTCCGCGGCCATCGAAAAACATAAGGGCGAAAAATGGACGCCCGAACGGCTCAACGAATGGCTGACCGACCCTCAGCATTTCGCCTCGGGCACCAAGATGACCTTCGCCGGGTTTTCGAGCGCGAAAGAGCGCGCCGACGTGATCTCCTTCCTTGAAACATTGAAATAGGACCGTGCCGCGCGACGAATTTCTGCTGCTGGCGACAGCATTGGCGGACGCCGCGGGAGCGGCGATCCGGCCCTATTTCCGCAAGCCGATCGCGGTCGACGACAAGCCCGATGCGAGCCCGGTCACCGCCGCTGACCGCGCCGCCGAGAGAGCGATGCGCGCTCTGATCGAGCGCCGCTGTCCCGATCACGGCATCATCGGCGAGGAGTTCGATGCGCTGCGCCCGGAGGCCGAATTCGTGTGGGTGCTCGACCCGATCGACGGCACCAAATCCTTTATCAGCGGCGTTCCGCTGTTCGGCACGTTGATCGCGCTGACGCGGCGTGGGCGGCCGATCCTCGGCATCATCGACCAGCCGATCTCGCGCGAGCGCTGGATCGGCGCCGAGGGGCGCGCGACAACGTTGAACGGCGCCGCGATCCGGGTGCGGCCGTGCCCCGATCTTGCCGCCGCGACCCTGTTCGCGACCACCCCCGACATGTTCGCCGGCACCGACGCGCCGGCTTTTGCCCGACTCAAGAGGGCGACAAAGCTCGTGCGCTTTGGCGCCGACTGCTACGCCTACGGCCTCGTCGCCGCCGGCTGCATCGATCTCGTCGTCGAGGCCTCTCTCAAGCCCTATGATTTCTGCCCGATGGCGCCGATCATCGAAGGCGCCGGCGGGATCGTCACGGATTGGCGGGGCGCCGGGCTCGATCTCGCCGCCGACGGACATGTGCTCGCCGCCGGCGACAAGACCGCCCACCGGGCGGCGCTCGAACGGCTCGGCTTCTGACCCGCACAAGGAAAGCCATCTTGCGCAGATTTTCCGGCTTCGCCCTCGTCTTCCTCGCATTCTTCGCGCCCGCCGCCGCTGCCGAGGCTGCCGCAACCTACGGCATGTCATTGTTTGGCGAACTCAAATACGGGCCCCATTTCACCCATTTCGACTATGTCAACCCGAACGCGCCCAAGGGCGGGACGATGCGCTTTTCGGCGATCGGCACCTTCGACACGCTCAACCCCTTTGTCATCCGCGGGGTTGCCGCAGCCGGCATCAACATGATCTTCGACACCCTCGCGGTCGCCTCGGAGGACGAGCCGGCGAGCGAATACGGGCTCGTCGCCCAGAGCATGGACCTCGCCCCGGACCGCCTCTCGGTTCTCTATACGTTGCGCCCGGGCGCGCGCTTTCACGACGGCTCGCCGATGACCCCGGACGACGTGATCTGGACCTTCAACACGTTGCGCCAGAAGGGGCTGCCGCTGTACCGCACCTATTACGCCGACGTGACCCGGGTGGCGAAGGAGGGCGAGCGCGGCGTGCGCTTCTACTTCAAATCGGCCAACAATCGCGAATTGCCGCAGATCATCGGCGAGATGCCCGTGCTGTCAAAGGCCTATTGGTCGGGGCGCGATTTCGACAAGACGACCTTGCAGCCGCCGCTCGGCAGCGGCCCCTATACGATCGCCGCGGTCAGTCCGGGCCAGTCGATCACCTATCGCCGCGTCAAGGATTACTGGGCGGCCGATCTGCCGGTCAACAAGGGCCGGTACAATGTCGACACGATCCGCTATGACTATTACCGTGACGCAACCGTCGCTCTCGAAGCGTTCAAGGCCGGCGAATACGACGTGCGCCTCGAAAACGCGGCAAAGGACTGGGCCACCGGCTACGCGTCACCGGCCTTGAGCAAGGGGCTGATCAAAAAAGAAGAGATCCCGAACCGCCTGCCTTCCGGCATGCAGGGCTTCGGCTACAATCTGCGCCGGCCGATCTTCCAGGACCCGCGGGTGCGCGACGCGCTCGCCTACGCCTTCGATTTCGAATGGGAAAACAAGAACCTGTTCTATGGCCAATACACCCGCACGCGCAGCTATTTCGACAATTCCGAACTGGCGGCGACCGGCGTGCCGCAGGGCGAGGAATTGAAAATTCTCGAAAAGTTCCGCGGCCAGATCCCGGACCCGGTGTTCACCAAGGAATACGACCCGCCCGAATACAAGAACCCCCAGCAATTGCGCGCCGGGCTCGAAAAGGCTCTCGCCCTGTTGCAGCAGGCCGGCTGGCATTTCAAGGGGGAACAGCTCGTCAACGACAAGACCGGGCAGCCTCTTTCCTTTGAGATCCTGCTCGACAACCCGCAAATGGAACGGGTCACGCTGCCCTTTGTGCAGAACCTGAGGCGCCTCGGGATCAATGCCCGGGTGCGTACGGTCGACACCGCGCAATACCAGCAGCGGATGAACAATTACGATTACGACATGGCGGTCGTCGTCTTCCCCGAATCATTGTCTCCGGGCAACGAGCAGCGCGAGTATTGGGGATCGGCGGCGGCCGATCAGCCGGGCGGCAACAATTTGCTCGGCGTCAAGAGCAAGGTCATCGACGAATTGATCGCGGAACTGGTCCAGGCCAAAACGCGCGCCGATCTGGTCGCCCATGTCCGAGCGCTCGACCGGGTCCTGCAATACGGCTATTACGTGGTTCCGCATTTCCACACCGGCGTGTTCCGCGTGGCCTATTGGAACAAGTTCCTGCGCCCGAAAATCTCGCCCAAATACGGCGTCGGCTTCAACACCTGGTGGGTCGACACCGCCGCCGAGAAGACCGTCGAAGCCGAGAAGAAGACATTGCACTGACCATCCATGCCGGAGAGCGACCGAGGCGGCGGTCGCGGCCGGCGATGGCGCAGCATCAGCGGCCCAGTGCCGCCCCCCATTCGGCATCTACAAAAATCACTGGCGCAGCGCCGGCCACCGCGGCTATTATCGAGGCAGGCGGTCGGAGGCCGGATCCGATTGTTCTGAGCTCGCTGATGTTTCGCATAAAATAAAGCTCGCCTAGCCATCAGTTGCAGATGCCTTTAAAATGAGCGAAACAGCTTCACGAACAGCTAGGCAGTTCGGAACACGCGAAGCTTTTATTATTTTAATAGGATTTTATCTGATTCAGTTAATTATTGTATGGCTCAGTCTAATTAGTCGAAACTTTGTGCTGGCGGTGCTTCACGACGTGCAACGAGCAGCCCTGCATCTTCCGCTAGCGAATACTCAGCAAATTGCGGCCGCAGTTGGACGCCCGAGCGGACAATTTACTGCTGTGGTTGCGCTGGCGTCTTATGTGATCTCCGGGGCTTGGGCCTATCGGTATGCTCGACGCCGCGCCTTCGACCGATTTTACGAGAAATCGGACATTGGAATAGGTTTGAGCCGGCCTCAAAAGACATCGTATGTCGTTGCAATAGTTATTGCGGTTTCTATTATTTTATTGACCGTCCTAACGTTATACGCGGCTCCTCTTACAAAATCCATGAATATTTATAGCACGACACCACCTGGATGGCCTGGTATTGTTCTGCTGATCATGTCTGTGACTCTCATTCCGATCGAGGAGGAGTTTGTATTTCGCGGTTGCGGCTTTGCCGGCCTGGCCCGATCCGGACATCCGATCCGGGCTGCAGCAATCGTGACGATCCTATTTGTCGCGGGACACGTATTACAGAAGATCCATTATCCGCTCGGGCTCGTTCTTGTAGCGCTGCTCGCGGTTGCTGCCATCTGGCTGCGCATCCAATATCAATCGATTTGGCCATCAGTTTTTCTGCATTCTATGTGCAATTTTGGAACACTCATAATAGTAATACTTTTGTCAATGCTCTCTTCTTCAGTTATTGCTGAGCCAACGTGTAAAGATCTTTTAGGTCAATTGTCAGGCAAGACGAGTATTAATGCAATTTCCATACTAAAGAAGAGAATTTTAAGCATTGACAAACACATTGCCGCAGATCCCATAGAAAGAGAGTGGGTTCTGCTAAGCGTCGCATTGGCATGCAGGACTCAGAGGCCGGGACAACCGCTGCTTCCCCTTATCAACGTGGCAATTCATGATGTCCGCCTTACGGGACACGGGCGGCCACCGCATGGAACAGACTGATGAGCCCTCAAGCAGCTCGTCTTGACAAAACCACCACGGCTGATTGAACCGATATTCCTATCCGACGGTTGCAAGCGCGATCATCCGCCACGTTGAGCCGCTGCCGCAACCCGTTTCGCGCAACAGGTATCGTGGACAGACCTTTATTTCAGGATCGGAACATTCCCTGTCGTATGGTCATCACGGTAGAGGATAGCGGCAACCAATCGGGATGAGATCCGGTGTCGCGGCCTGGGCATGATTGTTCCCCCGCTCACAAGGTGAGGTTAGGGTGGGAGTGGGGAATGCCGCTGTTATGGAGCCCGCCATGATCGCCTACGCGCTCAGACGCATCGCCCTGATCGTGCCGACCCTGTTCGCGATCATGGTGGTCAATTTCGTGATCGTGCAGGCCGCGCCGGGCGGGCCGGTCGAGCAGATGATCGCCAAATTGAAGGGCAGCGCGGTCAGCGCCACCGCCCGGGTCAGCGGCGGCGGCAGCGAGGTGCGGGCACCGGCTGCGGGCGAGGCCGCCTATCGCGGAGCCCGCGGCCTCGACCCCGCCTTGATCAAGGAACTCGTCCATCAATACGGTTTCGATCAGCCGCCATTGACGCGGTTCGTCCTGATGATGCGCAATTACCTGACCTTCGACCTCGGCAAGAGCTTTTTCCAGGACAAGAGCGTCATCAGCCTGATCGAGGAACGGCTGCCGGTGTCGATCTCGATCGGATTGTGGACGACGCTCGTTACCTATCTCGTCTCGATCCCGCTCGGCATCCGCAAGGCGGTCAGGGACGGCAGCCGCTTCGACGTATGGACGAGCGCGACCATCATCATCGGCTATGCGGTGCCGAGCTTTCTGTTCGCGGTCCTGTTGATCGTCCTGTTCGCAGGCGGCAGCTATCTGCAGATCTTTCCGCTGCGCGGCCTGGTCAGCGACAATTGGGCCGCCTTGTCGTGGCCGATGCGCATCGCCGACTATTTCTGGCACCTGGCGCTGCCGCTGACCGCGCTCGTCATCAGCGGGTTCGCGACCTTGACGATGCTGACCAAGAACTGCTTTCTCGACGAGATCAACAAGCAATACGTCTTGACTGCCCGCTCCAAGGGATTGACCGAGCGCCGCGTCCTTTACGGCCATGTGTTTCGCAACGCGATGCTGCTCGTCGTCGCCGGGTTCCCGGCTGCGCTCGTCGGCATTCTGTTCACCGGGCAATTGCTGATCGAGGTGATCTTCTCATTGAACGGGCTCGGGCTTTTGGGGTTTGACGCGGCGATCAACCGCGACTACCCGATCCTGTTCGGCACGCTCTATATCTATACTTTGATCGGCCTGCTGCTAAAGCTCGTCACCGATCTGACCTATATGCTGATCGACCCGCGCATCGACTTTGCGACGCGACGGACCTGACGCGGCCCGCTATACTTGACTTGCCTCGCAGGGAGGAGGTCGCGATGGCGGAACCGGTCGAGCGGCGATAGAGCCGTTCGAGCGTAGATCAAGATCACGACACGAGGCGACATGACAAAAGAACAGCAGACCGAAAGATCCGAGCATCCCGGAATCTCCTTTGATCGAATAACTTTTGAGCCGGGCAAAATGGGCGGGCGCGCCTGCATCCGCGGCATGCGCGTGACCGTGGGACTGATCGTTTCCTTGGTGGCGGAAAGCCTCTCCTGGGATGAAATTCTGAGAGATTACCCATATCTGGAACGGGAGGATATTCGTCAGGCGCTCGCCTATGCGGCCTGGCTAACCCGTGAGGAGATTGTCCCCGCCTGAACGCGACGGATGCGCTTCCTTCTCGATATGAACATGCCGCCGGCAATGGCGGAGTGGTTGCGATCCGAGGGACATGACGCGATCCACGTGTCGGATGCCGGATACGGCAACCTGCCGGACCATCAGATCTTCGACCGCGCTGCCGAAGATGGCCGCATCTTGGTCACGTTCGATCTCGATTTCGGTGAGATCATCGGCCTTACCAATAGGCCGGGTCCCGGGGTTGTGTTGTTGCGGCTGCGGTTTGCACATCAACCCCATTTGCGCGAGCGCCTTCGCACTGCAATTGGCGCGTCGGGGGATGCGCTGCAAATGGGAGCGATCGTGATTGTCGAGGACGCCCGGCTTCGGGTCCGGCAAATGCCCAGGAGCGGATAGCGCAGCTCACTCACCGAGCGGCTCAGCCCGGCGGCACCAGTTCCGGCGGTTGGCGGATCACGGTGCGGCGGCCGCGCTTGAAGACGGCGAGCGGCGGGCGGATCTCGGCGATCGCCTGCTCCGGCGTCGCCGCGTCGATGATCACAATGTCGGCCGGGTTGCCGACGCTGAGCCCATAATCGGGCAGTTTCAGCAATGCCGCCGAGCGGCTTGTCAGCATTGCAAAGCATTCGCGCAATGGCTGCGTGCCCGCCACCTGCAGCAGATTGGCGTGCAGATTGGCGATGCGGATCAGGGAGCAGTCGCCATAGGGGGTGGCCGGGTTCAATACGTTGTTGGTCGACAGCGCGCAATTGACGCCATGTTCGAGGAGAAAATTGGCGTCGGCAACGCCGCGGGGGACGGCGTGGTCGCGGTCGCGGCCCATCAGGTAGAGATCGGTCGCCGGCAAAACGGTGACGGCGATGCCGAGATCGGCAAAGCGCCGCGCCCACGAAGCGACTTCGGCCGGCGGCAATAACGACAGTTTCGCCATGTGGCCGACGACGACCCGGCCCTCGCGCTTGAATTCCTCGGTCAAGGCGCAGACCTCGCGGACGTGCAGCGGCTCGGGGGTCGGGCCGACGTCGAGATGAATGTCGATGTCGACGTCGAAATCGCGGGCGAGCTCGAAGATGCGCCGCATCTGCGCCGCGGGATCGCTGTCGTAACGCGGCGCGCCGCCGATCACCCGGGCGCCCCCCTTGAGCGCTGCGACCAACAGCTCCTCGGTGCCGGGGCGGTTGGTCAGCCCCTCCTGCGGAAAGATGCAGATCTCGAGATCGATCGCCCAGGCATAATCGGCGGCGAGCGCGCGCACCGCCTCAAAGCCGCGCAAACCTACCGCCGGATCGGCCTCGACCTGGGTGCGCATGCGGGTCGCGCCGTTCAACAGGCATTCACGCAAGGTCTGTTCCGCGCGCCGATACACGTCTTCGACGGTGAAGCCGGATTTCAGCGGGGCGACGGCCGTGACCGGATTGACCGCGCGGCCCGAGGGCGGCGGGCAGCGGTCGACGATGCGCGACTTGTCGATGTGGATATGGGTCTCGACAAGGCCGGCGCAGGCAAGGCGGCCGCCGGCGTCATAGCTCTCGGCCTCGGCGGCCAGACTGGGCGCGATCGCGGCGATCCGGCCCTCGGCGACGCCGATATCGACCGCTCCCTCCTCGGGCCGCTCGGCGAGCCGCACATTGCGCACAATCAGATCCATGCCCGCACCTCTCGTTCCGGCAACCGCGCTGCCGCACGCTATCATCATTCGCCGCCGCGCTGGACGGGTTCGCGCTCGTCAATCGATAGCGCGTGCGCGCCGATCGCTTGTTCGTCGACAGACCGCAGGAATGCGCCCTGGCGCCGCAACAGCATCTGCAAGCTGGCAATCGGCACCGCGCGCGGCGCGCAGCTCTCGGAGACGGCGAGCGCCGCAGCCGCCCCGGCCGCCTGCCCGGTCAGCCAGCATTGCGGGATCTCGCGCAGGAAGGAGTGGCTGCTCGGGTCGCAGGAGATGTGCCGGCCGGCGATCAGAAGACCGTCGATATCGCGCGGCACGAG
>DATFCQ010000081.1:0-46567 GCA_035252905.1 Allostellaceae bacterium | reverse complement strand
GATGCCCCATGTGATCGTGAAAATGCATCCCGGCCGGTCGGAGCAGCAAAAGGCCCGGCTTACCGAAGCGATCGTCAAGGACGTGATGACGTTTGCGGGGGGCGGAGACGAAGCGGTTTCCGTCTCTATTGAGGAAATTGGTCCGAGCGACTGGGTGGATAAGGTTTACCGGCCCGACATTCTGAATGGTTCCGGCAAGCTTTACAAGAAACCGGGATACAATCCGCTCAAATAGCGCCGGCTCATGAAGCCTTATCTGATCTGCCACATGATCGCGAGCATGGACGGGCCGTACCTACGGCTATTCGTTTTCGCGGGAGCTGTGTCTTACACGACCGTCTCGAGCCGGCTGAACCGCACCGGGATCAGTTTACGTACATTGATCCGGCCATCCGCCCCCTTGTCGACCACCGTGAGCCATTGCGCCTCGTCCGCGCCCAGCGGCAGAACGATCCGTCCGCCGGGTTTGACTTGGTCGAGGATCGCCGGAGGCAATCGCTCGGCGGCAGCCGTCAGCAGAGCCCTGTCGTAGGGCGCGTGCGCGCGCCAGCCCCGCGACCCGTCTCCGATGCGGATGGCGACATTGGAGCAGCCGAACTGGCGCAGGTTCGCTTCGGCTTGGCCCGCCAATTCCTCGACAATTTCGACGCTCCAGACCTGACCGGCAAGCTCGGCCAGGATCGCGGCCTGATAGCCCAGTCCGGTCCCGACCTCGAGGATGCTCTCGTGCGGCTCGGGATCGAGGAGGTCGGTCATCAGCGCGACGATGAAAGGCTGCGAGATCGTCTTCTCGAAACCGATCGGCAGCGGCGTGTCCTGGTAGGCGTAAGGGGCCAGGGAGGGGGGTACGAAGCGGTGCCGCGGGATCTTGCGCATCGCGGCCAGCACGCGTTCGTCGAGAGCCGCCTTGCCCAGCTCCTCGCTCGCAAGGTCGACCTGGATCCCGACGACCTCGACCATGTGGCGCCGCAGAATTGCGAAATGCGCTTCGCTCATTGGCTTCATGGCGCACCTCCACTCCTGTTGGTCCTAGTCCGCTCGACCCGGTTCGCGGGACGGATTGACCCAGGGAGCTGAGTGTAGCCTTCGGCGCGCACCGCCACAGCCGGCCATATTGGCATAAGAGGAGATTTCGCCCACGGTCCACAGGCTCACGCCGCCGCCGAGCGCGCCGGCCGACAGGGGGTAGGTACGGCTCGCCCGCAGGCGGCCGCAGGCCGGCCCGCCAAAAGGGCGGAATGCGCCGAGAATGCGGGCGAGACGCCCGCGGTCCGGAATGACTGCTTTGCCGTACGCCGCTCTGAGCCCGCCATAACCGATACCTACCCCTATCAGCTCAGCCCGCGACCGGGGGGTAGTATTGCGGCGCCTCGCGGCGATCGAACATGCCGTAGTCGCGGATGACCCGCATCCGGCGATGCCGGGCGCCGTCTCCGCCGCGCCCCTCAAGCCAGGCCTCGCCCTGCGCGGCCTGCGCCCAGAGGGTCAGCAGCAGCAGGTCGTCGCGCCGGGCGATAAGGCGGAACACGTCCGCGGCGACGAGCCCCGGGTCGCGGCCTGCCCGCGGGGCGACGAGGCGGGCGATCGCCGCCTCGTCCGTCAGCCCGGGAAGGCCCGCCTCGGTGATAATCGCGAGCCGGGCGGCGCCGGTCTCGGTCTCGTCGAACCGCTCCTGGCGCAGCGCCTCTCCCGCCGGCAATCCGGTGTCGGCGGTGATCTCGCCGACGCGCAGATGGTAATCGGCGAAAATCCCGGACCGGCCTTTCTCCTGCGTCTGATGATGCCGCGCCGCTGTGCGCCAGCGGATCACCGCTTTTTCGTTGCGCCAGAGCGACAATGACAGGACCCATCCCGCGCGCCCCAAACTGGTGTAGCGCTGATTGGTGATAAAGCCGTCGATCGCCTCCAATTCGGGCCGCAACAGGCCGGCTTGGCGCAGATACTCGTCGCGGCATTCGGGCTTCGGGAGCACTTCGAAGATCACGGCGAACATGATCCGGGCTCCTCATTCTGCGCCCGGCGGGAGGTCGCGGCCCGCCAGAAACGCCTCGGTTTCGCGATAGAGCGCATAGCGGCCGGTTTCGAGGTGCATCAGATGCGTGGCGCGGGCGATCTTGACGTCGCGGCGGTTCGGGCTCCTCGACAGCGCGTCGAACAGCCAAAGCGCATCGGCGTCGCCGCACATCCCGTCCCATTCGCCGCGCAGGATCGCCACGGGGGCGCGGACGAGCGCCGGGTCATAGGCCAGCACGCCCGCCCAGGCGTCGTAGATGTCCTGGAACGGGCCGCTCGGCACCTGGACCGCTGCCGGCTTGCGCTCGCGGCTGCGGCGGTCGGTGTCGAGATAGCGCTCGCCCCATTCGTCGAAATGCCGCCGCAACAGAACCGGCTCGGCGCCGTGCGGGACGTCGGCGGTGAACCGGTCCCACTGATCCGCGAGCGAAATCAGCCGCCACGCCGGCAGGCGCTGCGGTTCGCCTTTCTTTGGGCGCCGGGCGATCGGGCCGAAGAAGACGAGCCGATCGACCGCGTCCGGGCGGGCTCCGGCCAGCCGGCCGGCAACGATCGTCCCCCAGGAATGGGCGATCAGCGACAGGCGCGGCACCTGCTGGCGCGCGCAGATGAAATCGACGGCGCGATCCAATTGCACGGCGGCGTCCGCAGCGCATCCGAGCGGCGGGTGCGCGGTGGCCGGCTCGGCCATCTGCGGATAGGGGTCGGACAGGCCAAAGCCGTGGAAATCGAGCGCCCAGACGTGAAAGCCGGCGGCGCACAGTTCGTCGCGCCACGACCGGCCGTCGAAACGGTGGGCGATCGACAGAGCCGAGGGAAACGTCCCGCCATGCACATAGAGCACGACACGCCCCGGGGGCGGCGTTGCGGCGCAGGGCGCACGATAGCGCAGGAACAGCGACAGCCCGGGATGAGGGCTCGGCACCCGAAACTGTTCCTCCCGCGGGTCGAGCCTGTGGGCGGCTTCGCTCATTGTCACCTCCGGCGAAATGCGGTTGTCGGTCCCCGGAAGATGAGCGGGAAAGGGCCGGTTTGCTGCTGCAATCGCTACGGCCGAAACCGAAACGTCGGCGGGTGAAACCGGGCGACGGCGGCATTACGTTGCGCAGATGTCGAACTCGCTTCCTGCGATCGCCGAGATCGCCGCCCTCGTCGGCAACCCCGCCCGTGCCAACATGCTCGCCGTCCTGCTCGACGGCCGCGCCTTGACCGCGGGCGAGCTGGCCTTCGCCGCCCGCGTGTCGCCGCAGACGACGAGCGGCCACCTCGGCAAATTGAGCGAAGCCGGGCTGCTCGCCGTGCACCGGCAAGGCCGCCACGCCTATTACCGGCTCGCTTCGCCGCTGATCGGCCGCATGATCGAGAGCCTGATGGCGGTCGCCGCCGCGGGACCGCCGCGCCCGCGGCCGCGCTGGCGCGGCGAGGAGGCGTTGCGCACCGCGCGAACCTGCTACGACCACCTGGCCGGGCGGCTCGGGGTGGCGCTCGCCGATGCCTTGGCCGCGCGCGAGCATGTCGTGCTGGCCGAAGACGGCGGCCTCGTCACCGCGGCCGGGGAGGCGTTCTTCGCCGGCTTCGGAATCGCTGTCGCCGGGATCGGCCACGGCAAGCGCGCGTTCTGCCGCCCCTGCCTCGACTGGAGCGAGCGCCGCCCGCATCTGGCGGGCGCGCTCGGCGCGGCATTGGCGGCCCGATGCTTCGATCTCGGCTGGCTGCGCCGCACCCGGGACAGCCGCGCCCTATCGATTACCGAGCCCGGTTTGCACGGCTTTGCCGAGCAGTTCGGCGTCCGGCTCGATGCCGGTGCCGAGCGCGGTCACGACTGAGCGGCCGCGTTCCACTCCACGCCCTCGTCGAGCGGGATGACCGGGCGCGGCAGGCGCGTCCATTGAAAGCGGCTCAGCACCGGCGAGGTCAGCCCGGGCAGGTCGACTTCGACGATCTGTTCGGGACCGAAGAATTCGTCAAAGCCGCCGCGGAAATGGCCGCGCGACTTGACCGCGACCGCGCGGGCGCGGGCGATGTCGAGCCCCATCATCTCGAAGAAGACCGGATCGGCGCATTGCACGCGATGCGACACGACGACGACCGTGAGGCCGCCCAATTGCAGGGCCGCGCACGGCCCGAGCGCCAGACTCGTTCCGGCGTAGATGCCGCGCCGCCCGACGCAATTGCCGTCGGACAAGGCCCTGACCGTCGCCGGTGCTTCCCAGGGCTCGGAAAAGTTGGTCGTCTCGGCGCGATTGAACCGCGCCGTGAACTTGGCGCCGATCCCGGCTTGGTGCGCCTCGGCGGCGAGCGGCGGGTCGTAGAAGATGCCGAACAAGGCCCCTTCGACCCCGGCCTCGTAAAACGCACGCAATAGGAAAATCGTGTTGCCGCGGCCGCCGCCGCCCGGGTTGTCGGCGACGTCGGCAAAGCACAGCGCCGGCAATGCGGGGTCGCGCCCGAGCGCGACGGCCTTCGCCGCCGCCTCGTCGAGCGGGGTCAATCGCGCCCGGAAGCGGTCCCGGTTGGCCCAGCCGAGCGCGGCGATCTCGCGCGCGACCGCTTCGGCCGCGCCCCGGTCGCGGCGCGCCGTGACGACGACCGACAACCCGGTCTTGGCGCTGTCGGAATAGGCAAAGCCGCCCATGGCCGAGACATTGAGGATCTCCGGGCCGAGGCGCCGAGCCCCAAGCGCGATCATCTCGGCATAGGGGCCGGCGGCGGTCAACAAGGTCACGGTCGGCGGCACGATCGGCAGGCGCATGAAGGCGCGCTGCGGCTTCACGCCGGCGAGCATTTCGCGGATCGCGGCCGCCGCCTCGGCGCCGCGCTCGCGCATGTCGAGATGCGGGTTGGTGCGATAGCCGATGAACACATCGACCGAGTCGACCATCGCGGGCGAGACGTTGGCGTGCAGATCGAGGGTCGCGGCGACCGGCACCGCGGGCCCGACGATCCGGCGCACCATCGCGAACAACACCCCGTCAGGGTCGTCCTCCTCGGTCGTCACCGCAGCGCCGTGCTCGCAGATATAGACGGTGTCGACCGGCAATGACGCGGTCAGCCGCCGCTGGATCACGTCGAGCAGTTCGACAAAGAAGGCGTGCTCGACCGGCCCGTTCGGCTCGCTGATCGCCAGGGCGATGCCGACCGGGATCCACGGTCCGGTTCTATCCATCGCCGCGACAAAGCCCGGCACCTCGCCCAGCATGGCCGGCGCCGGCGCCCGCGCCTCGGCAAGGATCGCGTCGCCTTCGAGATAGGTGCGCGCGAGAAAATGCGCCTTTGTCGCCGGCGGCGCAAACTTGTTGCACTCGATCGAAAAGCCGAGGAGCGCGACGCGCGGAGAGGAGGAGGCGGGCATCAAGGGATTCCGCTGCCGGTTTCGCCGGCGATCCTAGGACAGTCTCGCACCGACCGCCATGCGGACGCTCTTTCGTAAGGGCGTCGCCGGAAACCGGCCGGCAGTGACTCAGTATCATGTTGGAATACTGTCGTTCCGGGGCGCGGGCGTGAGCCCGCGAACCCGGAACCCATGCACACCGCTCTTCGAATGCCTTGCGAAGACCGGTGTTCATAGATTCCGGGTCCGGCCCTGACGGGCCGTCCCGGAATGACGCGCTCTGTTACAATTCAAACTGAGTCGTTACCGACCGGCCTGTGACTTTGACTCCCGAGCGGAACGCGATGATCCTGCGCGCGCTGGGCTGGATGTTTCCCATTTCGGCTGGAAGCCGTAAGCGTACATTGTGCGATGCCGAGGAAACTCCGCCAGGCGCCCGGCAAAGGCGCCGGCAGAGCGCCGGAGCCCTGTTTATCAATGCGAAGGGAAGAACCATGCTGGTCGTGACCGGCGGAGGCGGGTTTATCGGGTCGGTGCTGGCGGCGCGGCTCAATGAGGCCGGATATTGCGACATCGTCATCGTCGACCGCTTCGGCACCAGCGAAAAGTGGCGCAACATCGCCAAGCGCGACTTCTGCGAGATCGTCGCCATCGACAGCCTCTCCGATTGGCTCGAGCGGTCCGGCGCCGCGGTCGAGGCGGTATTTCATCTCGGCGCGCTCTCGGCGACGACCATGGTCGATGCGGATGCGGTGATCGCGGCCAACCTCAATTATTCGGTCATGCTGTGGCGCTGGTGCGCGCGCGCCGGCAAACCCTTGATCTATGCCTCTTCGGCGGCGACCTATGGCGACGGCGGCGACGGCTTTGACGATCGGGGCGACCTCGCCGCCCTGAAGCGGCTGCGGCCCTTGAACCTCTATGGCTGGTCAAAGCACGCCTTCGACCTTTTTGCCCTGCGCGAGGCCGCCGCCGGGCGGGCTCCGCCCTTCTGGGCCGGGCTCAAGTTTTTCAACGTGTTCGGCCCCAACGAGTACCACAAGGGCGAGATGATGAGCCTCGTCGTCAAAAACTACAAAAAGATCGCCGCCGGCGAGTCGGTGCCCCTGTTCAAATCCTATCGAGCCGACTTCGCCGACGGCGAGCAATGCCGCGATTTCGTCTATGTCAAGGACTGCGCCGAAGTCGTGCTGTGGCTGTGGCGGCACGGCCGCCAGTCCGGCCTCTATAATCTCGGCACCGGCAAGGCGGAGAGCTTTCGCGCGCTGATCGAAGCGACGGCGGCCGCCTGCGGGCGCGCGCCCAGGATCGAATATATCGACGTGCCGCCGGCAATCCGACCCAGTTACCAGTATTTCACCGAGGCGCGGATGGCGAAATTGCGCGCCGCCGGCTATGCCGCGCCCTTCACCCCGCTCGATGAGGCGGTGCGCGACTGCGTAACCCGCTATCTCGCCCAGACGGATCCGTATCTGTAGCGCTCTTGCCCCGATTACCGCGGGAGGCGGCGGTACGGTCGGTAGACCGGCTCCCACATCTTTGCCCGGACCGCTTCCGCCAATCCTGCGCCCGCGGGGGCGGCGGCGATCCCCTCCGCCTCGGCCTGCTGCGCCACCGCAAGAGCCACGCGGAAGGAGGTCGCGCGCAGCTCGGCGATCGGCGGCAACAGGTTGGCCTCGGGATCGCGCCGCGCCGGCGAGGCCTCGGCAAGGGCGCGGGCCGCGGCCATAAACATCCCGTCCGATACGCGGCTGGCCTGCACCGCGATCGCGCCCAGACCCACGCCCGGGTAGATGTAGGCGTTGTTGGTCTGATCGACCCGGAACGGCCTGCCGTTGCGCCTCAGCGGCGGAAACGGGCTGCCGGCGCCGATCACCGCACGCCCCTCGGTCCAGGCCAGCAGATCCGCCGGCGTCGCCTCGCTGTGCGCGGTCGGGTTCGACAACGGAAAGATGACCGGCCGCTTCACATGCTCCGCCATGGCCCGCACGATGGCTTCGGAAAAGGCGCCGCCCTGGCCCGAAGTGCCGATCAATACCGTCGGATGGGCGTTCGCGACCACCTCCCCGAGACCGATGCGACCCGAAGCAGGGCGTGTCCAGCCGGCAAGGCGCGACCGCTGCTGCGCAAAGCGCGCCTGAAACGGCAGCAGGCCCGGCATGTCTTCGACCAGCAGACCGTCCCGGTCCACCAGATAGAAGCGACTCAGCGCCTCGGCTTCCGACAGGCCCTCCGCCGTCATCGCGCGCAACAGCAGGGCACTGACGCCCGAGCCGGCCGAGCCCGCGCCGAGGATGGCGATGCGCTGCTGCGTTAGGGCCACGCCGGTCACGTTGATCGCGCTGAGCAGGGTGCCAACCGCGACCGCTGCTGTGCCCTGGATGTCGTCGTTGAACGTGCAGAGCCGGTCGCGGTAGCATTCGAGCAGGCGGTTGGCGTTGCCGATGGCAAAATCTTCCCAGTGCAATAGCACGTGCGGCCAGCGCTCGCGAACGGCGGCGACGAAGGTCTCGACGAAGTCGTCATAGGCCTCGCCCCGGACGCGCTCGTGCCGCCAGCCGACATAGATCGGCTCCGCCAATTTCCCGGAATTGTCGGTGCCGACGTCGAGCAGAACCGGCAATGTGGTGGCCGGGTGCAATCCGGCGCAGGCGGTGTAGAGCGACAGCTTGCCGATCGGGATGGCCATGCCGCCCGCCCCCTGATCGCCGAGCCCGAGGATCCGCTCGCCGTCGCTGACGACGATCGCCTCGATGCGGTCGAAGCGCGGCTGCGACAGGATGCGCCTGATGCGGCCCTGCTGCGGCATGCTGAGGAACAAGCCCCGCGGCTTGCGGAAGATGTGGCTGAAACGCTGACACCCGAGCCCCACCGTCGGCGTATAGACGATCGGCAGCAATTCTTCGAGATTGTGCCCGAGGAGGGCGTAAAAGAGCGTCTCGTTGGTGTCCTGCAACCCGCGCAGGAACACGTATTTGTCGAGATCGTCGTGGATAGCGCGCAGGGCGGCAAGCCGCCGGCCGGCCTGCTGCTCGATCGTCGTCACATAGGGCGGCAGCAGTCCGTGCAGGTCGAAGATCTCGCGTTCGGCCTCGCTGAACGCCGTGCCTTTGTTGAGCAGCGGATCATTGAGCAATTCATAGCCCGACAGCGCCGTCTCGACCATCGGCGGGCTGTCGTTCGATAGGGGTGACGCCATGACGTTCCTCGCGCCGTAAAGTTGGCGGAATGCGCTCCGCTTTTCCGCCCTACGACGTTCCCGATACGCGTAGGGCGGGATAGCCTAGCGCATTCCGCCGCTTTCCGAACGCGGGCGCTCAAGGAGGTCGGTGCCGATGAAGGATTTTTCCGATCTGTCCGAACAGGAATTGCTCGCCTTGGCGATCTCGCTCGAGGAAGAGGATGCGCGCATCTACGACGAATTCTCCGCATGCCTGCGTGACGTCTACCCCGACACCGCCCGCATGTTTGAGGCCATGGCCGACGAGGAGACCGGGCACCGGCACCGCCTCCTTGACCTCTACCGGGCGAAGTTCGGCGACCGCATTCCGTTGATCCGGCGCCAGGATGTGCGCGGCTTTGTCCAGCGCAAGCCGGTCTGGCTGTCGCGCCCGCTCGGTCTCGACGCGGTGCGCGCGCAGGCCGAACTGATGGAGGCGGAGACCAAGCGCTTTTACGGCCGCGCCGCCCGGCGCTCGCGCGACGCCGCGATCCGCCAGCTCCTCGGCGACCTTGCGGCCGAGGAGCGGCGCCATGAGGCGAGAGCCGAGCAGCTCGAGGAACGCTACGTCCCGCCCGACGTGCGCACCCGGGAGCACGAGGCCGAGCGGCGGCTGTTCCTGTTGCAGATCGTCCAGCCCGGTCTCGCCGGTCTGATGGACGGGTCGGTATCCACATTGGCGCCGCTGTTCGCCGCCGCCTTTGCCACGACCAATCCGTGGAAGACCTTTCTGGTCGGCGTCGCCGCCGCGGTCGGCGCGGGGATCAGCATGGGCTTTGCCGAGGGGCTTTCCGACAACGGCTCCCTGACCGGGCGCGGCAGCCCGTGGCTGCGCGGCCTCGTCTGCGGGGTCATGACCGCGCTGGGCGGCCTCGGGCACACCCTGCCCTATCTGATCCCCGAGTTCCGCACGGCGACGGCCGTCGCCATCGCCGTCGTATTGATCGAATTGGCGGCGATCGCCTGGATCCGCAACCGCTATATGGATACGCCCTTTGTGTCGGCCGCGTCTCAGGTCGTGGTCGGGGGGTTGTTGGTGTTTGCCACCGGGGTCGTTATCGGAAGCTCGTAATTCGGGTAAGGCTTGTGCATGTCGTCGCTGCGTTTTCCGCCTGTCGAGGAGCCCTCCGCATGGTCACCCTCAACGTCAACGGTCGGTCCTATCGCGTCGACGCGGATCCGCGGACGCCGCTGCTCTACGTGTTGCGCAACGCGCTCAAATTGAACGGCGCCAAGTTCGGCTGCGGCCTCGGCCAATGCGGGGCGTGCACGGTGATGCTCGACGGCGAGGCGATCTTTTCCTGCCTGACGCCGATCTCGGCGGCCGCAGCCGGCAGGATCCGCACCGTCGAGGGGCTCGGCAGCGTCGAGCGGCCGGGACCGCTGCAGGCGGCCTTCATCGCGGAGCAGGCGGCGCAGTGCGGCTATTGCATCGCCGGGATGATCATGCGCGCGCAGGCGCTGCTCGAACGCACCCCCGCCGCCACCGAGGCGCAGATCCGCGCGCATATGGAGCCCAATTTGTGCCGCTGCGGCACCCATATGCGCATTCTCGCGGCAATCCGGAGGGCCGCCGCCGCGATGCGCGACACCCCGCAACAGGGGGACCGGTGATGACCGCCGCCCTGCCCCGTCCATTGACGCGCCGCGCCATGCTGGCCGCGGGCGGTGCGGTCGCCGTCGGTTTCTCGCTGTCGCCCGCAGCTTTCGCCGTCCGGCCGGGGAAGAACGGGCCGAAATTGCCCGGCGATCTCGGCAGGGCGCCGATGCTCGATTCCTGGATCCGCATCGGCGCCGACGGCAAGGTCACGGTCTTGACCGGCAAGGCCGAGCTTGGCCAGGGCATCATGACGGCGCTGATCCAGGTCGCGGCCGAAGAATTGAGGGTCGACCCGGACCGGATCGTCCTCGTCACCGCCGATACGGCACTGACCCCCGACGAGGGCTACACCTCGTCGAGCCATTCGATCGAGATGAGCGGCGTCGAGATCATGAACGCGGCGGCGCAGGCGCGCGACATCCTGATCGGATTGGCGGCGCAGCGGCTGGGCGTCGCACCCGAGCGGCTGACCGCCCGTGACGGCCGGATCTTCGCGCCGGACGGGCGCAGCCTCGCTTACGGCGCAGTGGCGGCGGGCCAGGTCCTGCACCGGCCGGCAGGCCCGCATTCGCGGCTCGGCGATCCGAAGAGGTTCACGGTCATCGGCCGCTCGCTGCCGCGCATCGACATCCCGGCCAAGGTCACCGGCGGGATCAGCTATGTCCAGGATCTGCGGCTCGACGGCATGGTCCATGCACGGCTGGTGCGCCCGCCCAATTACGCCGCCCGCCTCGTCTCGGTCGATACGGCGCCGGTCGACAAGATGCCGGGAGTTCTCAAGGTGGTGCACAACGGCAATTACCTCGCCGTCATCGCCCGGGGCGAGTACGAAGCGATCCTGGCAATGCGCGCATTGTCCGCCGCCGCCAAATGGGACGCGCCCGCCGTCCTGCCGCAGGAGCCCGACCTCTACGCGGTCATCAAAAAATTGCCGCGGCAGGACAATGTGATCCTGCACCGGCAGGGTCCGGCGGGCGTTCCGGCCAGGACGTTGCAGGCGACCTATCATCGCCCCTATCAGATCCACGGCTCGATCGGGCCGTCCTGCGCCGTCGGCCTCTACCAGGACGGCGCATTGACGGTGTGGACGGATACGCAGGGCGTCTATCCCGATCGCGCCGCGATCGCCGAACTCCTCGGCATGGCGGAGGAGAAGGTGCGCTGCATCCAGATGCCGGGCGCCGGCTGCTACGGCCACAACGGCGCCGACGACGCCGGCGCCGACGCGGCGCTCCTCGCCCGCGAGATGCCGGGGCGGCCGGTGCGGGTGCAATGGATGCGCGAGCAGGAGCACCTCTGGGAGCCTTACGGCCCGGCGATGATCACCGAGGTCCGCGCCGCGCTCGACACATCGGGCACGATCGTCGACTGGCACTACGAGGTATGGAGCAACTCGCATTCGACCCGGCCCGGCGGCGCCGCCAATCTGATGCCGGCCTGGTATAGGGAAAACCCCGTACCGGGCCCGGTCGGGGTCAACATTCCCCAGCCGGCCGGTGGCGGCGACCGCAACGCGATCCCGCTCTACCGCCTACCCAATGCCCGCGTCGTCAAGCACTACATCGAGAAGATGCCGCTGCGCGTCTCGGCCTTGCGCTCGCTCGGCGCCTATATGAACGTCTTTTCGATCGAGAGCTTTGTCGACGAATTGGCGCAGGCGGCGGAGGAGGACCCGGTCAAATTCCGCCTGCGCCATCTCGACGACCAACGCGCCCGGGATGCGGTCACGCGCGCAGCCGAGACATTCGGCTGGTCGCCCGGCGCCAGACCGCCGCAGGGCCGCGGCCGCGGCTTCGCCTTTGCCCGCTACAAGAACCTCGCGTCCTATGTCGCAATCGCCGCCGAAGTCGCGGTCGAGCCGGCAGCCGGCGCGACCCGGCTCATCCGCGCGGTGGCCGCGGTCGATTGCGGCCAGGCGGTCAACCCCGACGGCATTCGCAACCAGATCGAGGGCGGCATCGTCCAATCGACGAGCTGGACCCTTTACGAGGCCGTGCAGTTCTCGCTGCGCGAAATCACGACGCGCGACTGGAACAGCTACCCGATCCTGCGCTTCGGCGCGGTGCCCGAAAGCGTCGAGGTCCACATCATCGACCGGCCCGGCCAGCCCTTTCTCGGCGTCGGCGAAGCCGCGCAAGGCCCGACCGCCGCCGCCATCGCCAATGCGGTCGCCGACGCCACCGGCGTCAGGATGCGGGACCTGCCTCTGGATCGCGCCCGCGTGCGGCGCGCGCTCGGGTTCTAAACCCCGTCCAGTTTGTAAAGTACGGTTTTCGGAGCCAGGTGGCGGGATATTTTACCGCAAAGGACGTAAAGATTCAGATCACCGGTTGCCCGATATGTCATCGCGTCCTTTGCGTATCCTTCGCGTCCCTTCGCGGTGAGGCGTTTTTTAGAACCTCGCTTCCGAACAGGAAAAGTGACAGATCTCAAATCGAACGGGATTTAGGAATCATGCGCGCAGCCCCGCGCGCTTCAGGCGCGGCAAGACCTCGGCGCAGAAATACGGCAATTCGTCGAGATAATTGACGAACGAGACCGCGATCCCCTTGAGCCCGAGCGCGGCCAGCTCCGCCATCTGCTGCGCCACTCTGTCCGGGTCTCCGACCAGGGGCAGCCCGCCCATGCCGTTGGCCTGGTGCTCGCGGATGCGCCGGAACTCTTCGGGCGCATGGTTGTGCGACGTGATGTTCTTCATCGCCAGAATATTGTCGACCGCCGCCCAATCGGCGTTGTCGACGACGGCGTGACGGTAATACTCCTCTGCCTCCCGCGCCGTGGGCCGGCAGGTCACGACCCCGACCGTATAGATTTCGATCTCCCGGCCCGCCTGTTGCGCCAGAATCCGCACCCGCTTGACGTGATCCGCCGTCTGCGCGAACGAAAGGCCCAATGAGATCGTCGAAAACAGCGCGTCGCAGTTGCGGATCGCAAAGGCCTGGCCGGTCGCCGAGGCGCCGGCGTTCATGATCAGCGGACGCGTCCCGCCATAGGGTTTGGGCTTGGCCCGCACGCCTTTCAATGTGAAGAAACGCCCTCCGAAATCGAACTCTTCGGGCGATGACCAGGCAAGCTTGACGATGTCGAGCCATTCCTGCGCGTAGTCATAGCGCGTCTCGTGGTCGCGCAATGTCGCGCCGAACATCTCGAACTCGCCCTCGTTCCAGCCGCACACGAGGTTGAGGCCAAAGCGCCCCTCGCCGATGTGGTCAGCGGTGACGAATTCCTTGGCGGCGATCAAGGGAGGGATCAGCGGCGCGTGCACGGTGCCGAACACGGTGAGCCGCTCGGTCCGGGCCAACAATCCGCAGGCCCAGGTCACCGTCTCCCAGGTCGCGCCCTGGTAATCGGTGTCGCCGCCATAGCCCTTCCAGCGCCCGATCGGCAGCAGGAACTCGATGCCGGCCCGGTCGGCCATCTGCGCCAGCCTGACGCAGTCGGGCCAATTCCCGGACCAGCGCTCCGGCACCGTCGTAACCGCGCGGCCGGAGGAGCAATTGGCGCCGAACAGGCCCAGTTTGAGCCGATTGGCGCTCCCCATCGCGGCGCGCCGGCCGCTGCTGATCCCGGAATCCAAGGTCGCACCCGTCGGCTGTTTCGGCCGCGATCATAATAGACCGGACCGATCCGAGAAGGGGAAAGGGAACGCCCGGGGCTCAAGTCTTATACCAGCCTCATTATCGATGAGGCTGGGCAAGAATTCGGACTTCCGTTGGATCGGCGCCGTACGTTTCCTGAGGAGCCGCCGCCTAGCGGCAGCGTCTCGAAGCACGCGCGCAGTCGATGCAGCCTTTTCCCGGCCACTCTCGCTAATTCTTGCCCGACCTCGCAGCGAAACCCACTATCAAGCGGGAAAGACGGGTTTCGCATTGCTCAATCCATCAATGCTTTGCTCCGTCCTCTACAGAGATGGGCCCTTATCTCGTCACCACACCGCGGGCTTCGTGAAAGTCCCATACTGGTCTGTGATTGTCGTTGGAAACTGTGACGCCCGAAGCACTCCCGCGCGGATAGGCTTGATAAAATCAATATGCGGCAGCAACGCCCGGCTGGGCCGTTTATGCGGGTTCAGGATGCCGACCTTCTTGCCGAGCTCCTCGCGGACGATCCTGATGAGTTCGAGCAGGTCCGAATCATTCGAAACGATAACCGCGACATTGAACCGGTCCCGATGCGCGTCGTGCAGCAGATGCGTGGCCAGGTTCACGTCCGAGCCCTTCTCCTCGGTTTTGATGACGCGCGTATTGCTGCGGCTGGCCAGGAACCGGGGCGAGCGGCATCATGACCTCGTGCGCCAGGAAATGCCCCAGGTGGATGGAAAGCCCGGGAAGGGTCCGAAGCGCCCGGAAGTAGAGCTGCTGTCTTACCGCCTGGTCTGGGTCGCCGGGACGCGCCGCTACCAGGGCGGTGTAGTATTTGATTTCGGCGACAGGGTTTCTGGGGAGAAGCAGCTGACGGAGCGTCCGCAGGTTGACCCACTTGTAGGGAGTTTTCCGAAGCGCTCCATAGTAGAGGTTGAAGCCGTCAATATAAACGTTTGTTCTTATACCGGCCTCCAGACATGCAGAAGCCGCCCGGAGGCGGCTTCGCGCCCGGCCACCGAAGCAACCGGGGGGATATGCTTTCCATGTATTCCGTGCTTCCGCAAAAGTTAAGGGCCCAAAGGGCTTTCAATACCTCTACCAACCTGAGTTGATGCTGACCTGTGGAGCAAGCTGCAGGGATACCGGCGCGGTTCGCAGGGGAGCGCCACTCTGGCAAAAATAGGCGACCAGTCCCGAAGGAAAGTGCCCTGAGTGGGCCATAGAGGCTTCAGCCCAACTCTCAATTCACAAGATGTTCACGATCGTATGGTTTGCGCGGGAATGTGACGGCACCGCCTGGAGCTCAGTAAAGGCGGCGGAATGCGTTGCGCTCTTCCGCCGCCTTTACGACGCCGCAAACGGGCTCTGAAACCCTACCCCCAGGTGGCCTGACTGCCGACCAATGTGACCGTGATGTGCCCCATCGTCGTGTCGGCCTTGGCGCCGTGCCAGTGGCGTTCGCCGGCCTTGATATGGACGACGTCGCCGACATTGATCTCGCGCTGCTCGCGCTCCGTTGCCACCATGCCGGAGCCCGAGGTCACGATCAATAATTGGTCGCAGTCGTGCGTATGCCACCCCGTGGTGCAGCCCTGGCTGAAGTTCACCACACTGCAATTGTAGTTCGGGGACTCTCCGGGCTGAATGATGGTCTGGCGCGAGCGGACGACCGGCCCCGTCCACCCTTCGATCGGCTCGGCGGCGCCCTGCACCGGGACATTCGGAACGTCTTTGAGCGTGACGACCTTCATGGCGACCCTCTCCTCGCGTTGACGGGTGTTCAGGATATCCGAAATCCGCGCTATGTCCCCACCGTATCACAGCCGGATGCAGAGAGGGATCCCATGGCTCGCACTCGTCTCGGCATGTTGACCCCGTCGTCGAACACGGTGCTGGAGCCGCTCTGCGCCGAAATGTTGCAAGGAGTGCCGGACGTGTCGGCGCATTTCGCGCGCTTCCGGGTCACCGAGATCGCCCTCGACCGGGCCGCGCTTGACCAGTTCGCCCTCGCGCCGATGCTGGAAGCGGCCGCTCTGCTGGCCGACGCGCATGTCGACGCGATCTGCTGGAACGGCACCTCGGCGGGCTGGCTCGGCTTCGAGCGGGACCGGGCGCTCTCTGCCGCGATCGCCGAACGCTTCGGGGTGCCGGCCGCCTCCGCGGTGCTCGCGCTCGCCGAGATTTTCCGGCTCGGCCGGGTGCGGCGCTTCGGTCTCGTCTCGCCCTATCTCCCGGAAATCCAGGACCACATCATCGCCAATTTCCGGAGCGAGGGCTTCGCCTGCGTCGCCGAGCGGCATCTCGCGATCCGCGACAATTTCGCCTTTGCCGACGTGCCTCCCGACACCTTGGCAGGGATGATCCGGGAGTGCGCCGGGGAGCGGCCCGACGCGATCACGATCCTGTGCACCAATCTGCGCGGGGCGCCGCTGGTCGAGGGGCTCGAACGCGAACTGGGCCTGCCGATCTTCGACTCTACCGCCGCCGCCTTGTGGGCCTCGCTGCGCGCGGCCAAGATCGATCCGGCGCAGGTCCGGGGCTGGGGCCGCCTCTTCCGCGCGGTCGCCTGAGCCGTCCGCACCGACACGGGAGGAACTGCGATGAACGGGACCCGTCTCGACGGCATCCGCGCCTGCGTCTTCGACGCCTACGGCACTCTGTTCGATCACGGCTCGGCGGCGGCGCGCTGCCGCGACATTCTCGGCGAGCGGCTCGACCGGCTCAACCTGCTGTGGCGCGACAAGCAGTTGCAATACACCTGGCTCAGAACGCTGGCCGGCCGGCACGCCGATTTCTGGCAGGTCACCGGCGAAGCGCTCGATTTCGCGATGGCGACGCTCGGCCTCGACGACCCGGCATTGCGCGGCCGCCTGATGAACCTCTATCTCGAACTCGACGCCTTTCCCGAAGTGCCGCCCATGCTCGAACGGCTGAAGGCCGCCGGGTTCGCCACCGCGATCCTGTCGAACGGGTCCCCTTCCATGCTCGAAGCGGCGGTCGGGAACGCCGGGATCGGTCCTCTGCTCGACGTCGTATTGTCGGTCGAAGCGGTCGGGGTCTACAAGCCGCACCCGAAGGTCTATCAACTCGCGGTCGACCGCCTGGGGGTCGCGGCGCAAGCGATCGCATTCCAATCCGCCAATGCCTGGGACGCCTATGCCGCCTCCGCCTTCGGCATGCGCGTCGTCTGGTGCAATCGCTACGGCCAGCAGCCGGAACGCCTGCCGGGGAAACCGGATTTCGTGGTCTCTTCGCTGGCCGAATTGCCGGCGCTCCTCGCCGCGGACTAGCTTTCGGCCGCGTCGAACCGGATCGGCTCGCTCGGCGCGCCGTGCATCTTGCGCAAATAGAGCCGTAATCCATTGACCGTGTCGAGCAATGCGCCGGTCGACGCCGGCCCCTCGGCAAGCGCTCGCGCGACCAGCGGCGAATCCTCGACCTCCCACGGCAGAAAGCCCGACGCCGCGCCCGCCGGCCGCGCCCAGATCGCGGGATAGGGGCGCCCGAACAAGACTCCCTTCAGCGGCTCGCGGCCGACCAGAAAGAAATCCAGCAGATCCCGGTTGCCGGCGTGCAGGACGACGTCGAGCAGGTCGAGGGACACCGACACCGTTGCGGGCCAGGCGAATTTGCCGAGGCGAAAGCCGAGATCGATGTCGGGGCCGATGAAATCGGTCTGCGTCGCGCCGCTGCCGCGCGACAATTCCGGCACCTCGATCTCGATGTTGGGCGAGGGGAAACGGGCGAGCCAGGCGACGCCCTTGAGCCGGAGCGGCAGGTCGGCGAGGTATTCCGCTTCATAGGCCGCCATCGCATTGAGATGGGCGCGCAGCAGGAGGGTCACCTCCTCGGGCGCAGCCGGCGCGCAGACGAAGATCGTCTCGTCGCCCATGAACTTCCACACCGTCACCTCGGGCAGAGCGTCCTCGGCGAGGAATTCCATGCCGACCTGGCCCATCATCATGATCGGGAAATTACGGAAAAAGTCGCGGAACACGTCGAGCCAACCGGTCCCGCGCCGGCGCGCCAAACCGGTCTTGAACTCGGTCGAGCCCGCCACATCGGTCGACAGAAACAGGCGGATCATCGGCGGCCGCTCCGGCGCCGTTCAGACGAACCGCGCGAGCGCCGCCGCGCAGTCCGGCTCGACCATCAGGATCGACAGGAAGCCGCTGACCTTGAACACTTCCGCGATCGTCGGCCCGAGCCCGCACAAGACGAAGACGCCGCCCGCCGCCTTGACCCTCTTGGCGGCCAGCAATACCACCCTGAGGCCGGCGCTGCTGACGTAATCGAGCTTTGAGAAATCCATCACCATGCCGTTGGGCGAGCGGTTCAGTTCTTCCAGCATCTCCCTCTCGAACTCGGGCGAGGTGTTGGCGTCGAGCCGGCCGCACGGCGCCAATACGGCAGGGCTTGTCGTTTCGCTCATCTTCGCTCCTCTTGCTGTGGGGCGAGCCGCTCCGTCGGCAAAGGAGTGCCGCAACGTGATGCGGTTGCCGCCGTCGATCCGCTGATAGGCGACCTCTTCGATCATCTGTTTGACGAGATGGATGCCGAGCCCGCCGGGGCTGCGGTCGTCGATCCCGGCCGTCGTGTCGACCGGCGCGCGCGCAAAGGGGTCGAAGGCCGCGCCGTCGTCCTCGATGCGCACGACCACGACCCCGCCCACGACGCCGACGGTCGCCCGGATCAAATGCCGACGGGCATCGTCATAGCCATAGCTGACGATGTTGGTCAGCAACTCGTCGACGGCGAGATTGATGCGGAAGATCGTGTCGCCCGGCACGCCGAAAGACCGCAGAAATCCCTCGATCCGACCCGCGAGCGGGGCGATTTCCTCGATCCGGTTGGCGATCACCAGGAAGAGTTCGCCGGAGAAATCCATGATTGCGCAAAGGCTCGCTCGGGCTTTGTCGGCGGCATGTTACGGCCGATCTCCTGGCATAGCGTTAACGGGGCGGCAATCACCGCGGTGGCACGATTGCGCAACAAGAAGTGAAAGATGGTTGATTGCGCTCTCCACACCTCCGCCGCCGTGACGATCAACCGTCGCGATTAAGGCGCACCCGCTGGTGCGCTTGCCTGATGATGGCGATGCTTGCCGGCTCGCTCTTTGGCGCCGGCGCGCAAGGCGGGGTCATCGACGACATCGCCCGCACCGGGGTCCTCGTCGCCGGGACGCGCGCCGATTCTCCGCCTTTCGGCTTTCCCGACAAAGAGGGGCATCTGGTCGGCTTTTCCGTGGACATCCTGAAGGAGATCGCGGCGGCAGTGTCGGGTTCGCTGCACCGGCCGATCCGGTTGGTTTTGCGGCAAACCACGCCCGAAACGCGCACCGACATGATCCGCACGCGCCGGATCGAAATCGAGTGCGGCATCACGACCCCGACCTGGGCGCGCCAGCAGAGGACGGATTTTTCAATCCCGTTCTTTGTCAACGGCACCCGCATCCTGACCTATCGCCGCTTCGGCGACACGGTGGCAGCGCTGGCCGGCAAAAAGATCGGCGTCGTGGCCGGCGGGACGACGCGGCGGGTGGTATTGGCGGCGGTGCCGAAGGCCTCGATCGTCGAGGTCCCCGACATGGTGCGCGGCATGGCGCTGTTCCGTGCCGGCAAGATCGACGCGCTCTCCAACCTCAGCGTCGTATTGCGCGGCCTGCTGACCTCGGCCGACGACAAGGGCAGTCTCATTCTGTTGCCGCGCGACGGGGCGCTGCAATACGAGCCGATCGCCTGCATGCTGCCGCAGGACGATTCGGCATGGCGAAGTTTTGTCGACCACGTCATCGCGCGCGATCTGCAGGGAGCGCCGGATTATGACGGCCGCTATGTCGAGATCTACAACAAATGGTTCGGGCCCGGCGCCATGCTGCCGATGCCGCTCGACCACCGGGTGATCCGGCTGTTGGCCGACGCCGCCTACTGGATCGACTGACCCCGCCGCCAGCCGGAAACCGGGCCGGAACGCCGCAATGCCGCTTCGCTACCGAATCACCGTGCTGATCGTGGTCCTGCTGGCCGTGTCGGTGCTCGGCAACACGACCTTGCTGATGTTGCTGGGCGAGCAGGCGGCGGTGCAGCGCGCGCGGGCCGACGGCGTGGCGATCGCGCGCCTGCTCGCCAACGGCATCGCGATCGCCGAGCGCCTGCCGGACGTCGTCGATGCGCAGATCACCCGCCAGATGATCGCCGAGGCGGCGCTCGCGGCGCAATTGATCGATGTCGCGCACAGCGAGGGATTGACGGATGTGGCGATCGAGAGCCGGCTCGCGCAGGTCGTCGCCCGCACGCCGATCGGGCGGATCGTGGCGCTCGACCGTGACGGCCGGACCACGCTCAGGGCGGCAAAGGCCTATGAATTCCCGGCCGCCCAGCAATACGAACGCCCGCTCGCCGAAGCCTTCGCCGGCACCGCGCCCGGCAGGCATTGGGCCCAGGCGCTGCCGCCGCTGTCGCTGCCGGGGCACTCGGCGGCAATCCGGTTCGCCGGGGTGCGGGCGCCGCAGGGCGACGGGCTCGTGATCGTCGGCCAGAACACGGCCGCGATGCAGGCCTTGCGCCGCGAAATCGGGCCGGAGCGCAATATCTCGGCGATGGTCGGCACCGCCGGCATCGAGGGCATCTGGATCTTTGGCGAAAGGCGGCATCTGCTGGCCCGCTCGGTGACCCGCGGCGACAAGGCGGTCGCCCCGACGCCGCGCGAGAGGGCGAGCGTCGCCGAGGTCATCCGCACGGCTCATGCGCAATCGGTCAATGACGGCGACCTGATCCGCGTCACCGCGCCGGTTCTCGACGATGACGGGCTGCCGGTCGGCGCCGCGGTGATCCGGTTCTCGACCGCGGATCTGCATGCGGCGCTCGCCCATACGGTGTTCCTCTCGATCGCTCTGACCCTGTTGTTGCTGATTGTCGCGGTGGCGGCCGCCAATCAGCTCGGGCGGCGGATTTCCCGCCCGATCGTCGCCATTGCCGACGCCGCCCGCTCGGTCCGCGGCCGGACCTATGACGACGCGATGCTGCGGGGGATCGCGCAGCGCAACGACGAGATCGGCAGCCTCGCGCGCGATTTCGGCGACATGGCGCATCAGGTATTGGCCCGCGAGGAGGAACTCGACCGGCTGGTTTCCCTGCGCACCCAGGAACTCAATGAGCGCAACCGCCAGCTCACCCAGGCGATCGATACGATCCAGACCGATCTCGACGCCGCGCGCGCATTGCAGCATGCGATCCTGCCGCAGCAATTCCCTTCCGGGCGCAGCATCTCCGGGGTCGCCGTCATGACGGCGGCGCGCCATGTCGGCGGCGATTTCTACGACTACTTCATGGTGGACGACGACCATCTGGCGATCCTGATCGCCGACGTGTCCGGCAAGGGCGTGCCGGCGGGGCTGTTCATGGCGGTGTCGCGCACGATCCTGCGTGCGCAGGCGATGGCGACGCCGCAGCCGGCCGAGTGCATGCGCCGCGCCAACGCGCAGATCTCGGCCCAGAACCCGATGTTCCTGTTCATCACGGTATTTTACGGGCTGCTCGACATCCGCACCGGCCGCCTGCGCTACGTCGCCGCCGGCCACCCGCCGCCGATCCTGCTGCGCCGCGCCGCGCATCGCCTTGCCCCGTTGCCCGGGACCGAGGGCATGGCGCTCGGCATCGTCGGGGACCTCGGCTACCGCGAGGGCGAGGTGGTCCTGTCGGTCGGCGATACGCTGGTGCTTTACACCGACGGGGTGTCCGAAGCGATGGACGCGGCGGGCGACCTGTTCACCGACGAACGCATCCTCGCCGCCCTGGCGGACGAATTCGAGTCCGAGGTCGATGCGATCCTCGAACATCTCGTCGACAGCGTCGACCGCTTCGTCGACGGCGCGCCGCAATCCGACGATCTCACCTGCATCGTATTGCGCTATCTCGGGGAACGCGCCGAGGCCGCCGCGGCATGAGCGGGATTGCTCAAAGACTCGGAGCAGCCATAGATCGTAGGGCGGAATAACGAAGAGGCTGGGCAAGAATTCCGGATTGAGGCGGAAAATCAGCAAATCCCTTCACTGTCGTCCCGGCGGAGGCCGGGACCCACTCCTCCGCTTCTCGGAATTCTCAAGTAATAGCAATGTCTTGCTAGCCATCATCCGCCCGTGCCTCGGAAGCCTGGACCCCGGCCTTTCGCCGGGGTGACAAGAAAAAGTGCAGTAGGTGAAATTCTTGCCCAGTCTCGAATCGCATTCCGCCATCGCCGCGGGGCGGCGGAATGCGCTTACGCTTTTCCGCCCTACGCTTCCATATCATTTAACCGGCCGCGACGCGGCCGGGGGCGGCGGGCGCTGGGGTATGGACGCGGCGCGCGATCGTCGTCCTGACCCGGCGCATGGCGAGGGTCAGCGGATAGCAGAAGACAAAGAACCACAGCATCGCGTAAAGATAGATCCACAGCATCAGCTCCGGCCTGCCGACCGCGCCGATCACCGTGTTGCAGCGCGACACCAGTTCGCCGACGCCGATCACCGAGGCGGTGCTGGACGCCATCACGATGATGACGAAATAGGCCGTCCAGTTGGGGATGAACAACAGCGCCGCGGCGACATTGCCCCGGCGCCGCTGCACCAGCGCATCAGAGAGATTGTCGGAGACGAACCCGACGACGGCGATCGCCAGCGCCAGGGAAGCCTTGAGCCAGCCCGGAAAGACCACTACCGCGCCGCCGATCCGCACTTCCGCCGGGATTAGAAAGGCAAGGTAAAACAGAAACACAAAGGTCGGCACGTTGCGGGTCACTTCGGTCACTGCGAGCCCGGCGCGGCACAGGGCGGGGCGAGGCAGAAGCCGCATCCACGCGAGCAGCGCGCCGAGCGCCGTGCCGATCGCCATCGCACAGAGCGAGACGATGATGTTCCACAGGAAGCCGCCGGCGAGAAACGGCGTCCAATGCGACAGCGTCGCGACGACGTCAACCGGCGACATCGGCGGCGATCCGGCGGTGCAGGCGTTTGAACAGCCGCATGACCAGCACCACCATCAGGAAATAGGCGACCATCAATGTGTTCATCATGACGAGGGCATTGCCGCGTTCGGCGACAATCGCGGTCGTGCTGTTGATCAATTCGGGAACCGCGACCGTGCTGGCCATGCCGGTCGCCTTGACGATGTTGACGAGCGCGGCCACCACCGGCTGATAGGCCAGACGGAACACCGGGGGCAGATTTGCGAAGCTGATCCGGAACGAGGGACGGCTGTGGCGGATCACCGCGGCGGCCTCGAAGAGCGCCTCGGCGCTCGCCGCTCCGGCATAGAGCGACAGGCACGCCGCCGCCGCGGCAAACGCGTTCAACGTCAGGCCCCAGCGCGCGGTGACGGCGCCGATGCCGAATACGACGACATAGATCTGCAACAACGGCGGCGTCATGCGCGAGGCGGTGGCAACGCCGCGGGCAAGACGGCTGACCGGCGGGATGCCGGCATCGAGCAGAACGGCGCCGAGCGCCGCGGTCAGCAGGGTGCCGAATACGCAGGCCGCGACCAGAGCAAGCGAGACCAGCAAGCCGTACAGGAACTCGCCGCGATCATAACCGTCGTAAAGGATCGAGAAATCGAGGCCGGTCAATTCGCGGATGCGCAACCCCAGACTGTAGAGACCGCCCGTCTCGGCGGCGCCGAGCAGGGCCTGGTTGCGGCACTTGACCGGCCACCGGCCGTCGGCCCGGCGACGGCAGAGATAGGCGCCGTCACCGCCGCGCGCCGTCCACAATTGGTGCTCGCGTTCGAGAAAGGGGTTTGGCTTCAGATGCCATTTCCGGCCGAGCGCGATCAGAAAGCCGGTGCGGTGCCACTCGGCGATCGCATCGCCGATCATGCGGTCGAAATCGGCGCCGTCCCGGCCTCGGTGTATCACCATCGCCCAGGGCGACAACAACAGCGAGGGCAACGGCATGGCGTAGCCGCGCCATTCGGGCGAGGCGAGCGCGGCCTCGATGGCCACGTCGTCGTAGAGCCAGCCGGCGCAACGACCCTGGCGCAAGGCCAGTTTGGCGTCGCGCGTCCCGTTGTAGAGCCGCAAATCCAACAGATAGCGCCGGGCCATCGGCCGGTTGAAATAGGCGCCCTGCGTCGAGCACACGGTCTGGCCGCGCAATTCCGTCCAATCCCGGATCTTGCGGCTCCGCGGCAGCATGATATTGACGCCGCTGGCGTAGTAATCGGGCTCGATGAGGTCGGCGAGGTGCCGCCGCTTCGCGGTATCGCCGACCGTCGCAATCAATAAATCGACGCTGCCCTCCGCCAATTTCTGCATTCGGTCGGCGGTGTCGACGGCGACGAGCCGGAGCTTGACGTGCAGTCGCCGGGCGATGTCCGCCGCCAGATCGGGCTCCAATCCGACGATCCGGCCCTGCCCGTCGAGCATGCCGAAGGGCGGGTATTCGTTCTTGACGCCGACCACCAACAGGCCGCGCGCGCGGATCTCTTCCAGTCGTCCGGCCGCGGCCGGATGGACCTGCGCGAGGATCGAAAGCAGCAGCGCAACCGCCCAGTACCTAGCGAGCCGTCCCATCGGCGATCCGGTCACGCCGCCGGCGAGAGCGCCGGCCGCGCGACGGCGACAAAGCCATAGGCAAGAGACAGCGGCACGAACCCGCGCAGGACCGTATCCGCCGCATCGCACAGCGGCGAGGAGACGACCGCGCGCTCGCTCAATACGCTTTCCGGCAACAGACGCGACACGGCAAACCCGGCCTCGGCCAGATCGCCGAGGAATTCGGCGGGCGAGAACAGATGATAATAGAGGTTGATTGCGACGTCGCCGCTGCGCCGTTCGTAAGTGATGTCGCCGGGCTCCAATTCGCTCTGCGCGATCAGGCGGCCCGCCGCGTGCTGCTCGCGGCGAAACCGCCGGACCCGGTTCGGCACGCTGGCGATCAGGCGTCCGCCCGGGAGCAATTTCGCGCGCAATGCACGCAACAGCGCGATGCGCCGAGCCCGCCCGGCGATGTGACCGAGCACGCCGAACAGCAGCATGACGAGATCGAAATGGGGCTCCCCGTCGAGCCGGACCGTCAGGTCCTCCAGGCTGCCGGACAGAATTTCGAGCCGGAGCGGCGGCCCGCCCGTCCGCGCCTGCTCGCTGCAGCGCCGGCTCAGCTCGAGGATGGCGACGGGGCTGATGTCGTAGGCGAAGACCGAGATTCCCGGCTGGCCCGCCAAAGGCACCGCGTAGCGGCCGCAGCCGCAGCCGAAATCGAGGACATGGCCGCCGGCCGGTCCCAATTCGCTGCGGATCAGGCGCAGGACGTGCCGGTTTGGCCGCGGATACCGGCGCGCATAGAGGCCTGTCGCGTAATAGAGGTCATAGCTCCCCTGGAGATTTGCGACGGGCGCGCCGCCGCGCCGCGCCTCCGATCCGTAGCTCTGCGTCAGGACGCTCATGCAAATCGCCTGCCGAGTTTGCGATAACGATGCGGCGGATCGGTAGCAGACGCGGCTTAACACAACCTTTTCCGGTGATTACTCTCCGCGCATTCCTGATCTGCGATGCCGGCGCCCCGAACCGGCGCGCGCGTTATCAGGCGCCGGGAGATAAGGGAGAGGGCTGGGGTGAGGGGCTGACAGGGGTAGGTATCGGTTATGGCGGGCTCAGAGCGGCGTGCGGCAAAGCAGTCTTTCCGGACCGCGGGCGGGATGCCTGCGGTCCGGTCTCTGAAGGCCGAGCGCGATTCATGCGAGCCATACCTGTCCCTGTCAGTGGGTGAGAGAGGAGGCGGATGAACCTCGCCGCCTGCGTCGCGCGCCGCGCCGCCGCGGCCCCCGCGCGCGTCGCCCTCCATTTCGAAGGGGTCGATTACGATTGGGCGTGGCTGTCGGAGGCGACGCGCCGCCTCGCCGGGCGGCTCGCCGGGCTCGGCATCGGAAGGGGCGACCGGGTGGCCCATCTCGGAGCGAACCACCCGCTGTTTCTGGTCCTGCTCTTCGCCTGCGCGCGGCGGGGGGCGATAGTGGCGCCGCTCAACTGGCGTCTCGCCCCGCCCGAGCATCGGGTGATGTTGCGCGACGCCGAGCCCGGGCTTCTCGTCCACGACGCCGCTTTCGCCGCGGCGGCGGAGGCGCTCGCCCGGGAAGCCGGCGTTGGGGGTACGCTGCTGCTCGACGGCGACGGCACCGAGGCACTCGACAGCGCGCCCGATGCCGAGGCCATGGCGGAAGGCGGAACGGCGCCGATCCTGCTCGTCTACACCTCGGGCACCACCGGCCGGCCGAAGGGCGCGGTCTTGACCCAGCGCGCGCTGTTGTGGAACGCCGTCAACAGCCGGGCGATGCACGATCTGACGAGCGCCGACCACGTGCTGACCACCTTGCCGATGTTCCACGTCGGCGGGCTCAACATCCAGACTGTGCCGGCGCTCTACGCCGGCGCCCGGGTCACATTGCACCGCCGCTTCGATCCGGGTGCGACGCTGAAGGCGATCGCCGGGAGGCGGCCGAGCCTCGCCGTCTTCGTGCCGGCCCAGCTTCAGGCGATGATTGCGCATCCGCTGTGGCCGGCGACCGACCTGTCCTCGTTGCGCACGATCGCCACCGGCTCGCAGATCGTGCCGATCCCGTTGATTGCGGCGATCGAGGCGCGCGGCGTCAAAGTGATCCAGGTCTATGGCGCGACCGAAACCGCGCCGATCGCGCTCTGCCAGAATATACACGACGCCGAAGCGGCGACCGGCTCCTGCGGCAGGCCGGCCCGCCACTCTGCGGCGCGCATTGTCGACGAAGAGGGGTGCGAGCTGCCGCCGGGCGGGCGCGGCGAGATCCTGGTGCGCGGCCCCAATCTGATGCAGGGCTATTGGCGCGATCCCGCAGCGAGCGCAGCGGCGCTCAAGGGCGGCTGGTTCCATACCGGCGACATCGGCCACCGTGATGCCGAGGGCCGGTATTATGTCGACGAGCGCAAGAGCGACGTCATCATCTCGGGTGGGGAGAACATCTATCCGGCCGAGATCGAGGCGATCCTCTTGGAAGACGCGCGCCTCGCCGAGGCGGCGGCGGTGGCGCGCCCCGACCCGCGCTGGGGCGAAGTGCCGGTGGCCTTTGTCGTGCCGCGCGCCGGGGTGCAGGTGGAAGAGGCCGAACTCCTCGCCCGTTTTGCCGGGCGGCTCGCCCGCTTCAAGATCCCGCGCGCGGTGATCGTCGCGGACGCGCTGCCGAAGAGCGCCCTCGGCAAGGTCTTGCGCCACGAATTGAGGCGGCGGCTTTGCGAAGGATGAGCCGCTCCGGGGCGCATCAGCGCGGTGCGGACGACCGCGCTCCTCTCCTCCGCAGACCAGAATTTTCAGTATTTTACCCGTCGTCCTCGCGAACGCGGAGACCCAGAGGCCACAGGGCAGAAAGCCTTGATGTGTGGCCCCTGGATGCCTGCTTTCGCGGGCATGACGAAAAAAGGGTCGGAGGAGAACCGGCAGGCAATTTTCACATACAGGGCATTTGTGGATGAACCTGGCGGAATTTGCCTAGGGTTGGCGTTCGAAGCGCCCGACGCCGGTGAGGTCCATCGCCCACGGCAGGGCCGAACGACACCAGATCTGGTGTGTGGGCGGGGCGAATTGGGCGCGCTGATCGATCCCGCCGACCCGCAGCCCGTATATCGACGGGTTGGGCTCGGGCGCGGCGGAATAGATCGGCGTACCGCATTCCGGGCAGAAGGCATGGGCGCGTTTATTTCCGCTCTCGGCCGTCTTGATGTAGAGTTTCGGCGTTCCGCTTTTCAGTGCGAACGTCCCCGGCAGGCTGGCGATGCCGGCGCGAAACGCCGTGCCGGTCAGTTTTTGGCAATCGGTGCAATGGCAGACCCTGACGGTTGCCGGATCGACCTCGGCCTCGTAGGTAATGTGCCCGCAATGGCAGCGTCCGGTGACTTTCATCGCCCTTTCTCCGTGACGATACGCGCCCGATGCCGGGTGTTGACGGTCAAGATCCCTCGTTTGGGCGTTCCGGGCAACGGCGGATAGACGGCATGGATCCCGCAGATCTTTCGGAGCTTCGCACATGGCTGGCGGAAGCCGGTCTCGCCGGCAAGAGCGAGACCGCGCTGCTCGACGGCGTCTGCCGGCGCGCGCGCGACGCCGGGCTGCCGATCGCCCGCGCCGCCCTCATCATCGACACCCTGCACCCGGTCCATGAGGGGCGCGCCTTTCTTTGGCGCCGGGAAGCCGGGCAGACGCAGACCGAACTGCGCGAATACGGCCCGACCAGCGAAGGCGAAGCCGCCGAGAACTGGCACCGCAGCGTCTTTTTTCATCTGCTTCAGACCGGCGGATCGTTGTTTCGGGTGCGTCTTCACGCCGGCGAAACCGCAGATTTCTCGACCGTCGCCCAGATGCGCGACGAGGGAATGAGCGACGTCGCCGCGATGATTACCCGTTTCGCCGGGTCGGGAGCAATCGGCGAGATGGATTGCCTTTATTCCTATTGGGCGACCGATCGCCGCGGCGGCTTCGACGACGCCCAGGTCGAGGCGATCGCCGGCCTGATGCCGATGCTGGCGCTTGCGGTGAAATGCGTCTCGCTCGTGCGCATCGCCGGGACGCTTGTCGAGACCTATCTCGGTCGCGACGCCGGCCGCCGCGTCCTCAAAGGGCTGATCCGACGCGGCGTCGCCGACAGGATCAGCGCCGTGCTGTGGTACAGCGACCTGCGCGGTTTCACGCGCATAACCGATCAGTCGGCGCCGGAACAGATCATTCCGCTGCTGAACGATTATGCGGAGGCGGTGATCTCCGCGATCTGCGACAATAGCGGGGACGTCTTGAAGCTGATCGGCGACGGCATCCTGGCGATCTTCACCGCCGCTGCGGCCGAGGACGCCTGCCGCAGCGCAATCGCCGCGCAGAACGCGCTGCAGGAGCGGGTTGCCCGGCTCAACCGGCGCCGGGCCGAAGCCGGCCTGCCCACCACCCAGGTCTATCTCGGCCTTCATAGCGGCGAGGTGTTCTTCGGCAATATCGGCAGCGACGAACGGCTCGACTTCACGGTGGTCGGCCCGGCCGTCAACGAGGTCGCCCGCATCGCGGCGATGTGCCGGTCGGTGGAGCGCAACGTGCTGCTGTCCGAGGCGTTCTCAGACGCGATGGCGCGATCGGAACGGGGTCGGCTGGTCTCCGTCGGCCGTTATGCGTTGCGCGGCGTCGAGCGGCCGCAGGAGCTGTTCACGCTCGATCCGTTCCGGACCGCTTGAGCGCATCTGCCGCAGGGTCGCGCGCATCATTGCCATGGTTGCCCGGCCCGCCTAACATTGCCGCGCCTTTGCCGCAGGACCCCCATGCCGATCGATGTTCATGCGCATTACGTGCCGCGCCATATCCTCGACACGCTCGAGGACCGGGCGCGCGATTTCGGCCTGTCCCTGGTCAGGACGCCGCCGCACTGCGCCGTGCACTTCGATTACGGGCTGAAGGTGCGGCCCTTCTTCGCGAAATTGATCGAGACCGAGGACGAGCGGCTCGCCGGCATGGCGCAGCAGGGCGTCGACCGCCAGGTCCTGTCGGTCTGGCCGGACATTCTCGCCTATGGCCTGCCGACCGCGACGGCGATCCGCTGGCACAGGCTGTTGAACGAGAGCCTCGCCGCGCTGTGCGCGCGGCGCCCGCGCAATTTTGCACTGTTCGCCTCGGTGCCCTTGCCCGACGCCGCCGCGGCGGCGCGCGAGGCCGAGTTCACGATGCGCGAGCTTGGTGCCGCCGGAATTGTCGTGGCGGCCAATGTCGAGGGCGTCAATCTCGGCGAGATCGACCTCGACGAATTCTGGCAGGCCGCGGTCGCACTCGACGCGCCCGTCTTCATCCACCCGGTGCAGGCAATGCCGGCGCCGCGCACGGCGAAATTCGCGCTCGCCCAGATCGCGCAATACACCTTTGATACGACGCTGTGCGTCGGCTCGCTGATCTTCTCGGGCGTGCTCGACCGCTTTCCGGCATTGCGGCTCATTCTGGCGCACGGGGGCGGCGCCTTTCCCTATCTCCTGGGACGTTTCGATCTGATGCATCAGCGCATGGACAGGGCGGCGCAAGGCAATGTCGCGGCGGCGGCGCCCTCCGCCTATGTGCGCCGCTTTCATTACGACACCATTCTGCACGATCCCCGGATCCTGCGCTTCCTCGCCGCGACCGCCGGCATCGACCGGATCGTGCTCGGCAGCGACTACTCGTTTCCGCCAGCCGATCTCGATCCGGTCGGCACGGTGCTCCGGGCCGGGTTCACCGACGCGGAGCGGCGGCGCATCCTCGACGACAATGCGCTCGACACTATTCCGCGGCTCAAGGAATTGAATTCCTAATTCAAACCACAAATGGATAGCGTTTATCGGCCATGCCGCCGTTGGTTCACCACAGAGGCCAGAGAGCACAGAGAAGGAATTATTGCGCGCCCCCTTCGACAGGCTCAGAAGACGCGCGATTCCTTTCCCTCTGTGTCCTCTGTGTCTCTGTGGTGAATAACATAGGGAGGAAAGTGATGGATCTCGGCTTGCGCGGGAAGAAGGCGCTCGTCACCGGCGGCAGTGCCGGAATCGGCAAGGCGATCGCTCAGGTCTTGGCGCGCGAAGGGACCGACGTCGCGATCTGCGCGCGGCGCCAGGGCCCGCTCGACGAGGCGGCCGCCGCGATTAGCGCGGAAACCGGGCGCCAGATCGTGCCGATCGCCGCCGATCTGACGCAGGCGGCGGACGCCGAGCGCTTTATCCGGGAAGCCCACGCCGCGCTCGGACGGATCGACATCCTCGTCAACAATGCCGGGTCGGCGCCGGGCGGCATCCTCGAAAGCCTGACCGAGGAGCACTGGGCCGAGGCTCTGCAGCTCAAATTCATGGGCTATGTGCGCTGCCTCAGGCATGCCCTGCCGATCATGCAGCGGCAGCAGCGCGGCCGCGTCGTCAACCTGATCGGCAATGACGGGGTCAAGCCGTCCTATTGGGAGATCGCGCCGGGCGCCGCCAATGCCGCCGGACACAACCTGACCCGCGCGCTCGCCGCGCAATACGGCAAGGACAACATCAGTTTTGTCGCGGTCAACCCCGGCCCGGTCCGCACCGAACGCTGGACCGGATTGGTGCAGGCGATGGCGCGCGACATGGAGCTCAGCTTCGCAGAGGCGGACAAGCTCGCCCCGGCCAGCATCCCGCTGGGCCGGATCGCCGAAACCGAAGAGGTCGCCAACCTCGTCGCCTATCTCTCCTCCGACCTCGCGCATTTTGTCAACGGCACGATGATCGAGATCGACGGCGGCCAGGAGAAATCGCTGATGGACCGCTTGCGGGATCGGTAGGGTCGGGAGCGAGGCGGGTTGCCTGATCTCGGAGCCTGTTTGCGTCGCCCTGCCGCGAAGTCGGCGGAATACGCTATGAGGCTGGGCAAGAATACAGATTGACACGGAAAATTGGCACCAGCGACGGGACCGATCTTGTCCAACCACAGACGTCTGCGACTGAAGATCGCCCGGGGGCGAGACCCGTTTTTCCGATCTTCGAAATCTTCAAGAAACGGCAAGGCTGTGCCGACCGGCATCCGCTCATGCCGCGGAGAGATTTCGGTAATTTATCTGTCGTCCCCGCGAAAGCGGGGACCCAGGGGCCAGTGACGGAAAGTCCGATATTTGGCCCCTGGATTCCCGCTTGCGCGGGAATGACGGAAAAAACTGTAGAGACATGTGCACACCCTAGGGCCTTCGCCGGGGTGACGAGGGAAAAGTGCGGTGGTAGGAATTCTTGCCCAGCCTCTCCGCTATTCCGCCCTACGCTTCTCGGGAACATTGTCGGGCGAAAACCCGCGAGCGAATTTCCGGTATGACCTTTGATGCTCTCGAAAAGCGTAGGGCGGAAAAGCGTAGCGTATTCCGCCGACTTCGGTGCGACGACGACTCAAACAGGCTCTCAGGCTGATCTCGGGGAAAAGCAGAGATTCAGGATGATACGCATTCAGCCATTCCATCGACGTTTCCCGAAGGATTTGTGATGCGCGTTCTGCTCACCGGCTCGTCGGGATGGCTCGGCCGGTTCCTTGCGCCCCGACTCCGTGCAGCGGGCCACGTCGTGATCGGCTTCGACGTCGCGCCCGGAGCCGATACGCATGTCGTCGGTTCGGTAGCGGAGAGAGCGGTGGTCGAGCGCGCCTTTGCGAACCACGATATCGCAGCGGTTGTCCACGCCGGCGCACTCCACAAGCCGGATATCGCGCGATATCCAGGAAGGGCCTTCGTCGAGGTCAATGTAAGCGGCACGCTCAACCTGTTGGAGGCGGCGGTCGCGGCGGGTTGCGACCGCTTCATCTTCACCTCGACGACATCGCTGATGATCTCGCAAACCATCCATCAGGAGACAGGCGCCGCCGCCGTCTGGCTCGACGAGAGCTTGGGGCCGCTCGCGCCTCGGAACATCTACGGGGTGACCAAGCTCGCCGCCGAAGGGCTTTGCCGCCTCCATTTCCTCGAATATGGGCTGAACTGCGTGGTGCTGCGTGCCGGACGCTTCTTTCCAGAGGAGGACGATGCCCGGCGCGAGCTGTCTGGACCCAATCTGAAAGCCAACGAATTTCTCAATCGGCGGCTTACGGTGGAGGATGCGGCCGATGCGCACGTCATCGCGCTCGACCGTGCTCCGGCTCTAGGCTTCGATATTTTCATCCTGTCGGCGCCGACGCCCTTTGTCCGCTCCGAGGCTGAGATGCTCAAGCGCGCAGCCGCCGACGTGATCGAGCGCCACTTTCCCGACGCACCGGCGCTTTATGAGCGGCATGGCTGGAGGCTGCCGACAAGCATTGGGCGAATCTACGATGCCAGCCGTATTGAGCGCGTGCTGGGCTTTCGCTGTGCGACGGACTTCGGCTGCGTATTGGATGCGCTGCGTACGCATGGGAAGCTCCCTTTCGTCCATGATCCGGCTTACCGATCACCGAAAGAAAACCCTGCTACGTCATAGATCTGGGTGAGCGAGAGCAGCCGCTCGCGCGCAAAGCTGCCTTACCTGCCCCGGTCGGGTGAGACGTATTCATAAGGTAATGGGTAATTTTTGAGTCGTCGATCTTCGCTTCGTTATACCTGGAAGTTGGCTCATGCCGGCTGAATGTCATCCCGCCCAACCGTCACCACACAAGAGAAAGGCTCCGAGAATTCAACCTCGTAATGTTTCCCATCGCGGTAGGCATGGACTACTGTTCCTTTGCCGCCTTTGGGCAACACCCTGCTACCGTGTTCAAGCGGACGCTTCAGAGCAACGATACTGAGTTCAGGAATGGAGCGCTTGCGGCTCCCAGAGTGCAGTGGCATGTCCTGTAACCCGTCAGAAGGCTCAGCTAACTGTCTCCGCCGTTCCTCGCTCCATTCAGGTGTCAATTTTAAGAATAACACCGGCAGGACACAAATCCTTTGTCCTGCCTCGATTTCGGAAAGCGCAACCTCGGCTGACCGCGGCCACGGTGGTATCGAAATGGAACCTCTCAGTGCCATCAATACTCGCTCGGCTGCTTCTGGAATGAACGGCCAGGAGATGGTTGCAGCTACGGCGACCAGATTGACTGCGGTTCGGGTCACGGTAGCTGCTCGCTCCTGATTTCGATTGACAAGAGACCAAGGTGCCTGTGCCGCGAGATAGCCGTTTACCAAACGCCAGATCGATCGCACCTCGTCTGCTGCCTTGTGGAAGGCGAGATTGTCGTGATGAGCACGCAAAGCTTCGAGGTGCCGGTCCAATTCGGCGGCCAGACATTGTTCCGCTTCGCCTGGCTGCCCATCCCCCGGCACAAGACCGGCATAGCGAGTCGCCACGAATTTGAGCGTGCGATGGACAAGATTGCCAAAGCTGTCAGCGAGGTCGTGGCTCACCTCGGTTGCAAAGCGCGCGAAAGTGAAATTCGTGTCGCCGCTCTCCGGCGCATTCGCTGCCAGCCACCAGCGCCAGTAGTCGGCCGCGAGCAGATCAAGCGCCTGATCCAGAAATACCCCTCTATGCAGACTCGTCGAGAACTTTCCGCCCTCATAAGTCAGCCAATTGAATCCTTTGATGATATCGACAGTTTTCCAGGGTTCTCCCGAGCCGATCAGCGTGCAAGGGAAAGTCACAGCGTGGAACGGCACGTTGTCCTTGCCAAGGAACTGGATGCAGCTGACGTCACGCGGTTCCCACCACCACGACCGCCAATCGCGATGCCGGGGATCGACATCTGCCCATTCCTTCGTCGCAGCGATATAGGCGATCGGAGCATCGAACCAGACATAGAAGACCTTCCCCTCATAGCCAGGCTTCGGCACCCGCACACCCCAGGCGAGATCGCGGGTGATGCAGCGGTCCCTGATGCCCTCGTCGAGCCACTTGCGGGCGATCGATGTGACGAGCGGCGACCAGCCGGACCGATTGGCGATCCATGCCTCGATCTCGCCGACCAAAGCCGATTGGCGCAGAAAAAGATGGCGGCTCGGCCGGACTTCCAGCCTCCTGCTGCCAGAGAGCGCGGAGTGCGGATCGATGAGATCAGCAGGATCGAGCGGACGCGTGCAATTCTCGCACTGGTCACCCCGAGCACGATCGAAGCCACAGTGCGGGCAAATTCCAATGATGTAGCGGTCGGGCAGGAAGCGACCATCGTCCGGCGAATACACCTGATCGAGAGTGCGCTCCGCTATCAGCCCCTGCTCGTCGAGGCGCTGGAAAAAACGCTGAGTGAGTTCATGGTTCTGCGGTGACGAGGACCGCCCGAAATAGTCGAATGAGAGATTGAGGCGACGATAGATGCCCGCTTGCAGCTCGTGTTGTCGCTGGCAATAGACCGCCACGTCGCATCCGGCTTGAGCAGCCGCCAGCTCCGCCGGCGTACCGTGCTCATCTGTAGCGCAGATAAAGAGCACCTCGTCGCCGATCTGTCGACGGTAGCGAGCATGGATGTCGGCCGGCAGCAGAGAGCCGGCGAGATTGCCCAGGTGCTTGACGTCGTTGATATAGGGGAGCGCGCTCGTGATCAGTGCCTTCGCCATGGTGCCCTCCTATGGGCAGGTCGCGGGTGAGGTGTCGGACCCTTGGCCAGATAGGAAAAAGCCCTCCGCAGGATCGGGAGGGCTTGGATCCGACGCTCAAACGCGCGGGCAAAAGCACGCACTCAGCCCTTCCGGCCAATCTCCTGCTGGTCGGGCCTGCACATTCGTGTGACAAGGCGAAGGGCGAACATCACAACATCCGATTAAGTACAGTCTATGATATAGGTTTGGCAGGTCTCTGCGCAAGAATATCCGTCAATGTGAGGCCGCGGATTGGCTTCGCAGCCAACGTTCCTTTGCGCATGAATGGCCATCGTGGGTCCAACCGGTCAGGCCGAGAGCTTGTTTGAGTGAAGAAAATGGCGGAATGCGCTCCGCTTCGCTGCGCTTTTCCGCCCTACAACGTTCCCAACAAGCGTGGAGCGTAGGGCGGAATAGCGTAGCGTATTCCGCCGACTTCGCAGCACGACAACGACTCAAACGGGCTGTGAGTGGTTTTGCCCCCAGCCACCGGCGTCACGCTCAGTCGCGCCGCCGCGGCAGCTCGGCCAACAGCGCATGCAGCCGGTCTGGCGTGATCGGCAGCCGGCGGACCGCGCCCGGTCGGCCGAGCGCGTCGTCGACCGCGGCGGCGATGGCGGCGCCGACGGCGTTGATCCCGGCTTCGCCGGCGCCCTTCACCCCGAGCGGGTTGAGCGGGGTTGGCGCGTCCTCGAACAGCATGACCTCGATGGGCGGGATCTCGGCCAGGGTCGGCATCAAATAATCGGCCAGCGTGACCGCCAATGGCTGGCCGGACGGGTCGTAGACGAATTCTTCGAGGAGCGAGGCGCCGATGCCCTGGGCGACCCCGCCGGCGATCTGGCCTTCGACCAATATCGGATTGACCGCCCGGCCGATGTCGTAGCCGACAAAGAAGCGCTCGACCGTGACGGCGCAGGTGCCGCGGTCGATCCGCACCTGCGTGAGGTGAACGCCGTAGGGATAGGTCATGTGCTCGGTCGTGAAAGTGGCCTCGGCGGCGATCGGGTCCGCGGCGCCGCGCGCGATCGCAGCCAAGTCCAGCGACGGGCCTTCCGGCCTGTCCCGCAATACGATCCGATCGTCGCGCAAAGAGAGTTGGCCCGGCGGGGTCTGCAACAATTCGCCGGCCGCTTCCAGCAGTTTGCCGCGCAAGGATTCGGCGGCGATGGCCACCGCCGCGCCGGTCATCACCGTGACGCGGGAGGCGAAGGCGCCCATGCCGCGGGCGATGCGGTCGGTCTGGCCGTGGATGACCCGGATGGGATCGAGACCGATGCCGAGGCGGTCGGCGCAGATCTGCGCCAATGCCGTCTCGACGCCCTGGCCGACCGAGGCGGCCCCGGTCACCACCTCGATCGTGCCGTCATGGTTGAGCGCGATGCGCACGTCGTCGAACGGTCCGAGACCGCTCTTCTCGACAAAAAGGCCGAGGCCCAGACCGACCCTCTCGCCGTTCTTCCGGCGCTCCGCCGCAGCCTTGCGCAAGTCCTCCCACCCGATCCGGGCCAGGACCTTGTCCAAGAGACCGGCGTAATCGCCGGTATCGTAGACGAGCTTGGTGCCGAGCGTGGAAAAGTCGCGGCGGAACGGCAGGGCGGCCCTTGGGATCAGGTTGACGCGCCGCACCGCGATCCGGTCCTGCCCAAGGCGGTCGGCGATCGCGTCCAGGAGCCGCTCGCGCACAAAGCTGCCCTCGAAGCGCCCGGGCGCGCGGTAGGTGCCGCACGGCGTCTTGTTGGTCAGGCGGACATGGCCGACCGAGCGGTAAGCCGGCACGACATAGGGGCCGGGCAGCATCGCGGTCGTCAGATCCGCCACGGTCACTCCGTGCGTGCGGATATAGGCGCCCTGGTCGAACCAGAATTCGTCGTCGAGAGCGAGGATGAAGCCGCGCGCGTCGACCGCCGCGCGCAGGCGATGCCCCTGGCCGCGCGACTGGTTCGCCGCCACCAGATGCTCCCAGCGGTCCTCGATCCATTTGATCGGCCGACCGAGGCGCAGCGCCGCTGCGCAGGCCAGGACGTCCTCGGGATAAAGCTCGCCGCGGACGCCGAACCCGCCGCCGATATGGCCTTCGTGCAGATGGATCCGGTCGAGCGGGAGTCCGAGCATCTGCGCCAATGCCTGCCGGTTGTAATGCGGCACCTTGGCCGCGCCGTAGAGCCGCAGGATGCCGCTGTCCGGCTCCGGCACGGCAATCGCGCCGCGCGTTTCAAGCGGCACGCCGCTGTGCCGGCCCACCGTCAGTTCGAGAGCGACCACGGCATGAGCATTGGCGAAGGCCGCCTCGATGTCGCCGTAGCTCTTCTGCACGACGGCGGCTTCGGTCGAGAGCCCGGGGGCAAAGTCGGTCGCCGGCGCGCAGGCGTCGAGACAGGGGGTCAGCGGCGCGATCTCGGGCAGGACCAGATCGGCCACGTCTTCGGCGACATAGGGATCGGCGGCGAAGACCACGGCAACCGGCTCGCCGACATAGCGCACATGGTCGCGCGCCAGGACCGGCTGGCGATAGGGTTCGAGCCCCGGCACCGGCGTCAGGCGGAAGTCGATCAGCGGAATGTCGGCGACATCGGCAGCGGTCCACACGGCGACGGCACCGGGATGACGTTGCGCCTCTGCGATGTGGACGCCGGCGAGCCGGCCGAACGCGACCGAGGAGCGCACGACCCGCATCGACAGCATGCCCGGCGCCGCGATGTCCGCCGCAAAGCGGCCGGCGCCGGTCAACAGCGGGCGGTCTTCGATGCGCCTGACCGATCGGCCGATCTGGCCCATGATTTCTCACAAAGATACAGAAAAAAGGCCGATGCCCTCACCCACCGGCCCCCAAAGGAAATTTAGGGCGGGCCGATCCCCCCTCTCCCGCATTGCGGGAGAGGGTGCCGAACCCCGGCGAAAGCCGGGGGAGGCGGGTGAGGGTGACGCGGCAGCCGGATAACTCATTTCAGCTTTCCCATCCCGGCCGCCGCGGCGAGCACCGCCTTCAGGATGTTCTGATAGCCGGTGCAGCGGCACAGATTGGCCGACAAGGACTCGCGCAGTTCGGCCTCTTCGACGGCGGGATTGTTTTCGAGGATGCCGGCCGCCAATATCAGAAAGCCCGGCGTGCAGAAGCCGCATTGCAATCCGTGATGATCCCAGAACGCCTGCTGCAATGGGTGCAATGCGTCGCCCTCCGCCAGCCCTTCCACGGTGCGCACCCGCATTCCCTCGGCCTGCACCGCGAACATCAGGCAGGAGCGCACCGGCTCACCCTCGACCAGAACCGTGCAGGCGCCGCATACGCCGTGCTCACAGCCGAGATGGGTGCCGGTCAGGCCGCACTCCTCGCGCAAGGCGTCGGCCAATGTGCGCCGCGGCTCGACGCGGATTGTGCGCGTTCTGCCGTTCACGGTGAAAGTGACGTCGATTCTGTCGGTCATTAGCTCGGGCTTCGGTTCTGGCGCAGCAGGCCGAGGATCCGTTGCGGCGTGATCGGCATGGCGAAAATGCCGACGCCGAACGGCTGCAAGGCATCGGCGACGGCGTTCAACACCGCCGCCGGGGCGCCGATCGCGCCGCCCTCGCCGACGCCCTTGGCGCCGGTGACGCTCGCCTCGGTGATCGTCTCGAGGTGATGGATCTCGATCCCGGGGATTTCCGCCAGGGTCGGGACGAGATAGTCGGCGAGGGAGCCGGTCAGGGCATTGCCGTCGCCGTCATAAACGACCTCTTCGTACAGCGCGTTGGCGATGCCCTGCGCGACGCCGCCGTGGATCTGCCCGTCGACGATCATCGGGTTGAGCAACAGGCCGGCGTCCTCGACGACGACAAAGCGCTCGATCGCGACGCCTCCGGTGGCGATGTCGACCTCGACGATGGCGACATGGCAGGCATTGGAGAAGGTGCCGGGCGGATCGTAGGTTGCCGCCGCCGAGAGCCCGGTCTCGGCAATCGCGGGGAAGCGGTGGCTCTGGTGATAGGCGGCGCGGGCGAGCTGGCGGATTTCGATGCCGAGATCGGTGCCGCGCACGGCGGCGCGGCCGTCGCCGATCTCGATGTCGGAGACCGCCGCCTCCAGTTCCTGGCCGGCGACCGTCGCGAGGCGCTCGCGCAGTCTCATCGCGGCGAGCTTGCAGGCGCCGCCGGCGAGCACGGCCGAGCGGCTGGCAAAGGTGCCCCAGCCATAGGGCGTGCGATCGGTATCGCCGGCGACCACGCGGATCTGGTCGGGCCTGATGCCGATCTCGTCGGCCAGCACTTGCGCCAATACCGTCTTCAGCCCTTGGCCGTGCGGCGAGGAGCCGATCCGCGCCTCGACCGAGCCGGAAGGGTCCATGACCAGTTCGACCCGCTCGAAGCCCGGCGTGATCTCCATCCGCCGCGCGGCAAAGGCCGGCGTGCCGTATCCGGTCCGCTCGGCAAAGACCGAAAAACCGAGGCCGAGATGGCGGCCCTCGGCGCGCGCCGCCCGCTGCCGCGCCCGGAAGCCGGCGACGTCGACAACCTCCGCCGCTTTTTCCATCGCCTCGCGATAACTGCCGCCGTCATGGACGATGCCGGTGGCCGATATGCAGGGAAACGACGTAATCAGGTTGCGGCGGCGCACCTCCAGAGCGTCGCGGCCGAGGCTTGCCGCCGCGCACTCCATCAGCCGTTCCATTGCGGCGGTGATGACCGGACGGGACACGCCGCGATAGGGCGCCATCGGACAGGTATTGGTGGCGATGCCGCGCGCCCGGACGCGATAATTGCGCACGGCATAGGGCCCCGGCAGTTCGGCCAAGGCCATCAGCGGCTCGACCCCGGAGGTGACGGGATAGTTCGAATAGGCGCCGACATTGCAGAGAATGTCGGCGTCCAGCGCCAATAACGCCCCGTCGCGCGCGAACGCGCCGCGCAGAGCGAGCCGCTGGTCGCGGGCATGAAACGCAGCGGTCAGGTTCTCCAGACGGTCTTCGAGCCAGACGACCGCGCCGCCGAAATGCCGCGCCGCCCAGACCGCGACGACGTATTCGGGAGGGAGGGCCATCTTCTGACCGAAGCCGCCGCCGACGTCCGGCGCGATGACGCGCAGATCGGCTTCCGGCATGCCCAGGATATCGGCGATGCCGGTGCGCAGTATGTGCGGCGCCTGCGTCGAAGCCGTCAAGGTGACGCGACGGGTCGCGGGATCGCAGGCGGCCAGGGCGCCGCGCGGCTCAAGCGGCATCGCCGCCTGCCGGTGCGACAGAAACGCGAATTCGATAATGCGATCGGCCGAGGCGAATGCGGCGGCGACGTCCCCGGTTTCAAAACGGGCGTCGATCACCGTGTTGTTTGCGGCCCTGTCGTGCACCAAGGACGCGCCGGGAGCGAGCGCCTCGTCCAAGGTGACGACCGGCGCCTCCGCCGCGATCTCGACCGCGATCCCGTCAGCGAGGTCCTCGGCCGCGGCGGCGGTGTCGGCGAGCACGGCGGCAATCGCTTCGCCGACATAGGTGACGCGGTCCTTGGCGAGGAGCGGCTGCGCGATCGGCACATAATCGGGCCGATTGAGGCGCGGGCAGAGCGGGCCGACGCCGTCGAGATCGGCCGCGGTGATGACCTGCGCGCCCGGCGGCGCCGCGATCCCGAGGATCCGGCCGCGCGCCGCCGGGCTGCGCACAAAGCGCAGGATGCGGGCGCCGCGGGCGAGATCCGCGACATAGCTTCCCTGTCCGCGCAACAGGACCGGGTCCTCGTAGCGCGGCAATCGCCGCCCGACCCAGCTCATGACCCGCAGGCCTGCGCGAGGGCGCGCTCGACCATCGCCTGCACCAGGTCGCGGCGGAAGGCGGCGCTCGCCTGCACGTCTTCCAGCGGCTCGATCGCCTGCGCCGCAATCCGCCCGGCCTCGCGCCGCACCGTATTGCCGCCGTCGCTGCCGATCAATAATTGCTCCGCCGCGGCGATGCGCGACGGGCGATCGGCGGCGCCGCCGACCCCGACGCGCGCCTCGGCGATGCGACCCTGCTCGATGCGCAGGAAGGCGGCGCAGATCGCCAATCCGTAATCGCCGGCACGCCGGCTGAACTCGGCAAAGCCGGTACGCCAGCGCCTGTCGAGCAAGGGCAGGCGTATCTCGGTCAACAACTCGTCCTCTGCGAGCGCGGTCGTCAGCGCCGCGACGAAATATTCGCTCGGCCGCACTGTCCTGGTGCCTCGGCGGCTGGCGATAGCCAGCTCGGCATCGAGCGTCGCCGCAATGAGGCACCATTCGGAGGCCGGATCGGCATGGGCGAGGCTGCCGGCGAAGGTGCCGCGCACGCGGATCGGCCAATGCGCGATGTGGCGCGCGACGCGCGGCAGAAGCGCCGCCAATGCCCCTCCTGCGACCGGCCGCTCGAAACGGGCGTGCCGGGCCAGGGCGCCGATGCGCAGGATTCCGTCCTGCTCCCGGACGTAATCGAGCCCGGCGACGCGATTGATGTCAATCAGGCTCGCCGGCCGCGCCAGGCGAAAATTCATCGCCGGCACGAGGCTCTGCCCGCCGGCCAGAACCTTGCCCTCCTCGCCGTGCTCGGCCAACAGAGCGAGCGCCTCGTCAAGCGTGCGCGGCGCAAAATAGCGGAACGCGGCGGGTTTCATCGTCGATGCGCAGCGCCCAAGAGATCGCCTCCGCCTACCGTAAACGACCCTTCGAGCAAATCAAGGATTCCGGATCTGTCGTCCTCACAGGCGCCGGTTCTTGATCTCGGGCGTCGGGCGGTGCGCCCGGTCGTGCCAAGAAAGCAATCTGTATTGACAAATCGGCATTGATGATGTAGACTTCTGCAAGCTGCGATGCGCAGGATCGGATTTCGTCGGGGGCTTCCCGCAAGATCCTGCTTTTCGCCTGCAAAAACAGGCGGAACAGGCGGCTCGCAGGGTGTCGCGAAATGCGGCATACGACTGGCTCCGACAGGTTCCGAAACGGAGCACAGAGCGCCATGCCGATCCGCGATCCCGCCCATGATCTGGCCGAACATGTCTGTCGCACCGGCTTTGCGGATCTTCCGCAGACGACGATAGACGCCGCGGCCCGCGATATCGCCGACACGCTCGGCTGCATGTTGGGCGGCAGCGGCGCCCCGGGCATCGCCATAGTGTCGGATGTGCTGGGCCGGTGGGGAGGCCGGGCGGAGAGCCGGGTGCTGCTGCACGGATCCCGCCTGCCCGCCCCTCATGCCGCGCTGATCAACGCCGCGATGGGCCACGCCCTCGATTTCGACGACACGCTGGACGATGCGGGCTCCATTCACCCGGGAGTCTCGGCATTGGCGGCGGGGCTGGCGATCGCCGACCGCCGGGGAGGCGTTTCGGGGCGGGATCTCGTATTGGCGATCGCATTGGGCCTTGACGTCTCCTGTCGCGTCGCCCTCGCTGCCACGACCGATCGCGGCTGGCACCGCACCGCCGCGATGGGGGTGTTTGGCGCCGCCGCCGTCGCCGGCAAGCTCCTCGGCCTCGGTGCGGCGCAGATGCTGAACGCGTTCGGGATCGCCTACAGCCAGGCGGCCGGCAATCGCCAATGCATTCTCGACGGGGCATTGACCAAGCGCCTGCAAGCCGGGCAGGCCGCCGGAGCCGGGGTCTTCGCCGCCATCCTAGCCGGCGAGGGCTTTACCGGCGCGCACGAGATCTTCACCGGACGCTTCGGTTTCTTTGAATTGTACCAGCCCGGCGGCTATGACGTCGCGCGCCTCACCGACGCGCTGGGCACGTCCTTCCGCGGCGAGGCGATCAGCTTCAAGCCCTATCCGTGCGGCCGGCCGCTGCATGCGGCCCTGGACGCCGCCCTCGCGCTGCATCGGCAGCTTCACCTTACCGCCGGCGACGTCGCCGAAGTCACCCTTGAAACCGACGCCGCAAGCCATGCCGAGCAGTTCGCCGGCGGTGCCCACAAGCGCCGCCCCGAGCATGTCGTGCATGCCCAGTTCGGCCTCCCGTTCCTGACGGCGGCGGCGCTGACCCATGGCCGGGTCGGCATCGACGAAGTGAACAATATCCACGATCCCGACGTGCTCGCCCTTGCCGCCGCCATCCGGGGCGAGGCGCAGGACGGTCGGCCGAAGGGCTGGGCCCGCCTGTCGGTGCGGCGAAAGGACGGAAACAGCGCCTCCCTAGAAACCGCCGCCCCGTCCGGATCGCCGGAGCGGCCGCTCGGCATGGACCAGCTTGCCGACAAGTTTCGCGACTGCGCCCGCCACGCCGTCAGGCCGATCGCCCCCGAGATCGTCGAGCAGGTCCTGTCCTCATGCCTGGACCTGACGGGCCTGACGGACGTCGCCGCCCTGACCCGGGCGCTGGCGTGATCCGGCGCCAAAGTTGAGTAAGGAGAGTGGCGGAATGCGCTACGCTTTTCCGCCCTACGGTTCAATGTAGGGCGGAAAAGCGTAGCGCATTCTGCCGACTTCACGGCACAACGGCGACTCAAACAGGCTTTGAGATACTGATGCATGAACCGATAACCTTGCGCGGACGCGCACAATTGCGATGCTGACCCTCTATCCTGCCGGCGCCGAGCCCGCGAGCGCGATCTGGTTCGATCTGGTGGACCCGACCGAGGCGGAGCGTGCGACCGTCGAGAGGGCAACCGGCCTTTCCGTACCGACGCGGGCGCAGATCAGCGAGATCGAGAGCTCCAGCCGGCTGAATGCGGTCGGCGATGCGCTCTATCTCAGCACGCCGGCGGTCGCGCGCAGCAGCGCCGTACCGGAAGTCTCGCCGATCGGCCTGGTGCTGTCGCCGCGCCACCTCGTGAGCGTCCGCTTCGCCGAGCTGACGGCGTTCCGCACGGCCGGCCAGCGCCTTCCGCCCCGCACCTGCAGCGCCGAGGCCTTCGTGTCGCTGTTCGAGGCGATCGTGGATCGGCTGGCGGATGTATTGGAGCAGGTGGGATCGCGGCTGGACGATCTCTCGAAAGACGTGTTCCAGCCGGAAGCCTATGTACGGCCCCGGCATCGCGCGGCCGATATGGCATTGCGCGACACTCTACGCACGGTGGGCCGCATCGGCGACCACGTCTCTAAGATCAGGGAGGTGCTGCTGGGCGTCGGACGCATTGTGCCCTATGTGAGCGAGATGGCGCATGGCTGGCTGCCCGAGGCGCTGGCACCCCGGATGAAGACCCTGCGCCAAGACATCGACTCGCTCAGGGATTATGACGGGCATCTGGACAGCAAGGTTCAGTTTCTGTTGGACGCGACGCTCGGCTTCATCAACATCCAGCAGAACAATATCTTCAAGATACTGACCGTGGTCTCGGTCGTCGGCATCCCGCCGACTCTGATGGCCGGCATCTACGGCATGAACTTCAAATACATGCCGGAACTGACCTGGAGCTGGGGCTACGCATTCGGCTGGGCCGTGATCATTATCAGCGCCCTGATCCCGCTCGCCTGGTTCCGCTGGCGGCGCTGGATTTGATGACGACGGTCATTCTTCGTGACCGAGGATTGGCGGACGGTGCGTGCGAACACCAAATTCGTATTTTCCGACATTATAATGTATTATACCAATATATTGACTGGCGATGTGCGTGCAATTAACGTCAGGCCATGACCCGGATTCATGTCATTCACGAGAACGCGGCCTGGCTCGAGCCTCTGGCTGCCGCCTTCGAGCGCCAGGAGCTGCCGTGGCGCGACTGGTTCCTCGACCGCGGCGTCTTCGACCTGTCGCGGCCGCCGCCCAAAGGCGTCTTCTACAATCGGATGAGCGCCTCGTCGCACACCCGCGGCCACCGCTACGCCGCCGAACTGACCGCCGCGGTGCTGGCCTGGCTCGAACGCCACGGCCGCCGCGTCGTCAACGGCAGCCGCGCGCTCGACCTCGAAATCAGCAAGGCGCGCCAATACGCCGCTCTCGAAGCCGCCGGCATCCGCACCCCCGAGACGGTGCTCGTCGCCGGCAAGGACTTGCTGGTCGCCGCGGCGCGGCAGCGTTTTGCAGACGGCCCCTTCATTTTGAAGCCGAACCGCGGCGGCAAGGGACTCGGCGTCCGCCTGTTTCACAGTGCCGGGGCGCTCGCCGACTATCTCGACGGCCCGGAATACGAAGCGCCGGTCGACGGCCTCTCCCTGCTGCAGCGCTATGTGCAGGCGCCGGTGCCGCTGATCACCCGCGCCGAATTCATCGGCGGCCGGTTCCTCTACGCGGTCGAGGTCGACACCCGTGACGGCTTCGAACTGTGCCCGGCCGACGTCTGCGCCGTCGGCGATGCCTTCTGTCCGGCCGGTGCAGAGCCGCGCGCCAAATTCACGATCGTCGACGACATCGACGCCGAACTGAAGCGTCGCTATGAGGTCTTTCTTGCCCGCAACGGCATCGGCGTCGCCGGGATCGAGTTCGTCGCCGATGCGGAGGGCGTCCTCTACACCTATGACGTCAACACCAATACCAACTACAACCCCGAAGCCGAGGCCCGCGCCGGCCGCTCCGCGATGGACGCACTTGCCCGCTACCTCGGCAGCGAACTGAACAGCGGGGATGCGACCACCGCCAGGCTCGTGGCAGTGTGAATGATCGCACCCGCGACAGCGGCCTCAGGCTTTCCCCAGAATGCGTTCGATCTCGCCCACGGCAACCCCATAGACCTGCGCCACCTGGGGAATGGTCATGCCGTATTTCACACAGGCGCGGATCCGCGCAAACTGGGATGCTGGGATCTTTCGCGGCATCGGCGGTTCGGGATCGGCCGGAGGCTCGGCTTTCGCGTGACGGGCCGGCACCGGCAAAGATCTCAGGATGCGCGGTGTCCGCTGCGACGGCTCGGCCGGTCGGTGGGGGTCTGAAACCGATGGCGGGGTATCCTGCCGTTTCGGCCTGAACAGCGCTTCCGCTGCCTGACGCGCTTTGCTGATCTGTTCGCGATCACTCCGGAACAGGCCGTTTGACCCGGCACGGGCAGATCCGTGGCGGTGAGGTGGATGACTTTCGGTCATATCGCTGACCCTATCCTATTCACAAAATAAACGCCTGTACAATTGTCGCTGATCGTGGCCGCTGGCAGCCAAGGCTGGACCGCATATGTGCCGGGCCGGCTACTGGGCTATCAGGAATCGGCAACAAGGCTCAACTGCTGCAAGTTCCTTATCGGCACGTTTGGATTTTCCCTCACCATACCCCTGCTGGCTTTCGCTCCGGTTAACCTTTTCCAGGGGCACCCGGAAGGGGCGGCAGGTAATAGTGCGCCGGGAAACCGGCGGCCTCCCGCGCCGCATCGTTGAAGGGCGGCTTCAGCCCGCCCTTGAAACGGCGGCGGACGAGGTCGTGAAACGTCGTGACCGGGGCGAGGCCGCGGGTTTCGCAGAGCGCCTCGAACCAGCGCCGGCCGATCGCGACATGGCCGATCTCGTCGCGGTGGAGGCGGTCGAGGAGCGCCGCGCTCGGCGCATCGCCGGCGCGGGCGAGGCGCTCGGCCATCAGCGGGGTCGCGTCGAGACCGCGCGCTTCGAGCACGAGCGGTACGACGGCGAGGCGCGCCAACAGGTCGTCGGCGGTCGCCACCGCCGCCTCCCACAGCCCGTCATGGGCGGGAAGATCGCCGTAGGACGCCCCCAATTCCGCGAGCCGCCGCGTCAGCAGTTCGAAATGCCCCGCCTCCTCGTCGGCCACTCCGGTCCAATCGTCGCAAAAGGCGCGCGGCAACCCCGGCTCGGAAAAGCGCGCGAGGAGATCCCAGGCGAGATCGATCGCATTCAACTCGATATGCGCAAGCGCATGGAGCAGGGCCACGCGCCCGCGCAACGAGCCGAAGGCGCGGCGCTTTGGCATTTCGCGCGGTGGGCGCAAGAGCGGGCGCGCGGGCCGGGCCGGGCGGTC
>DATFCQ010000080.1:0-24156 GCA_035252905.1 Allostellaceae bacterium | reverse complement strand
GGCGCCGGCGGCCGGGCCGCCGTCGCCGCCGTGCTCGGCCGTGCCGGTGCCGGCAAAGGTTTCGATCTTCCCGGACTCGAAGGTGACAAAACGCACGCGGTTGCCGCCGACATCGGCGATATAGAGCCGCCCCCCGGTCGGATCGAAGGCCAGCCCGTTGGGCTCGACCATCTGCGCCGCTTCGGCCGGACCTTCGTCGCCGCCAAAGCCGGAATTCCCGTCGCCGGCAAAGGTGGTGATGACGCCCGAGGGATCGACCCGACGAACGCAATGATTGTGGCGGTCGGCGATATAGAGGTTGCCCTTGTTGTCGAGGGCGACGCCGTAGGGCTCGTTGAGACGGGCGCGGGTGGCGGGGCCGCCGTCGCCGGAATAGCCGGCTTCCCCGCTTCCGGCGCAGGTCGCGATCGTGCCGGTGCGCGCGTCGATGCGGCGGATGCGGTGGTTGAACGTGTCCGAAAAGTAGAGATTGCCTTCCGGGTCGAAGACCAGATCGAACGGGCCGTTGAGCCGGGCCCGATCGGCCGGGCCGCCGTCGCCGGCAAACCCGGCAATGCCGGTCCCCGCCGCGGTCGTGATGATCCAGGCTTGTTCCGAGGGAGGATGCGGGGTCGTGCTCGCCATCTTCTCTCTGTCTCCAGGTTTCCAGACGCGATCTTCACGCCTCCCGCGCCCGCCGGCAAGGGGCCCCCTTTGCGCGGCGGCAGGGGCCGGGTAAGCTCGTCGCCCCGTCACCGCCATCGGCCGGAGAGCGGCGCGATGCCTCTGATCCTTGCCCGGCGCGCGCCCCCCTTCGCGCTCCTGCTACTGCTGCTTGCAGCGGCCTTTCCCGCGATGGCGGCCGAGATGCCGCTCCCCGGCCAGCTCCTGGTCGCCTCGCCGAGCATGGGAGACCCGCGCTTCGACCACGCGGTGATCCTGATCCTGCGCCACGACAAAAGCGGCGCCTTTGGCGTCGTCATCAACCGCCCGCTCGGCGCCCGCCCGCTCAAGAGCCTGCTCGCGGCGACCGGCGACGCCAAGGACAGCCATGTCACAGGCACCCTGCGCGTCTTTGCCGGCGGGCCGGTCGAGCCGGAGCGCGGCTTTGTTGTTCATACCCCCGATTACCGGCGCGCCGGCACGCTCGTCGTCGACGGCGAGGTGGCAATGACCGCGAACCGCGACATCCTCGTCGACATCGGTCATCACCGCGGTCCGCACAAGAGCTTTCTCGCCTTCGGCTATGCCGGCTGGGCGGCGGGCCAGCTCGAAGCCGAGATCGCCGACCATTCCTGGTACACCGCCGCCGGCGACGCACAATTGATCTTCGACCTGCCGCGCGCCGGGCTGTGGGACGAGGCGATGGCGCGCCGTCTGCGCGAGCTGTAATCGGGTTTCAACAGGAGGCGCACGATGCACCGCCGCAAGCTTGCAGCGTTGGAGGTGTCGGCGATCGGCCTCGGCTGCGCCACGATGACGCCGTTCTACGGCGAGCCCGACCCCGCTTCGGCGCTCGCCACCCTGCGCCGCGCGCTCGATCTCGGCGTCGATTTTCTCGACACCTCGGACGCCTATGGCGGCGGGCGCGGCGAGGAACTGGTCGCCGAGGCGATCGCCGGCCGGCGCTCGCGCTTCGTGCTCGCCAGCAAATTCGGCAATCTGCGCCGCCCGGACGGCACCCCCGCCGCCGACGGCCGGCCGGACTACGTCAAATCCGCCTGCGAGCGGAGCCTCCAGCGGCTCAAGACCGACGTGATCGATCTCTATTACATCCACCGCATCGACCGCACGGTGCCGATCGAGGACACGGTCGGCGCGATGAGCGATCTCGTCCGGACCGGCAAGGTGCGCTTTCTCGGCATCTCGGAGGCGGCGCCGGCGACGATCCGGCGGGCGCACGCAGTCCACCCGATGACCGCGGTGCAGATCGAATATTCGCTGTGGACGCGCGACGTCGAACGCGAAGTGCTGCCGCTGTGCGCCGAACTGGGCATCGGCTTTGTCGCCTACAGCCCGTTGGGGCGCGGTTTTCTGACCGGCGCGATCGCCGGCCGCGAGGCGCTTGCGGCCAACGACGCGCGCCGCAATATGCCGCGCTTTGCCGACGAGAACCTGCCGCAGAACCTGGCCTTGGTCGCCGAATTGCGCCGCCTCGCCGCGGCCGAACACTGCACGCCGGCGCAACTGGCGCTCGCCTGGCTGCTGTCTCGCGGCCCCGCGATCGTGCCGATCCCCGGCACCAGCCGCCCCGAGCGCCTCGCCGAAAACGCCGCCGCCGCCGACCTCTCCCCCTCGGCCGAGACGCTCGCCGCGCTGGAGCGCATCTTCGCCCCGGGCGCCGCCGCCGGCGCGCGCTATTCCGAGCGCGTCAGCCGCAGCGTCGGGCTCTGAGGCCGTTCCTTGCCGCTTTATCTCTCGGCGCCATACGGTTAAGACAGCCGCAACGATCGCAAGGGGGGAAACATGGCGCTCGAAATCCGGCGCATCGTTACCGGGCACGACCACAACGGCAAGGCCGTTATCGCCTCGGACGAGCGCCTTTCGGGGGTGAGCCGGGAGGGCCGGCCGGGGCTCGCCCGGGTCGAGATCTGGTCGACCGACCACATGCCGGTCGACAATTCGGGCGCGGCCGCGGCGGCGCAGAAACAGGGGTTCGTCACCCGCTACAACTATGTCGGCAGCGGCCAGGGCACGGTCATCCGCGTCACCGAGATCGCCCCCGGCGCGCCGAAATTCATGCACCGGACCGAGACGCTCGATTACGCCATCCTGTTGTCGGGCGAGTGCGACCTGGAATTGGACGATGGCAAGACCGTGCCTCTGAAGGCGGGCGACATCGTCGTCCAGCGCGGCACGATGCACGCCTGGGTCAACAACAGCGGCGCGCCCTGCGTCTTTGCCTTCGTCCTGATCGACGCCGAGCCGGCGACCGCCGGCGGCCGGGCGCTGACCACGCATTATCCGGCATCCTGAGCGCAGGAGGGTTTGATGCGAGCGGACGGGCCTTGGGTCGGCGCCCGGGCGACTGCGCCGGCACCCGCCAAGGCGCCGCTGGACCCCGGAGCGCGAGAAGACGCGCCAAGAGTTCAACTGAATGGGAGAGTCCGCCATGCTGTTCACCTGCCGGCCCGAGGGGGCGCCGATCCCGGGGCGCTTCCCCGGCCCCGCCCATGCCCGCGGCAAGTGGTTTACGGTCGACATCCACTGCCACATGCTGAGCGAGAAGGCCGCCGAGATGGTCTCCGGCCACGAGGAAGCCGTGCGCCAGCCGCGTGAGGTCTTCGCCAATCAGAGGACGCGCGAGGTCAACCGCGAGCAGGCCCGGCGCACGCATGTCCAGTCCACCTCGGTCGAAGAGCGCCTCGCCGACATGGACCGGATGGGGATCGACATCCAGGCGATCAGCCCGTCGCCGCGGCAGACCTATTACGCCCTCGATCCCGAACTCGGCATCGCCACGGCGCGGGTCGTCAATGACGGTCTCGCCGAGATCGTCGGCCGCCACCCCGACCGCTTCACCGCCCTCGGCACGGTGCCGTTCCAGGCCCCCGAACTCGCCGTCCGGGAACTCGAACGGCTGAAGACATCGCTCGGCTTCCGCGGCATCGAGATCGCCACCAACGTCGCCGGCGAGGATCTGTCGGCCGAGCGCTTCCGCCCGATCTTCCAGCGCATCGAGGAACTGGGCCTCCTCGTCTTCATGCACCCGACCGGCTTTACCGAGGCGCGGCGCTTTGCCGACCATTACCTGACCAATGTGATCGGCAACCCGCTCGACTCGACGGTTGCGGTGCATCACCTGATCTTTGGCGGCGTGCTCGCCGATTGTCCCAATCTGAAGCTCGTCGTCGCCCATGGCGGCGGCTATCTGCCGGCCTATTCGGGCCGCATCGACCATGCCGCCTCGGCGCGCCCCGATTGCTGCGAGCGCATCGCCCGGATGCCGACGACCTATCTGAAGCGGCTCTATTTCGACACGATCGTCTACACCCATCATCAGCTCGAATATCTCGTCGCGCAATACGGCGCCGACCACGTTCTGATGGGCACCGACTACCCGGCCGACATGGGCGAGGTTGATCCCTTGGGCTTTATCGAAAGCGCCCCCGGTCTCGACGACAACGAGCGCCGCGCGATCCTCGGCGGCAACGCCGCGCGCCTGCTCGGTCTCCCGACGCCGGCGCGCCCGGGCTGAGCAGCTTTGCGAGAATGATCCTTTGATTTCACAATGAGGCCGTGCGGCAATGAGAAAATAAAATACGGCATGCCCTCTGCCTCACTGTCCCGTTGGTGAAATAGGAGCCGCCGATGCTGTTCAAATGCCTGCCCGAAGGGGCGCCGATCCCCGGGCATTTTCCCGGCCCTGTCCATGCCCGCGGCAAATGGTTCACGATCGACATCCATTGCCATGTGCGCAGCGCCAAGGCGACGGAAATGGTCGCCGGCAACGAGGCCGTGGCGCGCTGGTTCCTCGAAACCGCAGCCCATGAACAGAGCCGAGAGATCAACCGCAAGAACGGCGAGCGCACCGCAATGCAGAGCGTTTCGGCCGAACAGCGCATCGCCGATATGGACCATATGGGCATCGACATCCAGGCGATCTCGCCGGCGCCGCGCCAGACTTATTACGGCGCCGATCCCGAATTGGGCCTCGCCACCGCGCAGGCGATCAACGATTTCATCGCCGAGATTTGCGGGCGCCATCCCGACCGCTTTGTCGGCCTCGGCACGGTGCCGCTGCAGGCGCCCGAGATGGCCTTGCGCGAACTCGAACGCCTGCACACATCGTTGGGCTTCCGCGGCGTCGAGATCATGACCCACGTCGCCGGCGAAGATCTGTCGGCGCCGCGTTTCCGCCCGGTTTTCGCCCGTCTCGAAGAGTTGGGCTTTGTCGTGTTCATGCATTCCGACGGCTTCACCGAGGCGCGGCGCTTCCGCGACCATTATTTCGCCAATGTGATCGGCAACCCGCTCGACTCGACGGTGGCCTTGCATCACCTGATCTTTGGCGGCGTGTTGCGCGACTGCCCCAATCTGAAGCTCGTCGTCGCCCATGGCGGCGGGTTTCTGCCGGCCTATCCGGGCCGCATCGACCACGCCGCCGCCGCGCGCCCCGATTGCTGCACCGAATTGCACCGGATGCCGTCGACCTATCTGAAGCGGGTCTATTTCGACTCGCTCGTCTATACCCGTCACCAGCTTGAATTCCTGGTCGCGGAATACGGCGCCGACCGCATCCTGATGGGCACCGACTACCCCGCCGACATGGGCGAGATCGATCCCCTGGGCTTTATCGAAGGGGCGGCCGGGCTCGACGACGCCGAGCGCCGCGCGATCCTCGGCGGCAACGCGGCGCGGCTCCTCGGCCTTGAAGTGCCGCGGCGCCCGTGATGCCACAATTGGCGGAATAGCGGCGAGGCTGGGCAAGAATACAGATTGATACGGAAAATTGGTAAATGCTCCTCCTATTGTCTCGTGGGCCTTCAGCCCACGGGATGGCGAGAAAAGGAGCGGTGATGGGAATTGTGCAGCGGAGCGCATTCCGCCGCTTTCCTCACGGCCCGCGCGGCAGCCCGAGAAAGACCCGGTGCGCGGCGTAGGAAAGCCACAGCCGCCGCCCGCGCAGCACATCGAGGCCGAGCACGATATCCGCATCGGACAGGTTCAGACCGGCGACGATCAGGACCGGGTCGCGCAAGACCGTATCGCCGATCCGCAATTGCCGGAAGCGGTGCGCGTGCACCTTTACCATCGCGGATGAAACCCCGCGCATCGTCGCCACCGGGTCCCGGGCGATCGCCCCCTCCGGCAGACCGAGACCCAGGACGGCTCTCCGGTCGATCGCCGAGATCTGCGCGCCGGTGTCGAAAAAGGCGAAGAGCTTGCGGCCGTCGAGATCGACCGGGAAGAACAGCCGGTCGTAAAGCGAGCGGTTGGCTGCCACTGTCGTGTACGCCATTCGCCACGGCGGGCGCGCGGGCGCGCAGCCGGGCCGGTACAGGGTCAGGCGACCGCCCGAGAGGTCGAGATCCACATCGAAACGCGACAGGAAATCGCCGCCGAGCAATCCGTCCGGCCGATCCTCCCCGGCGCCCGGCAGGGACAGGGAACCGACAAGGACGATAAAATCGCGCGCCCCAGCGCTGCCGGCAGCAAGGCTCGCGATCTTCGCCTCGCCGGTCACGACGCCGCCGCTGACGCTGCGCAGCTGTCTTGGGTATTCATAATGGGCGTCGAGGCCGAGCCGGGCCGCGGCGGCGGTCGAGAGCACCGTCTCTTCGGCCCCGGTATCAAGGATCATGCGCGCCGGCGCCCGGTCGATCCTCACCGTGACCAGCGGCACGCCCTCGGAGAACCCGAGCGCCAATTCGGTCGGCTGACGGTCCGGGCATTGATCGTCGGCTGCAGCGGTGCGGATCGGCGCCGCCGACAGCAGCAATAAAAGGGCGATGCCGAGGCTTGCGACAAAAGAGATCACCGCGACGTCTCACGACCGACCGAGGCGGATGTGCTTGTACCCTCGATCGCGCCGGGCCGTAAACGCGCAGGCGCGGCCCGGCAGCGGCGATGCGCCGCAAACCGCGGCGGCTTGCGCCTATCCGCGGCAGTCGGGTCATGCTTTAATGACCGCATGTCGGACGGGTTCATCATTGGCGCATGTCGGGCGAAATTGCCGAATGGTCGCAGAGCGCCGGGAACATGAACCGGCCGCGGGCGTTACCGTTTGTTACCCGACGTAACATCTGTTTCTACCGGGGGGTCTGCAGCTGGTGATGAGAACGAGAGAACGGCGGTCGGCAACAGGGTTGCCGCACGCGGCGGTGCTCGCCGCACTGCTCACCCTGCCGGCTTTCGCGGCGGCGGCCGGCGGGCGGCCCACGGCCACCCGACAGCTCGATCGCGTCGCTTACGCCGTCGACGGAGCCGAGTCGAGCCATGGGCAAAACCCTGCGATGTGGCGCCTCGATCCGGCCGGACCGCAGGGGCCGATGCAGGTCAGCGCCAAGGCGGCCGTCGACGTCGGCGGCGGCAACCGTTTCGACGCTTCGCAAAACCGCGCCATCGGCCGGGCCTATCTGGCGCAGCTTTATCGGCGCTACGGCAATTGGCCGGATGCGATCGCCGCCTATAATTGGGGCATCGGCAATCTCGACAAATGGATCAGAGCGGGGCGCCCCGCCGACAAATTGGTGGACGGGGTGGTGAGCTATCTGCACCGCGTCCTGCGCGACAGCGGGTTGTGCGATGTCGCCGCCCTTGAGGATTGCGCGGCGCAGTTCCCGGCCATCGACACGGCAGGCGGGCGGAAGGCGTTTGCCCGTGCGCGCGGCGCGCCCCGATGGGGCGATCGTATCGCCTCCACCCGGCTCGGCCGGGCATTGGCGCAAGCGGAGACGATGACCCGGCAATTCGATGCCGAGCAGTCCGCCTTCGGGCACACTCTCGGCCTCGGCGCTCTGAACCAGCGCTCGCTTTACGCGAGCCGATAGACGCGCCGCGCCGTGCCGGCGAAAGGGCGCGCTTTGCAATCGATGGGAAATCTCTGTCTTTGCGGCGCGCGATTCACTGGCTCACCCTGTTCAACATAGGATAAACTGCACGAGAGCTGCGCGCGAAAGGGGGCGGTCCGCGATGGACGCGAAGTTCTGGCTGCTCCAGGCCTTCAACGGCGTTTCTTACGGGGCGCTGTTGTTTCTCCTCGGCAGCGGGCTGTCGCTGATCTTCGGCGTCATGCGCATCGTCAACATCGCCCATGGCTCCTATTTCCTGCTCGGCGGCTATGTCGCGCTGACCGTGATCTGGACGACCGGCTCGTGGCTGCTGGCGATCCCGGCGGCGGCGCTGGCGATCGCCCTTTTGGGGCTGGCGACGGAGCGGATCTTTCTGCGTCCGCTCGGCTTCGACGTATTGCGGCAGGTGCTGGTGACGTTCGGGTTCCTGCTGCTGTTCCAGCAGGCGGCGCTCGACATCTGGGGCGGCGACAATTTCATCATAAACCCGCCGCCGGCGCTGGCGCGCAGCCTCGCCGCCGGCAGCCTCCATCTGCCGCTCTACCGCATCTTCATGATCGCCCTGGCGGCGGTGATCGGCCTTGTCCTGTGGCTGGTCCTGGAAAAGACGCGGATCGGGGCGGTGGTGCGCGCCACCGTCGACGACGCCGAGATGGCGCGCGGCGTCGGCATCGACACCTCGCGCGTCTCGATGCTGATCTTTGCATTGGGGGCGACGCTGGCGGGATTGGGCGGGATGATCGGCGGCGCCTTTCTCGGGGTCTATCCCGGGCTCGACCTCGATATCCTGCCGATCGCCTTTGCCGTGGTGATCATCGGCGGCATGGGCAGCCTCGGCGGGGCCGCGATCGGCGCCGTCGTGGTTGGCCTCGCCGACAATTTCGGCAAGGCGCTGTTTCCCGAGGTGGCCTACTTCACGCTTTACGCGCCGATGGTCCTGTTGCTCGCGGTCAAGCCGACGGGCCTGTTCGGTCGCGCGTGAGGACGGGCGGTTGACCCGGCAGGGCAAGGTGTTGGCGGTGGTCCTCGCGCTCTTCGCGATCGCCGCGATCACGCCGCACACGACGCCCTTTCTGCTGCTCTTGGTCACTCGGGGTCTGATTATCGCGATCCTGGCGATGAGCGTCGACCTGTTGCTCGGCTTTACCGGGCTCCCCTCGCTCGGGCAGGCGGCCTATCTCGGTCTCGGCGCCTATCTGGCGGCGATCCTGGCGACCCGCTTTCAGTTCGGCCTGGGCTGGGATTTTCTGCTGGTGATCCTGTTCGGGATCCTGCTGGGGGCAGCGACGGCGGCCGTCTTCGGCCTGTTCGCATTGCGCGCCGGCGGCGTCTATTTCCTGATGATCACATTGGCGTTGAGCCAGTGCGTCTGGGGCCTCGCCTATCGCTGGGATTCGCTGACCGGCGGCGACAACGGCCTCAACCTGTTGGGCCGCCCGACGCTCGGCCCGATCCGGCTCGGCAACGACGCGACCTATTTCTACCTCGTCTTCGCTTTCTTCGTCCTCTCCCTGCTGGTGCTTTACGTCCTCGTCGAATCGCCGTTCGGGCGCAGCCTCGTCGGCATCCGCGAGCACGAAGTGCGAATGCGCATCCTCGGCTACAATACCTGGCTGCACAAATTCATCACCTTTGTCGTTGCCGGCGGCTTCGGCGGCCTCGCCGGGGTGCTGTGGGCCGAGGTCAGCGGCCAGGTCAGCCCGGAAGACGTGACCCTGACGACCTCGGTCGACGCCCTGCTGATGGTCGTTCTTGGCGGCCCGGGAACCCTGATCGGCGGCGCCGTCGGCGCCGCCATCGTGCTGTTCCTGCGCGAATATCTGAGCACCCTGGTGCCGTGGTGGCAGTACGTATTGGGCGGGGTCTACGTGCTGGCGATCTATTGCCTGCCGGACGGGCTCCTCGGCATCCGCCGGGCGCCGCGCCGCCCGGCGGGTGCGGGGAGGGAGGTCGCGCTGATAGGGATTTGGCGCCGCCGCGCCGAACCGGAAACCCGAGACAAGAGAGAGGTGGGGTGACAATGACGGCCAAATCGCTCGCCAGGATCGGCCTGATGGCGCTCGCCGCCGCGTTCGCATCGATCGCGGCGCGGGGCGCCGCCGCCGACGAGCTGCGCATCGGCTTTCTCGCGCCGACCACCGGCCCTTTTGCGCAGATCGCCGCCGACATGCGCAACGGCTTCCAGATGTATCTCGACGACCACAAGGGCCAGTTCCACGGCGCGACGGTCAAATTCATTGTCGAAGATACCCAGGGCAAGCCGGCGACCGCGGTCTTGAAGGCCGAAAAGCTGATCAAGCAGAACAAGGTCAACATGCTGGTCGGCGGCCTGTTGGCCTCGACCGGCTACGCGCTTGCCCCGGTCAGCACCCGCGAGAAGGTCATCTATATCTCCTCGATCCCCGCCTCGGACAACCTGACCCAGCGCGACGCCTCCAAATACCCCTATTTCGCGCGCACCAGCTGGTCCAGCTCGCAGCCGAGCCACCCGTTCGGTGCGTGGGCCTGTGCCCACGGCTTCAAGAAGATCGATACGATTGCCTCAGACTATGCCTTCGGCTACGAGGTCGTCGGCGGATTCCAGAAGACCTTTGAGCAGTGCGGCGGCAAGATCGTCCAGAAGATCTGGCCGCCGATCAACACGATGGATTTCGGTCCCTACATTGCCGACCTGAATCCGGACGCAGACGCGATCTTCATCGTGCCGGTCGGCGCGGGAACACTGCAACTCCCCAAGCAACTGGCGGCGTCCGGCAACAAGAAGCGGGTGATCGGCGCCGGCACCAGCTTTGACGAGTTCGTATTGCCGTCGATGGGCGACGAAGTCATCGGCGACATCTCGGCGCTGCACTACAGCGCCGCATTGCAGACCCCGGAGAACGAGGCCTTTGTCAAGGAATACCGGGCAAAATACGGCAAGGTCCCGTCCTACTACTCGGAAAACAATTACACGACCGCCGCCCTGATCGATGCGGTGATGACAGAGACCGGCGGCAAATGGCCCGGCGCCCAGGAATTTCTGAAACGGCTCGTCGCGCTCAAGATCAACGCGCCGCGCGGCCCGGTCAGCTTCGACGACATGCGCAACCCGATCCAGAACATCTACATCAGAAAGGTCGAAAAAACGAAAATGTTCGGCTACCCCAAACCCGAGCTGTGGAACGTCGTGATCAAGACCTATCCCCATGTCAGCCAGTTCTGGACGTACGGCAAGGCGGAGTTTCTCAAGCAGCCGGTGTACAGCCGGGATTACCCGCCGTGCAAATATTGCGAATAGACGATGGCGAGCGGGGATGAGCCGCAGCCGGTATTGCGGCTCGACCGGCTGGGCAAGAGCTTCGGCGGGCTGCAGGCCTTGCGCGGCATCGACCTCGCGCTCCACGCCGGCGAGCGCCGCGCCATCATCGGCCCCAACGGCGCCGGCAAGACGACCTTGTTCAACGTCGTCACCGGCCTCCTGCCGGCGAGCGCGGGACGGGTCCTGCTGTTCGGCCGCGACGTGACCCTGTGGCCGAGCCAGCGCCGCACCGCCCTCGGGATGGCGCGGACCTTCCAGATCACCAGCCTGTTCCCGAAACTCTCCGTGCTCGACAACGTGCTCCTCGCGGTGCTCGGCCTGTCCCGCACTAAATTCGTCGGCTGGCGCTTTCTGTCCTCCTACCGCGAGGCCTACGACAAGGCCCATGCCCTATTGGCCGACGCCTCCTTTCTCGACCGCCGGCAGGTCGAGGTCCGCCATCTGTCGCATGGCGAGCAGCGCCAGCTTGAAATCATCCTCGGCCTCGCCGGCGACCCGAAGATCCTGCTCCTCGACGAACCGGCCGCCGGCCTGTCCTCGGGCGAGTCGCGGGCGATGGCGCGGTTTCTGGTGCGGCTCGACCCGAGGATCGCGATCCTCTTGATCGAGCACGACATGGACGTCGTGTTCGATGTCGCCGACCGCGTCACCGTTCTGCATTTCGGCGAAATCCTCGAAACCGGCCCGGCCCCGGACATCCGCCGCAGCGCGCGCGTCAGGGAAATCTATCTGGGCACGGCCTGAGCCATGGCGCTCCTGGAAGTCGTCGACATCCACACCTATTACGGCGACGCCTATGTCCTGCAGGGACTGTCACTGACCTTGCAGGAGGGGCAGATCCTCGGGCTCCTCGGGCGCAACGGCGTCGGCAAGACGACGCTGGTCAACGCGATCATGGGGTTCACGCCGCCGCGCCGCGGCCATATCCGGTTCAAGGGCGCCGACATCACCCGGGCCTCGTCTTTTGCGACGGTGCGCCGCGGCGTCGGATTGGTGCCGCAGGGGCGGCGCGTCTTTCCGACCCTGAGCGTCGCCGAGAATCTGCGGGTCGCCGGACGCAGCGCCGGTCGCCACGGCTGGACCCTGGAGCGGGTCTATGCCCTGTTCCCGCGGCTTGCCGAGCGCCGCCGCCAGCGCGCCCGCACCTTGTCGGGCGGCGAGCAGCAGATGCTGGCGATCGGGCGCGGCCTGATGACCAACCCGGACTGCCTGATCATGGACGAGCCGTCCGAGGGCCTCGCGCCGATCATCATCCAGGGCGTGTGGGAGGCGATCGGCCGGCTGCGGCAGGAGGGCCTGTCGATCCTGCTGGTCGAGCAGAACGCCGCGCTCGCCATCCAACTGGTCGACTACGTCCACGTCCTCGAAAAAGGACGGGTCGTCCACTCCTCCGGCCCGCAGGAGCTGTGGGCCAATGACGAGGTCAAATCGCGGTATCTCGGCATCTGACGTCCGGATCGCTCCACAGAGTTGCCCAGCGGCCGAGGCCACACCGCCATGCCGGGATGCGCGTGTGCCCGCGCGGAATTATCCCCGCACGGCCGAGACGGCTACGTCGGCCGGAGAGCACCAGCGTAGCCGGCGCGAGCAAAGCCCGACCCCAAGAGGGCGCGCGACACCCTCTTCCCTTGATCCCAGGCAGGGGGTCATTTATATCATCTGGCCACATGAAATGAATGACCAACCGCCCGATCATGGACTTGCGTTCCTGCTCGCCTTCAACGGCCGCATTCATCACCTTGAGGAAGGGTATTGGCTCAAGTTCGAGATCAAGCGCGTCGCCGCAGCCGAGGCCCGGCCGCACGGCCTGTCGTACTCGTTCACGCTCCACGCGCCGGACGGCACGCGACTGGTCGGCTTCGACAATGCTCATGCAGTCCCGGCGAGGGGCTCCCGGCTCAAGCAGCCGCGGGCGGCCAACGATCACTGGCACCGTACAGAGAACGATGCAGGCCGGCCCTATCAATTCGCCGATGCCGACACTCTGCTTCAGGACTTCTTCAGAGAGGTCCGGCGGGTATTGAAAGACCGCGGGATTCCTGAAACCGTTGTCGCGGTGGAGGATGAGAGAGAATGATGAAATGAGGCAATACAAGGTTCAGAGCCTGGCCTCCCTGGAGCGCGAGATGCGGGCCGTCGCGCGCGGCGAGCGACCGGCATCGGCCGATGCGGCAGAGCCGAGCTTCAATTCCGTCGAGGCCATTGTGCGACTGTTGACGCCGGAAAACCGGGCACTTCTCGCCACCATCCGCGACAGGAAACCCCAATCGGTTGCGGAGTTGGCCCGGATGAGCGGGCGGTCACAACCGAACCTCACGCGGACCTTGGCCAAGCTGGAAGCGGCGGGCTTCATCACAATGAAGTCGCTCGGCCGTCGCAAGGCGCCGAGCGTCGCCGTCAGAAAGATCGTAATCGAGATCGATCCCTGTTCGGACCGTGACCGGCTGCGCGTCGCATAGGATGCCCCGGGCTCCCGCTGCGGTGTCCGTGAACGGGCGGCATATTCATTCCTGTATCGGGCCGTATCTACTTCCTGACCTTGTCTAGGCCCCTGTAGACGGCGAGTCAGCAGGCCGACGAGCCGTGATAAGACCCAAGCCCGACAGCCGCTCATCCCGCGAACCCTGCGTCCTCGCAGCGCGAAAGCAGGCTGATGAGGCGTTCAGCCTGTCTTTCGGTCGGCACCATTTGCGGAAGGCTGACCGCGGAATACAACGCCTTTTCGTCTTCCGGGAACAGCAAGCCTCGCTGGCGCGCATACGCTCGGACGGCCTGCCAGAATGGCGCCTCCTTCTGCATGACTTCCGTGATCGCCTCAACACCGCGATCGACCCGGCCGTCGCCGCACGCAGCTTTCCGGGCTGCCTTCAGGTCCTCGCCGCCGGCAAGCCGGGCACGAAATCCTGCGACTTCCTCCATCCCGGTTTCCAGCGCGCGGGCATTGGACACCTCCTGCGCCTCCGGCGGCCGGTCGAGACATTCGACTATGAACGCTTCCGGACTCCGGAGAGGTGTGATTTCATCGGGAACCAGTACAATCCCCTATGCTCCCGCGTGGAGTGATCGATTCCGTGAGCAAGGCGATTTTCACCACCAAGGTTGACCCTACCTACGATGATCTGCCGGAATTTCGGTACCATTTCCCGCGCACCTATTTGCGTCAGGTAGAGTCCACGACAGGGGACTGGATTATCTACTACGAGCCCCGGCGCAGCAGTGGTGATCTTGGCAGTCGTGGCGGGCGTCAAGCATACTTCGCCGCGGCTCGCGTCACGGCCATTCAGCCTGATCCACATATTCAAAATCATTTTTATGCCTTCATCTCTGATTTCCTCCAGTTTGATCGACCGGTGCCGTTCAGGGAAGGTGATTATTATTACGAAGCTGGTCTACGGCGCCCTGACGGTGGCACCAGCAAGGGAGCGTTCGGCCGGGCAGTGCGTCCGATCACGAATGCTGAATTTGACCTGATCTTGAGAGCAGCCTTTGAGCCACTTCTTGCACCTGCCCCTATGGCGGAAGGAATATCTACCAGTCTGAATTCTTCGGAGCTTGCCGAGGAACCGGCGACGTTCGATCGCCCCATCATCCAACGAGTTACATCTCGGCCATTCCGGGACGCGGCTTTTTCAGAAGTCGTTAAGTCCGCCTACCAGAACACCTGCGCCGTCACTGGTCTCAAGATTATCAACGGTGGCGGACGAGCCGAGGTGCAGGCCGCACATATACGGCCGGTGGCTGCGTCTGGTCCGGACTCGGTGCGAAACGGTCTTGCGTTGTGTGGTACGGTTCACTGGATGTTCGACCGCGGCCTGCTCTCGCTTGACGATGATTACACGATACTCATGGCAAAGGGTCGTGTCCCCGAGCCTGTCCGTAAATTGATAAATTCGGATGGTAAGTTACGACTTCCGCCTCGACCGGAGTTTCAGCCGCATTCTCAGTTTCTTCGATACCACCGCGAGAATATTTTTAGGGGTTAGGGGCGGCAGACCGCGGAATGAGGAAAGCCGCCGATCTGTCCGGTACGTGCTGCGCTTCGCGCGGCGGCTCAGGCCGCGATGGATCGTGCTCGAAAACGTCGTCCAGATGCGCTTGTGGGCCGGTTACGATCCGCTCATCGACGAGTTGAAGGGTCTTGGAATTACACCGACCACAGATCCTGGATGCCGCCTGCTTCGGCGTACCGCCTACCACAGCATCTCGAAGAGGTTCGACATCGACGGCGTCAGATGCTCCGGGACCGGCAGCATGTCCCGGTCCCACGCCTCCCACAGCGTGCGCAATTCGTCAATGAGCGCCGGTTCCTTGCGGGCGAGATTGCCGCGCTCGCGCGGATCGTAAGCGAGGTCGAACAGGAACTCCTGCTCCGCCACTTTGAGGTATTTCCGATCGCCGCGGCGGACCGCCCGCTGCTGGCGGTTGCCCATGCGCCAGTAGAGGGTGCGCTCGCTTGCGGGCGCCTCTCCGGTCAGGACCGGCAGCAGATCGCGGCCGTCGAGCGGATGCCCGGGCGCCGCCGCGACGCCGGACGCGGCGAGACAGGTCGCGGTCAGGTCCATCGTGATACACACCTGATCGGTCACCCTTCCGGCCGGGATCCGGCCCGGCCACCAGCAGATCTGCGGCACCCTGAGACCGCCCTCCAGGAGATCGAATTTGCGGCCGACAAAGGGCCAGATTTTGGAAAAGCGCTCGCCGCCATTGTCGCTGGTGAAGAGGACAAGGGTGTCGCGCGCGGCCGGCGAGCGCCGCACCGCATCGACGACCCGGCCGATGCCGGCGTCGAGGATCTGCATCATCTCGCCGTAGATGCGCGTCGATCCGCCCTCCATGATCTCAGCCCGGTCGACCTCGCGCAGCCGCGCCGCCGCCTCGACCGAGGGCGCCGACCACGGCCAGTGCGGCGCCGTGTAATGCAGGCTGAGGAAATAGGGCTGCGGCGCCGCGGCCGCCGTCTCGACATAGGCGGCCGCCTGGTCGCTCAACAGGTCGGTGACGTAGCCCTGACGCTCGATTGGCGTCTCGCCCTCGTAGAGGTCGTGTTCGCCGCTGTCGCCGCGATGCGTGTAATAGCCGGTATAGCCGCCCATAATCCCGAAAAACGCGTCGTAGCCGCTCTTCAGCGGGCTGTAGCGCGGTAGATAGCCGAGATGCCATTTGCCGATCAATGCGGTGCGGTAGCCGGCGCCGCGCAACAGCCCCGGCAGGGTCGGATGGTCCGGCGGGATGCCCATCTCGGGCGCCTCGCGGTCGCTCCACCGCAGCGGCTCGACGAGGCCGATCGGCAGGCGGTACTGGTAGCGCCCGGTGATCAAGGCGACCCGCGTGTTGGTGCACAGCGGCGCATTGGCATAAGCCTGGGTGAAGCGGACCCCCTCGCCGGCGAGCTGGTCGAGCGCCGGCGTCGCGTAGTCGGTCTGTCCGGTGCAGCCGAGATCGGCATAGCCGCAATCGTCGACGACGATGAAGAGGATGTTGGGCCGGGTCGCGATCGTCACGGGAGGCTCTCTCAATCGTGAGCGGGAGGAGGTGAGGCCGACGAACCTGGTACGGCTCGAAACCGCTCTGCCGGTGCCTCAATCGAGCGGCCGGCCGCGGCGGGCGATGAATTCGGGAAAGGCTTCCTCGGCCCGCGCCCCTCTGAAGGCGGTGGTCGTGTATTCCCGCTCCTCGGTCCATTGCTGCTCAAGGTTCTGGCCTTTCTGCTTCAGCAGCAGCGCCTTGACGCCGATCACCGCGGCACGGTTGTTGCCGGCGATCATGCGGGCCAGTTCCATCGTCTTCGCCCGCAGCCGGTCGCGCGGGACCAGATGGTTCAACAGGCCGATGCGATAGGCTTCCTCGGCCTCGACGACGCGCGCGGTGAACAGCAGCTCCTTGGCGATCGGCCAGCCGACCTGGTTGGGCAGGGTCCAGGTGCTGTTGATCCGGCCATAGGCCGCTGCCAGAAAACGAAAGCGGGTGTCCTCGCACCCGACCCGCATGTCGAGCGAGGAGGCCAGCACCGCCGCCCCGCCATAGGCGAGGCCGTTCACCATGCCGATCGTCGGCTTGGCGGTCGCAGCGATCTCGTAACTGCCGCGGCCGCGGCGCGCGTCCAATTCCTGTTGCGTGAAGCGGCGGTCGTCTTCGCGCTGCTCGTGGATGTCGCCGCCGGCCGAGAAGGCGCGGTTCCCGGCGCCGGTGATGACAATGCAGCCGATCGCGTCGTCGCCATCGAGCTGCTTGACCGCATCGCGCAATTCGCTCGACAGCTTCCGGTTCATCGCGTTGAGCTTGTCGGGGCGGTTGAGCGTGACGATCCCGACGCCGTCTTCGATGTCAATGAGGATGTGCTCGTAGCTCATCGGTTCCTCCAGCGCGGCGAGCAATCCGCCGCCTTTGCCCGTCACATTCAGCGCGCCATGCCCGGCGCCCCGGCCGGCACGTCGTAAAAGGCCAGGGTCATCGAGACGCTGGTGTAGTAGCCCATCAAGGTGATCACGTCGGTGATGCCGACATGACCGAGCGCCTTGACCGCGCGGTCATAGAGCCCCCGCGGGACCCAGCGTGCATTGGCGAGCGCCGTCGCCATCTCATAGACGATCTGCTCGCGTTCGTCCGAGAAGGACGTCGGCAGACCGGCAATCAGCGCTTCGACCTTGTCGGCCGGCAGCCCGACCTCCTTGCCGCGCCGCTCATGCGCGCTGGTCGGATAGGCCGAATGCCATTTGCTGGTGATGATGCAGACGGCGATCTCGCGCTCGCGCTCGCTCAGCGCGTAATGGCCGGGATGAAAATGCGCGCCGAGCGGACCCGCGGCCTTCGCCAATTTGGGGTTATGCACCCAGATCTTGCTCGGACCGCCGACGGCGCCGCGGATCTCGATCAGAAAGCGATAGCCCTCCTGCTGCTCCGGCGTCATCTGCTCGTAGGGGATCTCGGCGTAACGACCAAAGGTCGGCGTCTCAGGCATTTCCGGCTTCCTCCCCGGGATGGATGGCGGCGCATCCTGCAACGGCGGCGCCTGCCCTGTCGACCCGGAGCGCACGCTTCCGGCCGTGGGCCGGTGGTCCTCCGTCGCCGGGCGTCTCGTTGCGGCGGAAAAGCCTCAGAGGCTGGCAAGATCGGATTTCCGCTGGATCAGCGCTGTACGTCTCCTGAGGAGCCGCCGCCTAGCGGCGTCTCGAAGGGCGAGACGGCCGCTGCACGGTCCTCAGGATGAGGAACTTTCTCAATGCCATCAAGAACATCCTCATGCTGAGGAGCGCCCTTTAGGGCGCGTCTCGAAGCACGTACACAGCCGCCGCAACGGAGCCGAAATAATCGCGCTGCGGCAGGCGCCGCTATCCGGCTCGCCGGCAATGGTGGCCGACATATCGATGACCATCAGTGCGGAAGACCGTCGGGACCATAGCCGATAATCTCATCGGGAGAGCGGCGGTCGAGGACGGGCAGTTGCGTCAAGCGGTCGAAAAGGGCTTCGATCGCGGCGTCCTGTTCGGCGGCGTGCCGACGCGGTGTGCGCGCCAATCGTTCCTCAATTGCGCGAATTAGGGCGGTATCGATGCCTTCGCCGGTGGCGGTGGCGAGCTCTCGCGCCAGCGCATCCGCCTCCGGGACACGAATTTCGAGGCTCATAACCTTTCCCAGACTCAAGCCAGCTAAAGCCAAGTATATACCCCCAGGGGCCAAAGTGGAACTTAGAGCCTATCCCGGTAAGCAGGGAATCGTAGAGCGGTAGGGTGGGTTGAGCGCAGAGGCTGGGCAAGAATCTCGGGAAAAGGCTGTATCGGCTGCATGCGTGCTTCGAGACGAGCCCTAATAAAGGGCGCTCCTCAGCATGAGGGATGTTCTTGATGGCCTTAAAAAAAGTCCTCATCCTGAGGTGCCTCGCGCAGCGAGGCCTCGAAGGACGTACGGCGCTGATCCAGCGGAAGTCCGAATTCTTGCCCAGCCTCGCAGCGAAACCCACCGATCGGGGCCGAATAGGACGGGTTTCGCGTTGCTCAACCCATCCTACGATGCTTCACTATCGGCCTTCTCTTGGCCGAAATTCAATCCGCCCTAGCTGATCGAAGTCGAGCTAAAAGCTCAACCATACCCAGTCGTTCTCGAGCCCAAACATCAGACGCCCGGCCGATGCATAGCGCGGGCTCGATTTGTCAGAATGCTGCAACAGGGTGTGCACGTCGCGGAAATGGCGTTCGAAGGGCTGTCCGATGCGGATTGACGAGGTCCCCACCACGTCGTTGATGGACCGGATCGCTTCCGCACAGGCTTCCGCAGCAAAGGACACTGCCAATTGCAGGCGGATCTTGGCGTCCGTTGACAACGGATTGCCGCTCCGCTCGACATCCTCATAAGCAGATTCGGCGGCTCGGTTGATCGTATCGCGCGACGCCTCGACCCGCGCACGCGCCCTGCCCATCAAAAACTGTGCCAACTGCTGATCGCGCAACGCGGTGCCCTGATAGGCCGGCGTCTTGGTTTTGCACAAATGCACGGCAGCGTCGAGAGCCGCGGCCGCAACGCCGACCGAGATCGCACCCTCGCCAATGATCCCTGACCACGGCCACATGCGATAGAGCGGCCCCTCAAACCCGGGCGGAGGGTCTCGAAGCGGCGCCACTGGCACCGTCAGGTGCTCCGGCACAAAAAGATCCGTTACGGCAATATCGGCTGATCCGGTGCCGCGCATTCCCAGCGTGTGCCAGGTGTCAAGGATCTTGGCAGACTGGCGTGGGAAAAAGGCACCGAACGGTGCATCGGCGGCCTCCTCCCGCGCCGGCATCACGAGCCATTGGGTGTGGTGGCAGCCGCTGGCGAACGGCACCTGGCCAGTGAGCCTCCAGCCGCCATCGCCCCGTACCGCCTTGGCGGGCGGGTGGAGCGCGCCGGCTATGGTCGGTATGCCGCAAGCGAACAGCTCTGCCACACCCTTGGACGGCAACCAAGCCGCGTAGGCGGCGATCGCTTGGTTCATCACAAGGTTCCACGCGGCTGCTGCATCGATCCGCGCGACGGCTTCCCATAACCGAAGGCAGTCAGCCGGGTGCAGCTCCACGCCGCCATAGGCTTTTGGGACGAGCATCCCATACAGCCCGGCATCATACATTGCGCGAAAGACCGCGGCCGAAAGGTGCCGATCCGCCTCGGCGGCCGCAGCGTGTCCGGCAATCAGCGGGGCGATGCGTTCTATCGCTCCGAGCAGGTCACTAACTGTCTGGTTTGCCATGACGGGAGCTCCCTGTGTTCGATGCGGAGCGCGCTCCAAAGTTGCCCCTCGCCTTTCGAGACCCGATCGATGCTTATGGCGTGCTTACATGGCCGGGGGTTACAGGATCGGTATTGCCGAATGTATCAATGGAGGCCCGGACACCTAACGTGACATGCTGGGATGCCTTCCATTTCCCCTTGGCAGCGCGGAGCCGGTCCATATACCCGGCGCTTGCTAATATCCTTGAACCGTTCTGGCCAACTGTATGATAGGCGTTTGCGTGCCGGGGGTTATTGGCTTCGTCCAATATACTTGCAGGTCTACCCGGACATCGCTGCTCTCGTGAGTTCCCGAGGCAACGACCTTGCAGTAGCCGTCCGTCGGAGGAATACCGGAGTTGAACCTCAAATCTATCTCGGCCTCAGCACCGGGAGATACTGCAGACTGAGCGCTCGAATTTGCGTTTGACGTAAGCGGTTTGCCTTGATCGTCAAGGACAACGAAGACAAACTCGATACCCAATGTTTTGTCACTGACGTTAACAGCGCTGCAGACAAAATGATCTCCACTCAAACGGGGCGTATAGATCGCAACCTGTTGCTTTCCGTCGCCTGCGTAGGCTAGAGCCGTCGTACCGCTGGCAATACAAACACCGGCAACTGCGGCCATAATGCGAAAGCGTTTCACGTTTTCCTCTCCTCCGAACCCGGGTGCCGCTTCTGGCTGCGGACTGGATGCAATTTCTGAGTGACTGCCATGTGTGCGAAAGCAAGGATAGTTGATTAATTGGCCAAAGACTCTGAGAGGGTCCTGATTTATCATTGAGATGGCGCTTAGAATCCATTGAGGAAGCGACCCTGAGCAGCACGGCGGAAGGGAGCCTGGAATTCGTTTTTGACGATTACCGGCTCGACGTTGATCGACGCGAGCTCCGTCACGGCGCCGAGTTGATCGCGCTGGAGCCGCAAGTCTTCGATTTGCTGGTTTATCTCGTGCGCAATCGCCAACGCGTCGTCAGCAAGGACGAGCTCTTGGCGGCGGTCTGGGGCGGCAGGATTGTTTCCGAATCAACGCTGAGCAGCCGGATCGCCGGCATGCGCAAGGCCGTGGGCGATAGCGGCAAGGGTCAACGTCTGATCCGGACCATGCCGCGCAAGGGCATCCGGTTCGTCGGGGCGGTACAGGAGCAGCCGGGGCCTCGGCGGTCAAGCGAAACTCTGCCGACGGCCATGGCGAACCAGGGAAGCGCCGGGCTCCCGTTGCCGGATAAGCCGTCCATCGCGGTGCTGCCGTTCGAGAATATGAGCGGCGACCCCGACCAGGATTATTTTGCCGATGGCATTGTCGAGGAGCTCACCACCGCATTGTCGCGTATCCGCTGGCTTTTCGTCATCGCCCGGAACAGCAGCTTTGTCTACAAAGGCCGCGCCGTCGATGTGCGGCAGGTCGGGCGGGATTTGGGGGTGCGTTATGTGCTGGAAGGTTCGGTGCGCAAGGTGGGCGACCGCGTGCGCATCAGCGGGCAGCTGATCGAGGCGGCCAGCGGCAGCCATCTCTGGGCCGAGCGCTACGACCATAGGATTGCCGACGTTTTCGCGGTGCAGGACGAGATTACCGAACGCGTGGTCGCCGCGATTGAACCACAGCTTTATGCAGCCGAGCACTTCCGCAGCCGACGCAAGCCGCCTGAGAGTCTCGACGCCTGGGAATGCGTGATTCGGGCGCTTTCGCATATGGGACAGGGCACCCGCGCCAGCGACGCGGAAGCTGAGACGCTGTGCCGGCGCGCTATTGCGATCTCGCCAGGTTACGGCCAGGCTCACAGCCTGCTCGCCTGGGTATTGATACGTCGCGCTGCACTGGCCGGTGACCCGATCAAGGCCGTCCTGCCCGAGGCGCGCGCAGAAGCGCAAACGGCGCTCAGACTGGATCAGGGCGACTCCTGGGCCCATGTAACGCACGGCATGGTGCTCTGGCGGAACCGTCGTCACCACGAAGCAAGCCGGGCGTTCCGCCGAGCACTGGATCTGAACGCGAACTTCGCCCTGGCGCATGCCCTCCTTGGGGTGGCGCTTGCCGCTGAGGGGATGCATGAGGACGCGATCATGAGCGCCGCGCGCGCTCTGCGTTTGAGTCCGATCGATCGGCTCGTTGATTTTTATGCCACACGAGCGATGCAATATGGTCATTTTGGGATTGGCAATTATGCCGAAAGCCTCGCCTGGGGGCGCCGATTGATAGAAGGTTATCCCGAATACATTCCCGGACATACCTGGCTGGCTGCTATTGCCGGGTTGCAAGGCGATTTGGCAACAGCGCGAAGCACGGTCAGCACTCTGCTCCGCCTGCGGCCCCATTTCTCACTGACTTGGATGCACGAAAACTTGCCGTTCAGCGATGACATCCTCGACCGCCTTCTTATAGGTCTGCGGAATGCGGGATTGCCTGAGGCGTAGTCGGGTCTGACGCGGAGCAGGCAGTCCGGTTTCCCGCCGCGGTGCTGTCACAAGAGAAGAAAGCCCCTGATTCGCATTACGAAATCAGGGGCTTGATGTGGTTGCGGAGGCCTGCAACCGCCGATATCGAGCGCCTCCCGAAGCGAGCGCGGAAATAGACAGCCTCCGGCGCCTGCTGCCGGCCGGCCTCATCAGCGTAACCGGCCTGCGCCCGGCAGGGATATAGCATCCTGCGGGAGATGGCATCCCCGCTCCCGCGAGGCGGAAGCCGAACGCAGCGCCTGCGACGAGGCCCGCCACAGGCGGGGCTCCCCCGTCGCGGGACATGGCGAGGGACGGGGGCGGGAGCAAACGCGGTAAGGGGACAATCCGGTCAGAGGCAACTTTCCCAATCCTGCCGCCCGTACAGGACGCGCACGACCAGAACGCCCGTGTCATCCAGCAGATAGACGATCATGTGCGACTGGTAAGGATGCAGACGCACAGGAGGGTTGAATTCAGTCCGTTCGCGGGCGATGCGCGGATTGTCCGCGATCAGTTCCAGCGTTGCCGCCAGCCCCGCATGATAGCGTTCGGCTTGGGGCTGGCCGAATTCCCGGCATCCCCGAAGGTAGATGTCGATGATGTCCTGATCGGCTTGCCGCGTCGTCCTATACGCCATGATCCCGCGCAGCGCTCGCCGCCCGTTCGCGGGCGATCTTCAGTAGATCGTCCAGGGACCGGGCGCTGATGCCGCTTTCCATCCCTTCGTCTATCAGCTTTTGCAGTTCCGCCAGCTTGCCCGCCCGTTCCTGATCCCGCCGGATCAGGTCGCGCACGTAGTCGCTCGCGTTGCTGTAGCGGCCCGTCTTCGCCTGTGCCTCAACCCAGTCCTTCATGGGGTCGGGCAGCGAAACATTCATTGTCGCCATGGGAAGCCCTCCAGCCTCCAGAATGGCAAAAAATGACAAGGTTTGTCAATAAAATCGGGCGGTAATTTTGACCTGCCCTTTTGCGCAGCTTTCCCCCTTCGAAATCAACAGTTTGCGAGACAGCGTCCGACCGCGCGAAAGGTGGCCGGGTTTATCGCCTCCGGCCCGATTCGGTCCTGACTTACCGCAAGCCGGATAGTGGCGGCCTCGAACTCGTGCGGCTCGGATTGCATAGCGAACTCGGATTGTAGCCATGGCCCGCCGCCCGCCAGGATCATAACCTCCCCGGCTGCTGCCTTGTCGAGCGGATCGAGGTCACCCCAAACGGCGATACCCCCGCCATAGCCCTTCACGGGGATCTGGCGGGGGTGCTGAATCTTTCAGGTTTACAGAACTCGATAAAGTTGGTTGCGGGGGTAGGATTTGAACCTACGACCTTCAGGTTATGAGCCTGACGAGCTACCGGGCTGCTCCACCCCGCGGCAGGGCCTTTAAGGCAAGAATGGGGGCTTCGAAGGCCTGGCAGCGACCTACTCTCCCACGCCTAGCGACGCAGTACCATCGGCGCTGAGGGTTTTCACGGCCGAGTTCGGGATGGGATCGGGTGTTTTGCCCCTCGCTATGGCCACCAGGCCGTCGAAGCCCCCATTTCGGGGAGAGACGTGAGCGTGCGGGGGAGCGTGTCTTGCGGGGGGTATGCCGCTGGGTGCGGCGGCGGGGGGTGAGGAGCGTTATCGAGCGATTAGGACCGGTCAGCTGCGCGGGTTACCCCGTTTCCACCTCCGGCCTATCGACG
>DATFCQ010000079.1:0-10774 GCA_035252905.1 Allostellaceae bacterium | reverse complement strand
TGCGGCGGCCCTTCGAGCGGTTCGACGGTCGGGTTCGGCGACGGCGCCGCCGGTTCGGGCAGCGGCGCGGTGAACAGGCCGCCGGCACCGGCTTCCCAGATCACGACCGAGATCCGGTCGCCGACCGCGATCTTCGCCGGCGCCGGCTTGCCGTACCGTGCAAACGCCGTGCGGAAGCTCGGCTCCGGCTGTGCCAACAGGGTGGCGACGACATGATCGTCGACCTTGACCACGTCATAAAGGATCGCACGACCGGATTTGCCGCCGGCGGCAACGGCGCTGGCGCTCTGCGGGCCCGCCCCCGGTGCAAAGGAGCAGGCGGCGAGCGCCGTCGCGATCAGCAACCCCGAAACGACGGCGAGCTTCATCGATTGGCGCGGCAGTCCCCCGGCCCCAACCCCGCGCGGGGGCCCCTTTCGGGCTTCTATCACCCTCGACGCGAAATCCAAAGCCCAGGTGCGGCGGCGCGCCGCGCCGACGCGCCGATTTTCTTCTTCGTGCTAGGATCTTACCGTGTCGCATGGGAGGTCGCCGATGCTGTTGCACCTGCAGTCCTGGCCGGAAGTCGAATCCTATCTGACGCGCAGCCGCGGCCTTATCCTGCCGATCGGCTCGACCGAGCAGCACGGGCCGACGGGGCTGCTCGGCACCGACGCGATCTGCGCCGAGATCATCGCGCGCGGCGTCGGCGAGGCCGCCGACGCGCTCGTCGCCCCGGCCATCGCGGTCGGCATGGCGCAGCACCATCTCGGCTTTCCCGGCTCGATCACATTGCGTCCCTCAACCCTGATCGCGGTTCTGCGCGACATCGTCGAGTCTCTGGCGCGTCACGGGTTTGAGCGCTTTTATTTTATTAACGGGCATGGCGGAAACATTGCCACCGTGAGCGCCGCGTTTTCCGAGATCTACGCTGTCCGCAGCCTCGCCCCCGGCGCCGCGCCGGCGCTCAAATGCCGGCTGCGCAATTGGTGGCATGGCGGGGAGGTCGGCCGGATCGCCCGGGAATTGTTCGGCGACGCAGAAGGCAGTCACGCGACGCCGAGCGAGGTGGCGATCACGCAGTTCGCCTATCCCGAAGCGATCAAGCGGGCGCCGCTCGACCCGCCGGTGGCGCCGCGCGGCGAGTTCACCGACGCCGCCGATTACCGCCGCACCTTCCCCGACGGCCGCATCGGTTCCAACCCGGCGCTTGCCACCCCCGAGGCCGGGCGCCGGCTCTACGACGCCGCAGTTGCCGCGCTCGCCGCGGATTATGTGAGCTGGGTCGCCGCCTAGCCGGACCGCCCGGCTCCTCGGAAGCAACGATCATGCGCAGGAAACGAATCGTCTTCGGCCCCTATCACGTCGCCCTCGTCATGTGCGCGGCCGCCCTGCTCGGACTGGTCTATGCCGAAGGCTGGATCTGGCCCTTGAAGATCGCCGCGGTGATGATCCCGGTGTCGATCCTGGTCAGCTGAGAGCGTGCCCGGCCGCCGATTCGGCGACTTGGCGCCCGCCCTGCCGCGGGCTGCCGGCCCGGTTGAGGATTTCGAGCAGGGCCGGGCGCAGCGAGGTCAGCTCCTCCAGGTGGATCGCGGACAGGCTGGCCAGGCGCTCCTCCGCCGCCTCGGTCAGCCCGAGCAGAACGCGGCGGCGGTCCTGCGGATCGTGGGTGCGAACGATCAGTCCGGCCTCGGCCAGCCGGTCGACCAGTTCGACCGCGCTGTGGTGCTGGATTCGCAGCCGCTCCGCCAGATCGCCGATGGTCGGGCTGTCGTCCCGGGGAAAGCCCTTGATCGCTAAGAGGGCCTGATGATGGCGCGAGGTCAGGCCGGCCTGGCCGGCCGCCTTCTGGCTGAACTCCAGAAAACGGCGGATCAGGTAGCGGAAATCGGACAGCGCACGATAATCTTCGCGAGCGAGCTGCACCGGTTGCGGGGGAGGCATGCGCGACTGTGCGGGGAGCGGATCGGCCATGGGCATCTCGTGTCTTGCAAAGTTATATCGCATTACGACATATATGCAATCCAGAGACTTGCCCTGGAGGAAGCGGGTGAAAAAGGTCGGACAGCGCGGCGCCGGCGGTCAGATCCATACCCTCGTGACGGCGGGAATGGAGCACCTCGGCGACTTCACCACCAGCCCGCGCGTGCTGCTGATCTCGGCGATCGCGATCGTCGTCGGCACCGCCGGGGTGATCTCCGGCGTGATCCTGCTGAAGCTGATCTACCTGGTCACAAACCTCGCCTATTTCGGCCGCGTCGCCTTCACTTCGCCCGATCTCGCCCATTCCCCGCTCGGCTATGCGACGGTGGCCATTCCAGTGATCGGCTCGCTGATCGTCGGCCTGATGGCGCGCTACGGCACCGAGAAGATCCGCGGGCACGGCATCCCCGAGGCGATCGAAGCGATCCTCCTCGGGCGCAGCCGGCTCGACCTCAAAGTCACCATCCTGAAGCCGCTGTCTTCGGCAATCGCAATCGGCACCGGCGGACCGTTCGGCGCCGAGGGGCCGATCATCATGACCGGCGGCGCGGTCGGCTCCTTGATCGGGCAGATGCTGCCGATCAGTGATGCCGAGCGGAAGACATTATTGGTGGCCGGCGCCGCCGCCGGCATGACCACCGTGTTCGGCACGCCGATCGCCTCGATCATGCTGGCGGTCGAACTCCTGCTATTCGAATGGACGCCGCGCAGCTTTGTCCCGGTCGCGGTCGCCACCATCACGGCCGCGTTCGAACGCGCTTGGATCGGGCTGCCGAACCCGCTCTTCCCGTTTCACGGCGGCATGGAATTGTCGCTGATCGCGATTCTGTGCTGGGTGTTGATCGGATTGTTGTCGGGATTGCTGTCGGGTCTCTTAACCCAGCTCGTCTACGGCTGCGAGGACCTGTTCCTCAAATTGCCGATCCATTGGATGTGGTGGCCGATGCTGGGCGGCCTTGTCGTCGGCGTCGGCGGATTGTTCGACCCGCGCGCTCTCGGCGTCGGCTACAGCAATATCGCGCAGATGCTGCAAGGCGGCATGATCCCGCTGTCCGGCGTGTCGCTGCTGGTGGTCAAGGCCATCATCTGGGCGGTGGCGCTCGGGTCGGGCACCTCCGGCGGCGTCCTGGCGCCGCTGTTGATCATGGGCGGGGGCATGGGAGTGGCGCTGGCGCATTATCTCCCTACGGCCAGCCCCGGATTCTGGGCGCTCCTGGCCATGGCGGCGACGATGGGCGGGACGATGCGCTCGCCCTTGACAGCGACCTTCTTCGCCGTCGAATTGACCGGCAACACGCATGTCCTCTTTCCGCTGATCACGGCCTGCGTGACCGCGCATCTGGTGACCGTGCTATTGATGCGCCGCTCGATCCTGACCGAGAAGGTCGCGCGTCGCGGCCACCATCTATTGCGCGAATACCGCGTCGACCCGTTCGCATTGGCGCGCGTCAACGAGGTCATGACGACCGCGGTGGAAACCATGCCCGAGACGATGACCCTGCACGAGGCCGCCGCCTTCCTGACCGCTCCGACGACCAAGCATCCGAGCTTTCCGGTCGTCGATAGCGAGCGCCGGGTCCTCGGGATCGTCGATCCGCCGACGCTGCTGGCATGGCGGCGCGCCGGCAAGCACCGCCGCACGCCGATCGGCGTGCTGCTCGCAGGCTCAAAGGTGCCGACCGCCTATCCGGACGAGTATCTGGAGGGGGTGATCGAGCGCATGATGCGCCTCAACGTCGCCCATCTCGCAGTCGTCGCGCGCGAGACGGCGAGCCTCGTCGGCTATCTCAGCTGGAAGGATCTGCTGCGCGTCCGTTTGCGCATACAGCAGGAGGAGCGGGAGCGAATGACGTTCTACCGCTGGCTCCACAGACGGCATGCCCGCGAGCCGGACGGCACGATGTCCGCCACGGTCCTCCCTCCCGGGAATTCGGTCGGGTGGGTCGAGCGCAGCGGCCCCGGCCATGCGGGCGGGGAATGACCGGTCTCATCCCGCCATCGCAAATTTCCTCCGCGGGAATGACGGCAAAAGGTATGGAGACATGTGCAGCCCCTAGGGCTTTCGCCGGAATGGAGAGAAAAAGAGGCTAATTTCCCGTCTCGTCGAGCGAATAGCCGGCGGCGCGGACGGTGCGCAGGATGTCGGGGCCGCCGCCCTCGTTCAGCGCCTTGCGCAGGCGGCGGATGTGAACGTCGACGGTGCGGGGCTCGACATCGGCCTCCTGCCCCCACACCGCGTCCAGGAGCTGCTCGCGCGAAAACACCCGCCTCGGCTGTCGCAACAGGTGGCGCAACAGGCGGAACTCGGTCGGGCCGAGATGAAGGGGCCGGCCGGCGCGCCGCACCCGATGGGCGGCGAGATCCATCTCGATATCGGCAAAACGCAGCACTTCCTCGGCCGCGCCTCCCTGGGTGCGCCGGATCACCGCGCGCATCCGGGCCACGAGTTCGCCCGGACTGAACGGCTTGACGACATAGTCATCGGCGCCGCCGTCGAGGCCGCGCACGCGGTCGCCCTCCTCGCCGCGCGCCGTCAACAGGATGACGGGCAGGTTGCGGGTCTGCGGCGAACGGCGGAGCCGGCGACAGACTTCAAGGCCGGACACGCGCGGCAGCATCCAGTCGAGCAACACGATGTCGGGCCGGCGCTCGGCGATCTGCAACAGCGCGTCTTCGCCGTCGGCCGCCGCGGCAACCGCGAACCCTTCCTTTTCGAGAGTGTAGCGCAGCATCACGACGAGCGGCGCCTCGTCCTCGACGACCAGGACAAGCGGCTTCATGGGTGCGGCGTCACGACTTCGAGGCTCGAATTGTCGCCCTTCGGCCGCGTCTCGCTGAGCGGCGTGCCGTGCACCAGGTAGTATACGTTCTCCGCGATATTGGTGGCGTGATCGCCGATCCGCTCGATGTTCTTGGCCATGAAGAGCAGATGGGTCGACGCGCTGATATTGCGCGGGTCTTCCATCATATAGGTCAACAGCTCGCGGAACAGGCTCGAATACATTTCATCAAGCTCCTCGTCCCGCATCCACACCGCGATCGCCTTGTCAGCGTCGTGCGCGACATAGGCGTCCAGCACGTCCTTGACCATCAATTGGGCGAGACGGGCCATGCGCGGCAGGGCGCCGACCGGCTGGACCGGCGGGGTCTGGTTCAATGCGATCGAGCGCTTGGCGATGTTCGCCGCATAGTCGCACATCCGTTCGAGGTCGCTGGCCACCTTGAGGGCGGCAAAGATTTCCCGCAAATCGCGCGCCATCGGCTGGCGCAAGGCCAGGATGCGGATCGCGAGATTGTCGAGATCGCGTTCGAGCCGGTCGACCGCGGCATCGGCCTCGACCACCCGCGCCGCAAGTTCGCTGTCGCGGGTCGTGACCGCCTCGATCGCCAGTGCGAGCTGGCTCTCGGCGCGCCCGCCCATCTCGACGATCGTGCGATTGAGTTTCGCCAGTTCCTCGTCGTAGCTCCTGATGATGTGCTCGGAAGACATCGCCCTCGCTCCCGCCGCCTTCAAAATTGGCGGAATACGCTACGCTATTCCGCCCTACGCTTTCTGGAAACATCGTAGGGCGGAAAAGCGCAGCGAAGCGGAGCGCATTCCGCCGCTCCTCAGCCGAACCGTCCGGTGATGTAGTCCTCGGTGCGCTTCTCCTTCGGGCGCGTGAAGATGTGCTCGGTTTCGTCAAACTCGACCAGCCGGCCCAGATACATGAACGCGGTATAGTCGGAGCTGCGCGCCGCCTGCTGCATGTTGTGGGTGACGATGGCAACGCAATAATCCGATTTCAATTCCGCGACCAGTTCCTCGATGCGCTGGGTCGAGATCGGGTCGAGAGCCGAGGCGGGCTCGTCGAGCAACAGGATTTCCGGCTCGACGGCGATTGCCCGGGCGATGCACAGGCGCTGCTGCTGGCCGCCGGAGAGGCTCTGGCCGCTCTGCTTCAATTTGCTCCTGACCTCTTCCCACAAGGCGGCCCGGCGCAGCGCTCCCTCGACCCGATCGGCAAGTTCCGAGCGCGGCAGCTTTTCGTAGAGGCGGATGCCGAAGGCGATATTGTCGAAGATCGACATCGGGAACGGCGTCGGCTTCTGGAACACCATGCCGATCCGGGCGCGCAGCAGATTGAGGTCGAGCCCGGGCCGCAGGATATTCTCGCCGTCGACGAGGACTTCGCCGGTCGCGCGCTGCCCGGGATAAAGCTCGTAGATGCGGTTCAACACCCGCAACAGGGTCGACTTGCCGCAGCCCGACGGGCCGATGAACGCGGTCACGCATTTGTCGTAGAGCGGCACGGTGACGGCATGCAGCGCTTGCGCGCTGCCGTAGTAGAAGCTGAGATCGCGGATCGACACCTTCTCGCGCGGCGCCGGGCCGGCAGACGGCGATCGGCCCGCTTCGCGTGCGGGCGGCGTGTCGAGTTGGACGGAGGTCATCGCGGCAAGCGCTCCATCGGGCAAAAGACCGGGGTCAAGGCTCTGCGGCTCCGCGCCGGAGCAGCCGGAACGACAGGCGGGCGGCGAGGCTCAGCAGGAAGACGGCGGCGATCAGAACGAGCGCGCCGCCCCAGGCCTGCCGGTGCCAGTCGCGATACGGGGAAATGGCGTAGGTGAAGATCTGCAATGGCAATTCGGCCATCGGCTTGGTCGGGTCAAACTCCCAGAACTGGTTGCCAAAGGCGGTGAACAACAGGGGTGCGGTCTCGCCGGTGATCCGTGCCACCGCCAACAACAGCCCGGTGACGATGCCGGGCCGCGCGGCCGCCAGCAGGACCTTGCCGGTCACCCGGTAGTCCGTTGCGCCGAGCGCCGTTGCCGCTTCGCGCAGTTCCCGCGGGACGCCTTGAAGGGCGCCTTCGGTCGTGCGGATCACCAGCGGCATCATCAACACGGCCAGGGCGAACGACGCCGACACGGCCGAGAACCCGCGAAACGGGATGACCAGCAGGATGTAGGCATAGATGCCGATCGCGATGCTCGGCACGCCGGCCAGGACGTCTGCGAGAAAGCTCAACCCCTGCGCCAACCGGCGATGAGCGTAAACGCCGGCATAGATGCCGACAAAGATCCCGGCGGGAAAAGCCATCAGGGCGGCGATCGCGACGGTGATGGCGCTGCCGACGATGCCGTTGCCGATGCCGCCTCCCGGCACCCCGACCGGGCGCGGCAGACGCACGAAAAAGGACGGCGACAGTGCCGCGAACCCCTCGCGCAGGATGTAGCCGAGGACCAGCAGCAGAACGGCGGCGACCCCGCAGGCGCACAACGCCGCCGCTGCCGTCCACAAGGCGCTTGCAATGCGCCGTCGCGCCGGTATCGACAGAACACCCATGCGATCCCTCAGCGCACAACGAGACGCAGCATCAGTCGGCCGATGCCGACGACGAGCAGGCTGATCAGCAGCAGGATCAGCCCGAGTTCGATCAGCGCGCTCAGATAGAGGTCCGATGTCGCCTCGGTGAACTCGTTGGCGATCACGCTCGCCACCGTATAACCGGGCGCCAACAGAGAGGCGGCGATGGCGGGGCGGTTGCCGATCACCATCGTCGTCGCGATCGTCTCGCCGAGAGCGCGCCCCAGAGCCAGCATGCAGGCGCCGAAGATCCCGCCGCGAACCTCCGGTATGAGGACCTTGGCGATGGTTTCCCAGCGGGTTGCGCCGAGCGCCAAGCTCGCCTCCCGATAGCGCATCGGCGTCGCCGCGATCAGATCACGGGTGATCGCGGCGATCGTCGGCACGATCATCACCGAGAGGACGAGCGCCGCCGTCAGCATGCTGACGCCATAGATCGGCCCTTGAAAGATCGGCAGAAAACCGAAAGCCGCCTGCAAGGCCGGGCCGAGCCATCCGCCGACAAACGGGGCGAGGACAAACAGTCCCCACAACCCGTAGACGATGCTCGGGACCGCCGCCAGCAGTTCGATCATCGCGCCGAGCGCGGCCCCCAAGCGGCGCGGCGCGAATTCCGCCAGAAATACGCCCGCCAATAGGCCGATGCTGCCGGCCAGCAGCAGAGCGAGCAACGAGCTGACCATCGTGCCGTAGAGGAAGGGCGCGGCGCCAAAGCGGCCGTGCACCGGGTCCCATTCGCTGCTCCACAAAAATTCCGGCCCGAAAGTCGCGAGCGACAGCCGCGATTTCCACAGCAGCGTGATCGCCAGACCGCCGAGGACCAGCAGAAAGACGAGGCAGCAGACGTAAAGAACGCCGGTGAACAGCCGCGCGGCGATCCGCTCCCGTCGTTGGGCCGCGCCCTTGTGCCCGCGGCTGTCAAAGTGCCGCCTGTCCGCCGCTGCCGCCCGGCTCTTCACCCGCCCCTCATTGGCCTTTGAGCACCATCAGGGCAAGGATGTGCAAAGCCCGCTGCTGCACATTGGCGGGCAGCGGAACGTAGCCGATCGATGCGGCGATCGGCTGCGCCTTTGTGACGAGCCAAGTCATCACCCCCTTGAGCAGCCTGCCGCGCTCCGGATCGGCCGGCGCCTGATACAAAAGAACCCAGGAATAACCGCTGATCGGATAGCAATCGGCGCAATCCGTATCGACGATTGAGAAGTTCGCAGCCGAGATATCGGGCTTGGTCGCGGCGGCGGCCGCCACCGTCGCGATCGTCGGATAGAGGTATTTGCCGGCCTTGTTTTGCAACAAGGCATAGGGCATGTCGTTTTCCAGCAGATAAGAAAGCTCGACATAACCGATCGCGCCGGGGATCTGGCGGACGAGGCCGGCGACCCCCTCATTGCCCTTGCCGCCGACGCTGCTCGGCGCCGGCCAAGCGACGCTTTTGCCGGTGCCGACCTTGTCTTTCCACACGGGCGACACATGGCTCAAAAAATCGGTAAAGATGTATGTCGTTCCCGAACCGTCGGAGCGGTGCACCACGGTGATCTTCGTATCGGGAAGCGCAGTCCCGGGGTTTTGCTGGGCGAGAGCGGGATCGTTCCATTTCGTGATCTTGCCGAGATAGATGTCGGCGACGATCTGCTCCGTCAGGCGCAGGCCTTTTTTGATACCCGGCAGATTGTAGGCGAGGCCCTCGCCGCCGAGGGTCACCGGGATCTGCAGGATCGGGGCCGAGGCGCGCGCCAGTTCCTGCGCATCCATCGGCACGTCGCTGGCGCCGAAATCGACGGCTCCGGCGATCAATTGCTGAATGCCGCCGCCGCTGCCGATCGACTGATAGTTTATCGTCACGTCGGGGTGATTTTCGTTATAGGCGTAGAATGCCTTTGAAAAGAACGGAAAGTCGAAGGTCGAACCGGCCCCGATGAGCTGGGTCGCGGCAGACGCCGCCGGCGCCGCGGCAAGAGCGAGAAGCGCGATGGCGAGCCGCCACAGCGGCGCACGAAAATCAGCACCCTGCCGTGCCGGAGCACGCGAACATCTCGCATGACCGCCTCTACCCTCGTCATCCCGTGGGCCTTCAGCCCACGGGCTCGACCCGTGGGGAAGGCCGGGATCCACCTTTCCGCGGCACGAGCCGGTGATCGTTGGCACGGCCGTGCCATGCTTGAGGGGTTTGGAGCGGCGGAGCCGTGGGTCCCGGCCTTTGCCGGGACGACAATGGGGGAATAAGCCAACCATACCTGCCTTGTTAGCCAGCCCGCCGGACTTCACGGCCTCCGTTCATACCCGCCGGACGCGACGCTGCGATGACGGTTTTATTACGGTTCTGTGACAGCCGGACAGGCCCGCAGAAAGGCGGTGAAGACCGAGCCGGTCCCCTCCGTGCTGGCGATCTCGAGAACGCCGCGGTGGCGGTTGAGGATGTGCTTGACGATGGCGAGCCCCAGCCCGGTGCCGCCCATTGCGCGCGAGCGGGCGGTGTCGACGCGATAGAACCGTTCGGTCAGCCGCGGCAGATGTTCGCGGGCGATTCCCTCGCCCTCGTCCCTGACCGCGACCGCGACGAACCGGACGGGACCGGCGGGCGTCCGCCGCGATACGGGCTCGGCGGCAATCGTGATCGTGCCGCCGATCCGCCCGTATTTGACCGCATTGTCGAGCAGGTTGTGGAACAGCCGCACAAGCTCGTCGCGCTCGCCGACGACGTCGGGAAGATCCGGCGCGAGGCAAAGCACAAAGCGCATGTGCCGCTCGCTAGCGCGCAATTCGAGCGCCTCGGCGGCTTCGTGCAAGAGCGGCGCGAGCGCCACCCGGTCCCGCGGCGGGACATGCTCGTTGATCTCGACCCGGGACAGCGACAGCAGGTCGTCGACCAGCCGCGCCATGCGCCGCGCCTCCTGCTGCATGATCGCGAGAAAGCGCTCGCGCGCCTCTGCGTCCTCGCGCGCCGGTCCGCGCAGGGTCTCGATAAACCCGCTCAATGCGGCGAGCGGCGTGCGCAATTCGTGGCTGGCATTGGCGATGAAATCGGCGCGCATCCGCTCGGTGCGCTTCATGGCGGTGACGTCGTCGAGAACGAGAGCGGCGGCGCCAGGTTCGATCCGCGACAGGCGGGCGCGCAATTGCCGCGCGATCGGCACCGCGACGGCGAAGTCGACGACGCGGCTCACTTCGCCGCGCAATACCGCGTCGGCGGCCGCCAACAGGTCCGGATGGCGCAGCGCAGTCGCAAGGTCGCGCGTCTCGGCGAGCGGGCCGAGCAGCGCCTCCGCCGCCCGGTTGGCGCGGACGATCCGGCGCGCGTCGTCGAGCACGATCAGCGGGTCGGGAATTGCGGCGATGATCGCTTCGGCCGCCGCGCGCCGCGCCTGCGCGTGCTTCAATTGCCTATCCCGCGCCCGCGCCAGACGCAGGATCTCGCGCGCCCTGTCGCCGGCCGCCGCGCCGACCCAGTCCCGCGGCGGC
>DATFCQ010000078.1:0-9907 GCA_035252905.1 Allostellaceae bacterium | reverse complement strand
GCACTCCGCGATGGTCACCGCGACCGACGACCTCTGGCTCGACAACGCCGCCGGCTATTTCAAACTCGCTCAGAGCGCCGGCAACAGCGGGTTCATCGACGTGCCGGCGACGCAGGACGCCCGCGCCGCGCTGCAAAAGATCAGCCAGAACCTGCCGGCCGAGGTGCGCCTGCCGAACCTGAAGCCGTGGAGCCTCGACTTCCGCGGCGCCCGGCTCGTCGTCGTCGAGGGGCGGCCGGCGGCGCAGCTCCTCTATACCAGCAGCAACAAGGCGATCGGCACCCTCAACCTGATCATCGGCGCCTCCAAACTGCCCGACATCCCCCCGAGCCTCGCCCGCCGGCAGGACGTCAACCTGCTCTATTGGCGCCATCAGGGCCGCGCCTATGTCCTCGCCGGCGAGGCCGACATCGGCTATCTCTGGGGCATCGCCAACGACATCGCCTGGCAGCTCGACGCGATCTGAGCCGGAGCTGGCGGAATACGCTGCATTATCCCGCCATACCGGACAGTGCGAAAACTCGATTGCCCGCCAATATCGTTGTCCTCGCGAAGGCGGGGACCTAGGGGCAAGTAACTGAAATCCCTGGATTCCCGCTTTCGCGGGAATGACGAAAAAGGGTCGGAGAGGGGTCAGCAGGCAGTTTTCACACAGCCAGTTACGAGGGCGGTGTAGCGAGGCGCATTCCGCCGCTTTCGTCTCCAAGATTCCCTAGACGCTCTGCCGTGCTTCGGGCATCATCCGCGCGCTCCTGCCCCACCGGCTTTCCGCCCGCGAGCGCGTGTCGACGGCGTGTGCCAAGAGGCGCGTGCCCCGCGCGTCGCGCAAAAAACGACAGAGGATCGAGTATGGTTGCGATCGAATCGACACCCGAAATGGCGGCTCAAATCTATGCGACGATGGCGCGCAACCTCGAAATCGTGCGCCGCCGCCTGGGGAAGCCGCTGACCCTCGCCGACAAGATCCTCCTGGGGCATCTCGACGACCCGGAACATCAGGAATTGGAGCCCGGCAAGAGCTATCTGGCGTTGCGCCCCGATCGCGTCGTCTTTCAGGACGTGCTGGGCCAGACCGGGCTCCTGCAATTCATGCAGACGCGGCGGCAGAAGGTCGCGGTGCCGACGACGATCCATTGCGACCATCTGATCCAGGCGCGGGTCGAAGGCGCCTCGGATCTGCGCGAGTCGCTGGTCGAGAACCGGGAGGTCTACGACTTCCTGCGCGCGGCGGCGGCCAAATTCGGCATCGGCTTCTGGGGGCCGGGCGGCGGCATCATCCATCAGGTCGTGCTCGAAAACTACGCCTTCCCCGGCGAATTGCTGATCGGCACCGACTCGCATACGCCGAATGCCGGCGGGCTCGGGGCCTGCGCCGTCGGGGTCGGCGGAGCCGACGCGGTCGAAGTCATCGCCGGGCTCCCGTGGGAGGTTCTCTATCCCCGGCACATTGCCGTCCATCTGACCGGAGAGCTGTCCGGCTGGACCGCGCCCAAGGACGTGATCCTCTACGTCGCGGGCCAGCTCACGGTGTCCGGTGCGACCAACGCGATCGTCGAATATATCGGCCCGGGGGCGCGCACGATCAGCGCCACCGGCAAGGCGACGATCGCCAATATGGGGGCCGAACTCGGCGCCACGACCTCGATCTTCCCGGCCGACGAGCGCATGGCCCGCTATCTGCGCGCGACCGGGCGCGGCGACCTCGTGCCGCTCGTTGAGAAGAACCGCCACCTGCTCGAACCCGACCGGGAGGTCGAGGCCGATCCGGCGCGCTATTACGACCGGGTCGTCGAACTCGACCTTGCGAAGCTCGAACCCCACGTCGTCGGGCCGCACTCGCCCGACCGGGCGCGCCCGATTTCGCAGCTCGCCGCCGAGGTGGCCGACGCGAAAAACGGGTTCTGCGACGCGATCTCGGCGGCGCTGATCGGCAGCTGCACCAACTCCTCCTACGAGGACATGAGCCGCGCCGCCGACGTCGCCTTGCAGGCCAAGGCGCACGGGCTCAAGGCCCCGGTCCACTTCCTGGTGACGCCGGGCTCGGAGCAGGTGCGCGCGACGATTGCGCGCGACGGGCAGATCGGCGCGTTCACCGATATCGACGCGGTCGTGCTGGCCAACGCCTGCGGCCCGTGCATCGGCCAGTGGCGCCGCGCGCAGGACGAGAGCACCGTCCCCAATACGATCGTCACCTCCTACAACCGCAACTTTCCGCGGCGCAACGACGGCCAGCCGACGACGATGAACTTCATCGCCAGCCCGGAGATCGTCACCGCCTTCGCCTTTGGCGGCCGGCTGTCGTTCAATCCGCTCGCGGACACGATCGAGGGCGCCGACGGCAAGCCGTTCCGCTTCGCCCCGCCAAAACCCGCGCCCGACGTGCCAGGCAAGGATTTCGACCGCGGCCACTCGACCTACATTTCCCCGCCCGAGGACGGCAGCACCGTCGAATTGCGCGTCGATCCGCAGAGCCAGCGCCTGCAATTAATGGAGCCCTGGCCGGCCTGGGACGGCAAGGATTTCCTCGACATGCCGGTGTTGATCAAGACCCAGGGCAAGACCACGACCGACCACATCTCGCCGGCCGGCTATTGGCTGCGCTTCCGCGGTCATCTCGACAAGTTCAGCGACAACATGTTCATGGGCGCGATCAACGCCTTCACCGGCGAGGCCGGCACCGGCGCCGACGTCCTCTCCGGCGAGACCAAACAGCCGATCGCCAAGATCGCCCGCCATTACAAGGCCGAGGGCGTCAAATGGGTGGCGATCGGCGATCACAATTACGGCGAGGGTTCGAGCCGCGAACACGCCGCATTGTCGCCGCGGCTTCTGGGCGGCGCCGCGGTCATCGCGCGCAGCTTTGCCCGCATCCACGAATCCAACTTGAAAAAGCAGGGTCTTTTGGCGCTGACCTTTCAGAACCCGGCCGATTACGACCGCATCCGCGCCGACGACCGGCTGAGCCTTGTCGGGTTGAAGGACATGGCCCCGGGCAAGCCGGTCGAATGCCGGATCCGCCACGCCGACGGCAGCGAGGAGACGCTGCACCTCAACCACACCTTCAGCGCCGCGCAGCTCGAATGGTTCCGCAAGGGCTCGGCCTTGAACTTGTTCCATCAGTAACCCGGGGCGGCGGAACGCCATGCAGACGAGCCGGCATCGCATCCTGACCAGTCATGTCGGCAGTCTGCCGCGCCCGGACGATCTGATCGCGGCCAATCGCGCCCGCGAAGAGGGCAAGGCCGACGAGGCCGGCTTTCAGCAGCAGCTCTCCGCCGCCGTCGCCGCGGTCGTGCGGCGGCAGCGCGAACTCGGCATCGACGTGCCGAACGACGGCGAATTCGGCAAGGCGATGAGCCAGCGCGTCAATTACGGCTCGTGGTGGCGCTATTCCTGGCAGCGGCTCGGCGGCATCGAGCCCGGCCGGCTCAGCCTATACGAGATGGAGCCGCGGCGCTCGCGCCCCGGCGAGACCGTGCTGACGAGCTTTGGCGATCGGCGCGACCGCACATTGTTCGCCGCCGCCTATAACGATCCCGAGTCGGGCATCACGACCGGGGCGCGGCCGCCGTCGCCGGTCTGCACCGCGCCGATCCGCTATGCCGGCCATGAGGCGACCCGGACCGACATCGCCAACCTGAAGGCGGCGCTCGCCGCCGCCGGCGTCGAAGAGGGTTTTATGACCGCGGTCGCGCCGGCCAGCTGCGCGCGCATCGGCAATGCTTATTACAAGAGCGGCGAGGAGTTCCTCTACGCCTGCGCCGAGGCGATGCGCGAGGAATACAAGATGATCGTCGAGGCCGGGCTGATCCTGCAGCTCGACGACCCGTGCATCGCCGAGGGCTGGGACCAGGTCAATCCCGAGCCGAATGTCGAGGAATACCAGAAACTGGCGACGACCTGGGTCGAGGCGCTGAACCACGCGATCCGCGGTCTGCCGAAGGAGCGCATCCGCTTCCACCTGTGCTGGGGCAGCTGGCACGGCCCGCACGTGACCGACATCCCGTTCCGCGACATTGTCGAGGTCATGCTGAAGGTCGAGGTCGGCGCCTATTCCTTCGAGGCCGGCAATGTCCGCCACGAGCACGAATGGACAGTCTGGCGCGAGGTCAAACTGCCCGACGACAAACTGATCCTGCCCGGCGTCGTCAGCCACGCCACCAATGTCGTCGAGCACCCCGAACTGGTCGCCGAGCGCATCCTGCGCTTTGCCGATCTCGTGGGCCGCGAGCGGGTCATCGCCTCGACCGATTGCGGTCTCGGGGGCCGCGTCCACCCGCAGATCGCCTGGGCCAAACTGGAGGCGCTCGCGGCCGGCGCCGCGCTCGCCAGCCGGCACTTGTGGCGCTCGCAAGGATGAGATGAGGCACAGCTCCGGTCACATCCTGACCACCCATGTCGGCAGCCTGCCGCGTCCCGACGCCCTGATCGCAGCGAACCGCGCCCGCGAAGCCGAAGAGCCGATTGACGAGGCGGGTTTTCAGCAGACGCTCTCGGCGGCCGTTGCCGAGGTGGTCCGCCGTCAGCGCGCGCTCGGCATCGACGTGCCGAACGACGGCGAGTTCGGCAAATCGGTTGCCCATTCCGTCCATTACGGCGCGTGGTGGAGTTACGCCTTTCGGCGCTGGGGCGGCATCGAATTCGGTGCACCCGGTCCCTACGGGCGCACGCCGCAGCGCTCGCGCCCCGGCGAGATCGTCCTGACCAGCCAGGACGATCGCCGCGACCGGCAGCTTTTCGCCGCGGCCTATGCCGATCCGGACTCGGGCGTGTCGATGGGTCCGCGGCCCGCGACGGGACCGGTCTGCGTCGCTCCACTCACCTATACGGGACAGGCGGCGCTCCAAGCCGACATCGCCAATCTGAAGGCGGCGCTCTCGGCCGCCGGGATCGCAGAAGGCTTCATGACCGCGGTTGCGCCGGGCAGCGCCTACCGGATCGGCAATGCCTATTACAAGGACGACGAAGAGTTTCTCTACGCCTGCGCCGAGGCGATGCGCGAGGAATACAAGGCGATCGTCGAGGCCGGGCTCATTCTGCAGCTCGACGATCCGGCGACTGCGACCGGATGGGACATGATCAACCCCGAGCCGAGCCTCGACGCGTACAAGAAATTCACGATGATCCGGATCGAGGCGCTCAATCACGCGATCCGCGGATTGCCGAAGGAGCGCATCCGCTTTCACCTGTGCTGGGGCAGCTGGCACGGTCCGCATGTGACCGACATCCCGTTCGAGGATATCGTCGACGTCATGCTTGCGGTCGAGGCCGGCGCCTATTCCTTCGAGGCCGGCAATGTCCGCCACGAGCACGAATGGCAGGTGTGGCGGGAGGTCAAACTGCCCGACGACAGACTGATCCTGCCGGGGGTCGTCAGCCACGCCACCAATATCGTCGAGCATCCCGAATTGGTCGCCGAGCGCATCCTGCGCTTTGCCGGCCTCGTCGGCCGCGAGCGGGTTGTCGCTTCGACCGATTGCGGTCTCGGCGGCCGCGTCCACCCGCAGATCGCCTGGGCCAAATTGGAGGCGCTCTCGGCCGGCGCGGCGCTCGCCAGCCGGCAGTTGTGGGGCTGAGCACGGCCCATAACATCGGGAAGGGAGGAGGCGAGGTATGAAAAACGGATACCGCGTCTACGACGCCGATACGCATGTCAGTCCCTCGGCGGAGGTTCTCGAACGCTACATCGACCCGGGCTTTCGACCGCGGCTCGCTGAGTTGGGGGCCCATCGCCATGCGACTGGCGACAGTCTGCATCTCTATAGCTTTGGACGGAAATATTACCGGCGCGTGCTCGGCCAGGCGACGCCGCGCGCGGATTTCAGCGGCCGCGAATCGCGCTGGCGCGGCAGCCGTATGCCGCGGCTGGGCGTGCAGGATGCAGACGCCGTCAATCGCGTCCTGGACATGGATGACGAGGGGACGGATGTTCATTTCCTGATTCCCGGCTCGTTTATGAGCTTCGTCGGGCTTGATGATCCTTCATACGAGGTCGCGTTAAGCCGCGCCTATCATCGCCACATCGCTGATTTCTGCGCGCATTTTCCAGACCGGCTGAAGAGCCTGATCGTCGCCTCGGGGCGCGACGTCGATGCTGCGGTCGGCGAGATCCGGCAATGGGGGAATTCCAAGTGGGCGGTCGCGGTCAAGCCGCTCCTGCCTCCCGACATGCCGGTCGACCATCCCGATCTCGAACCGATCTGGCGCGCGGCGGCCGATCACGATCTGCCGATCGCGCATCACAGCTCGACCTGGAACCCGCCCTATTATCCGGGCTATCAGGACCTCTGGGACAACATCTTTCTCGGCCGCATGGCCTCCCATCCCTGGGGGGCGATGCGTTTTGTCGGTTCGTTCATCGGCGGCGGCATTTTCGACCGTTATCCGCAATTGAGAATGGGCGTCCTCGAATGCGGCTTTGGCTGGCTGCCGTTCTGGGCGCGGCGCATGGACGAGCAGGCGCGCTATGTCGGCGGCACCGCCCCGTTAAAGCACGCTCCGAGCGACTATCTGACGGGCGGCCGCTTCTTCTGCAGCATCGAGCGGCAGGAGGGGGAGGACATGTTCAACGCCGCCACCCACTTCCTCGGCGACGACGTCTTGATGTACGCCTCCGACTACCCGCATTCGGAGTGCCAGTTCCCCGATTCGGTCGACAATATTCTCGCCTGGTCAAGCCTCGGCGACGCCCGACGGCGCAAGCTTCTGTGGGACAACGCCGCCCGGTTCTACAAGCAGACTTGAAGAAAGAGAACAAATATTTCACCAGTGAGGCGGTGAGACAATGAGATCAATAACGATATCTTATCTCACCGCCTCACTGGTGAAATATATTTTGACGATTCCGGTAGCGATCTATTCGGCCGAACCGGATTGCAATTGGATGTAGTTTTCAAGACCGATCTTGTCGAGAAGGCCCAATTGGGTCTCGATGAAGTCGACCTGATCCTCCTCGCCATCGAGCATTTCGCTGAACAGGTCGCGGCTGACGAAATCGCGCACGCTCTCGCAATAGGCGATCGCCTCGCGCAATATCGATATTCCCCTATTTTCGAGCTGCAGATCGCATTCGAGAATTTCCCGGACATTCTCGCCGATCAAGAGCTTGTCGAGATCCTGCAGATTGGGAAGACCGTCAAGGAACAGGATGCGCTCGATCAGCTTGTCGGCATCCTTCATCTCTTCGAGCGCATCGGCGTATTCATGCGCGCCGAGCTTGGTCACGCCCCAATGCCGCAGCATTCGGGCGTGCAGAAAGTACTGATTGATCGCGGTCAACTCGACCTTCAGGACCGCGTTCAGATGGCGCAGAACGGTCGCATCGGAGCGCACGGATCACCTCCCCGGTTAGCCCAAGCCTCCTTCGCGAACGCTCGTCCGAGGCGGATGTCCCGCCATGCCGCCATGCGCAGGTCAATCGTCGCCGCCTCCGGGGCAAGGCGGCGCTTCTGCGCTTTGCCGCAGGATCTGCCGGACCAGCGGAACGCATTTGCCGCATTGCGGCGTCGCGCCGAGAGCCCGGTAAACCATCGCTACCGAGGTGTCCTCGCCTTCGCATTGGGTGCGGATCTGGCGGTCGGTGAGCGCGTTGCACAGGCAGATATACATGAAGCCCTCGCGGCGGCTGACGGGGGACAGATATTCAAGTTGCGAACGATTTGCAATATCACTCGCAACCCGCCGCCCGCGTCCGCTTGCCGCATCCCCGGCCCCTCGCGAGCGGCATGACGGTTGTGCAGAGCTGCTCGCAATCGACAATCGGCGCGGCCAAACCTATGATCGCTCGAAGCAAACCGCGGCGGCGAACCCCGCGGCCTACGGAGGAGGCGCAGTATGAGAAATGGTTGGCGCGTCTGTGACGCTGATACCCATGTCAACCCCGCCGCGGAGGTGCTGGACCGCTATGTCGATCCGGATTTTCGCCCACGCCTGCCCGAGCTGGAGCCGTACCGCATCCCGATCGTCAGTGCAGTCGACGGGCCGACCCCGAGCCCGATGCACAATTACCGCGTCGGCACCAAATTTTATCGCCGCGTCCTCGGCGAGCCGGCGCCGCGCGAGAGCTTTACCGGCCGCGAGACGCGCTGGATGGGGACCAAGAAGCCGCGGCAGGGCATCCAGGACGATCAGGCCCAGAACCGCATTGCCGACATGGACGATGAGGGCACCGACGTCCATTTCCTGATCCCGACTTCGTGGCTGAGTTTTGTCGGGGTCGACGATCCGACGATCGAGATCGCGATGATCCGCGCCTATCACCGCCACATGGCCGATTTCTGCGGGCAATTCCCCGGCCGGCTGACCAGCATGATCGTCGCCTCGACGCGCAATGTCGACGAGGCGGTGCGCCAGATCCGCGAATGGGGCAAGGCGAAATGGGCGGTCGCAGTCATGCCGCTCCTCGCCAAGGACATCCCGGCCGATCACCCCTCGCTCGAGCCGATCTGGCGCGAGGCGCAGGAATACGATCTGCCGATCGCCAACCACAGCTTCACGTGGAACCCGCCCTATTACCCCGGCTACCAGGATCTGTGGGACAACATCTTTCTCGGGCGGCTGGCGGCTCATCCCTGGGGGGCGATGCGCTTTGTCGGCTCGTTCGTCGGCGGCGGCATTTTCGACCGCTACCCGCGCTTGCGCATGGGCGTACTCGAATGCGGCTTCGGCTGGCTGCCGTTCTGGGCGCGGCGCATGGACGAGCAGGCGGTCTATGTCGGCGGCACCGCCCCGCTGAAGCACACTCCGAGCGAATATCTGACCGGCGGCCGCTTTTTCTGCAGCATCGAGCACCATGAAGGGGAGGACATGTTCAACACCGTCACCCACTTCCTCAGCGACGACGTGTTGATGTACGCCTCCGACTATCCGCACTCGGAGTGCCAGTTCCCCAACTCGGTCGACAACATCCTCGCCTGGTCGAGCCTGAAGGCGGAGACCAAAAAGAAGCTGTTGTGGGACAACGCCGCCCGCTTCTTCCGGCTGAGCTGAGCGGCGCCGCTCGAACGATCAACCCTCACCCACCGGCCCCAAAGGAAATTTAGGGCAGGCCGGTCCCCCCTCTCCCGCATTGCGGGAGAGGGTGCCGACCCTCGCGTCAGCGAGGGGAGGTGGGTGAGGGTTTACTCCGCTAAATCTGCACGATCGAGGAGAAATCCCAGGCGATATTGGGCGGATTCTCGCCGATCCGCACGATCGTCGGAGCGATGAAGTTGTAGGGCGGGACCGGCATGTTGTAGGGGGCCGGCACGCCCGAATAGACGCGCGCCGCCAGATCGTATTTCGAGCCGTGGCACGGGCAGAAATAGCCGCCGATCCAGCCCGGCTGCACGCTGTCCGGCTTCGGCTGGAACTCGGGGATGCAGCCCAGATGCGTGCAGATGCCGACGAAGACGAAGAATTCGGGTTTGATCGAGCGGTGCCAGTTCGTGGCGTAGGGCGGCTGCTGCTCGACTTCCGAATTGGGGTCGCTCAACAGGTTGAGGTCTTTTGGCTCCTGCAACAATTTCAGCATGGCGGGAGTGCGATTGAGGATGTGGACCGGCCGGCTGCGCCACAACACGGTGATCTGCTGCCCCGGCTCGACATGCGAGATGTCGATGTCGATCGGCGCGCCCGCCGCGACCGTGTCGGCGGCCGGGTTCAGCGAATCGAGAAACGGCCAGACAGTAACCGCTGCAGCGACCGTGCCCATCGCGCCGGCGACGAGGGTGATGAAATCCCGGCGCGTCTCCCCGGTCGGCGAATGTTCGGGATGGTCGGTGGTGGTCGTCATGTCGCGCAATCACCCCAGAGAGTTTCGTGGCAGGAATTTGATGGCGAGAGTTTCGCGGCGACCCCGCCGTGCCCGTTAATGGCGCGAGCGCAGGGCCGCGGGCAAGCGCGCCGGCCGCCGCACCGCGCGCCTGCG
>DATFCQ010000077.1:0-16714 GCA_035252905.1 Allostellaceae bacterium | reverse complement strand
GGATCGCCGCCGCGCTGCCGCAGCCGGCGCCGCAGACGACGAGCGGCCGCTCGGCGGCCAATAGCGCCTTGGCGATGGTCTCGCTCTGCTCGCGCATTTCTGCGGACAGATCCGGGACGGCCGGTGCGTCCGCGTCGATTGTGTGCGCGACGGCGAAGCCGAGCCGGGCGACGTCGTCGGGTGCGGCCCGCCACGTCGCGGTCGCGACATCGTCGAGCCGCGTCACATCGGGCGTGGCGATGAACAGCGGCGCGCGGAGGTCGCGTCCGGCCTCGCGCACGGCCGCATCCTGCCAGAGCGGCACCTTCTGCTGTGCGGCGCGCGCGAAAGCCGCCTGGCGCACGGCTTGGCGCAAGGAGAGCGACAGGCGCGGGGCGGTCTCGGCGATGTCCTCGCCGAGCACCAATACCGCGTCGGATTGTTCCGCCCGGTGCAGCGATGCCGCCGGCGCCGGTCCGCCTTGCAGGATTGCCAGGATTTCCTTGAGCAGCCGGCCCTCGGCGTCGGATACGCCGAGATGAAAATTCTCGGGGCCGACCAGCCGGCGCAGCGCGAAATTGGCTTCGAGCGAGGCGCGCGGCGAGCCGATCCCGATCGCGCCGCCGGCACGCAACACGTCCGCGAAACGCGCGAGCGCTGCCTCCGGCGCCAGCGGCGCGGCGGTGCCGTCGCTCTGCGCCGCGAGCGGCTGGCGCAGACGCGCCGGGTGGTTGACAAATCCGTGGCCGAAGCGGCCGCGGTCGCACAGGAAGTAGCCGTTCACCGCGCCGTTGTAGCGGTTGAGGATACGGCGCAACTGACCGTAGCGCGCATTGGCGATCGTATTGCAGCCGACCCCGCAATGGACGCATACCGACGGGGCGCCTTTCATGTCCCATTTGCGGGTATAGACCTCGGCCAATGTCTTGTCGTCGAACACGCCGGTCGGACAGACCTCGACGAGATTGCCGCTGAACTCGTTTTCCAACACGCCGTCCCGTTCGCGCCCGAAATAGACGTGATTGTGAATTCCGAACACGTCGAAATCGCGCCCGCCGGCGTAATCGCGATAGAACCGCACGCAGCGATAGCAGGCGATGCAGCGGTTCATCTCGTGCGTCAGGAACGGACCGAGATATTGATTGCGGTAGGTGCGCTTTTTGAAGCGGTAGCGGCGATAGTCATGGCCGGTCATCACCGTCATATCCTGCAGATGACATTCGCCGCCTTCCTCGCAGACCGGGCAGTCGTGCGGGTGGTTGGTCATCAGCCATTCTATGACGCTCCGGCGGAACGCGACCGCCTCGGGATCGGCGATCGCGACATGAGCGCCGTCGGCGGCTTGCGTCATGCAGGCCATGACGATGCGCCCGGCGCGGTCGTTCTCGTCGCGGAACTGCTTGACCGCGCATTGCCGGCAGGCGCCGACCGAGCCCAGGGCCGGATGCCAGCAGAAATACGGGATGTCGAGGCCCAATGACAAACAGGCGTGCAACAGGTTGTCGCCCGCCTCGACCTCGTATTCCCGGCCGTCGATGTGGATCTTTGCCATCACGACCGCCACGGGCAATGGCGTTCGCGGATATGCCGCTCGAAATCGTCGCGGAAATATTTGAGGCCGCTTTGCAGCGGCTCCATCGCGCCCGGGGCGTGAGCGCAGAAGGTGCGTCCCGGCCCGAGAAAGCGCGTATGCATCTGCAGCACGTCGAGATCCTCGGGGCGGCCCGCGCCCGCCTCGATCGCGGCGAGGAGCCGCTCGACCCAGGGCAGGCCGTCGCGGCAGGGCGTGCACCAGCCGCAGGATTCCTGCGCAAAGAAATGTTCGAGATTGCGAAGCATCGCGACCGGGCAGGTGCGGTCGTCGAGCACGATCATCGTGCCGGTGCCGAGCCGGCTGCCGGCCTTCTCGACCGAGCCGAAATCCATCGCAACGTCGAGATGATCGGAGGTCAGAAAATCCGTTGAAGCGCCGCCTGGCAAGAGCGCCCGGAACGAATAGCCTTCGCGCATGCCGCCGGCATGCTCTTCGAGGATCTCCCGGATCGGCGTGCCCATCGGCAATTCCCAGGCGCCCGGCCGCTTGACCCGTCCGCTCGCGCCATAGATCTTGGTGCCGCCGTCCGGCCCGCGGCTCAAACTCTTGAACCATTCCGCGCCGCGAGCGATGATGTGCGGCACATTGCACAGGGTCTCGACATTGTTGACGACGGTCGGCCGGCCCCACAGACCGGCGGTCTGCGGGAACGGCGGCTTGGCCCGCGGGATCGCGCGCCGGCCTTCGAGCGAGGTCAACAGCGCGGTTTCCTCGCCGCAGATATAGCGGCCGGCACTGGTATGGACGTGCAGGTCGAGAGTGAAGCCGGAGCCGAGGATGTTGCGGCCGAGATAGCCGCGCCTCGCCGCCTCGGCCGCCGCGCGTTCGAGGCGCTCGGCGGCGACGACGTATTCGCCGCGCACAAAGATGTAGGCGGTCTCGGCCTCGATCGCATAAGCGCTCAGGATCGCGCCTTCGATCATCTGATGCGGATCGCCTTCGAGCAACAGGCGGTCCTTGAACGTGCCCGGCTCCATCTCGTCGGCGTTGACAACGAGGTATTTCGGCCGCGGCGCATCGGGTCCGCGCGGCACAAAGCTCCATTTCTGGCCGGTCGGGAACCCGGCGCCGCCGCGGCCGCGCAGTTTCGAGTCGGTGACCTCCTTCATGACCGCCTCGGGCGTCATGCTTGTGAGCGCCTTGCGCAATGCCTGATAGCCGCCTGCACGCTCATAGCCGGCGATGTCGAGGGGCGGGGAGCCCGCGCGGATATTGCCGGTCAATGGTCGTTCCATCGCCGCTCAACCCCATTCCCCCTCTCCGCCCCCTAATGGTCCAAGGGGGGCGGAGAGGGCCGGGGTGAGGTGGGGGATTCCAGGGCGCCGGCCGGCACCCATCTCACCCTCTCCGCCGCCAAGGCGGCGGGTCCCCTCCCTCTCCCCCCTAAAGGGCGGAGAGGGCCATTGCGAAGGAGCCATTTCGGTCCGGGACATCACCGATACTCTTCGAGCAGCGCATCGAGGCGCGCCGGGTCGACGTCGCCGTGGAGGTCGTCGCCGATCATCAGCGCCGGCGCGTGGTCGCAATGGCCGAGGCAGACGGTCGGCAGCAGGGTGAAGCGGCCGTCCGGCGTCGTCGCTCCGGGCACGAGGCCGAGCCGCCGCGCGCAATGGGCGAGAAGCTCCTCCTGCCCCAGGATCCAGCACGATACGCTGTCGCACAAAAGGATCACATGGCGGCCGACCGGGCGGCGGAAGATCAGGTTGTAAAAGGTCGCAACGCTGTCGAGCTCGTCCGGCGTCATATCGAGCAGCCGCGCCACTTCGCCGAGTCTTCCGTTGGACACCCAGCGGCGGCGGCGCTGCACCAATTTCAGCGCCTCGATCGAGGCGGCACGCTTGTCCTCGTAGCGGCCGGCCAGTTCGGTGACGGCGCGAACCTCTTCTGGGGTTAGCGAGACGTCTTCGTCAGCGGTCGACATCGGCCATCACAAAATCGATGCTGCCGATCACCGCGATCAGATCGGCGACCAGCGCGCCGCGGCAGATCAGCGGGATCATCTGCAGATGCGGAAAGGACGGCGTGCGGATGCGCGTGCGATACGACATCGTGTCGCCGTCGGCGACGAGGTGATAGGCGTTGATGCCCTTGGTCGCCTCGATCGCGACCGCAGCTTCGCCGGGCGGGATCACCGGGCCCCAGCTGACATTGAGGAAATGGGTGATCAAGGTCTCGATGTCGTGCATCGTATAGTCCTTGATCGGCGGCGTCGCCAATGGGTGGCGGGATTTGTAGGGGCCGGCCGGCATGTGTTCGAGGCATTGCCGGATGATCCTGAGGCTCTGCCGCATCTCCTCGACATGCACGGCGATGCGGTCGTAGCAGTCGCCGTGGGTCGCGGTCGGAATGTCGAATTCGAACTGGTCGTAGCCGCCATAGGGGCGTTGCTTGCGATAGTCCCATGCGAGGCCGCAGGCTCTCAGGCCCGGCCCGGTGACGCCCCATTCGAGCGCGTCGTCGAGCGTATAGTCGCCGACGCCGCGGGTGCGCGCCTGAAACAGGCGGTTCCTCATCGCCAGTCTGTCGTATTCGTCGAGGCGCCTCGGCAGATAGTCGAGGAAGTCGCGGATCATGCGGTCCCAGCCTTGCGGCAGGTCGGCGGCGACCCCGCCGATGCGGAACCACGCCGGATGCATGCGGAAGCCGCAGATCGCCTCCATGATTTCGAACACGCGCTCGCGGTCGGTGAACATGTAGAAGACCGGCGAGAGCTGGCCCAAATCCTGGGTCATCGTGCCGTAGAACACGAGATGGCTGGCAATGCGGAACAGTTCGGCCAGCATGATGCGGATGACCTTGGCGCGGTCCGGCACCTCGATGCCGGCGAGGCGCTCGACCGCCATCACATAGGGGAAATTGTTCATCACGCCGCCGAGGTAATCGACCCGGTCGGTATAGGGGATGTAGGTGTGCCAGGACTGGCGCTCGCCCATCTTCTCGGCGGCGCGGTGGTGAAAACCGATGTCCGGCACCGCGTCGATGATCTCCTCGCCCTCAAGCTGCAGGATGATGCGGAAGACGCCGTGCACGCTCGGATGGTTCGGCCCCAAGTTCAGGAACAGGAAATCGGTCGTGCCGCTGTGCCGCTCCAACCCCCAGTCCTCGGGGCGGAAATGCATTGCCTCCTCTTCGGCGCGCGTTTTTTCCTCGTCGAGCGAGAAGAGGCCGATCTCGGTCGCTCGCGCTGGATAGTCCTTGCGCAGCGGATGACCCTCCCACCACGGCGGCAACAGGATGCGCCGCAGATGCGGATGGCCGGAAAAGACGACGCCGAACATGTCCCACGCCTCGCGCTCGTACCAGTTGGCGTTAGGCCACAGATCGGTGATCGTCGGGAGGCTCGGGGTGTCCCCGACGAGCGGCACCTTGATCCGGATGTCGCCGCCGCCGGCAGCGAACGACATCAGGTGATAGACGATCGTGAAATCGCTCCGCGGCTGCCCGTCGCGGTGGGTGCGCAGGCGCTCGTCGATCGCGAAGAGGTCGAACAGCATGCGATAGGGGGGGTCCGCCTCGCTCTTCAAAAACCTGAGCAGGTCGCGGAAATTCCCGGCCGTACTCCATACGGTCGGGATGCCGTCGCAGGTCGGCTGCCGGGTGAACGAGGCCTCGCCAAAGCGGCGCGCCAGCGCGTGCAAGGCCGGCGGTGCAGGGTCGATTGTGTCGGCAGAGGTCATCGGCGGGGCGTCACACCGTGTCCGGCGGGCGCAATTCGGTCTGCCGCCGCCGCTCCTCGCGCTTCAGATCGCGCAGGCTCGGCCGCGGCGCGCGCTCGACCCCCTGCGGGCCGACGACCCAGGAGAGCGGCCGCCTGTCGCTGCCGACTGCGTTCTGCAGCAGAACCAGACCTTCGAGCAAGGCGTCCGGCCGCGGCGGGCAGCCCGGCACGTAGACGTCGACCGGCAGAAACGAGTCGACCCCCTGGACGACGCTGTAGACGTCGTACATGCCGCCCGAATTGGCGCAGGATCCCATCGAGATGACCCAGCGCGGTTCCAGCATCTGGTCGTAGAGCCATTTGATGACCGGCGCCATCTTGATGAAGACGGTCCCGGAAATGACGATCAGGTCGGATTCGCGAGGGGTCGCGCGCAAGACTTCCGAGCCGAAGCGGGCAATGTCGTATTTGCTGGTAAAAGCCGTGGCCATTTCGACATAGCAGCAGGAAAGGCCGAAATTGAACGGCCAGATCGAATACTTCTGGCCCCAGGCGACGAGATCCTGCAATTTGCCGAGCACAAGATTACGGCGCACCGCGTCGGCAAATGAGCCGCCCTCGGGCCGCACTGCCGCCGGCTGCGGCGCGGTCTCGGCCTTGATCAACGACCAGCGCATCGCGTCACCGCCGCTGCGGCGGCCGGCTGCGCCGCGGCGTCCAGTCGAGGGCGCCGATGCGCCACAGATAAGCGAGCGCGGCGACAAGGATCGCGATAAAGACAAGGGTCTCGACATAGCCGGACCAGCCGACCTCGCGGGCGGCGACGGCCCAGGCGTAGAGAAACACCGCCTCGAGGTCGAAAATCACAAAGAACATCGCGATCAGATAAAACTGCGCCGGAAACCGGATCCGGGCATTGCCGACCGGGATCATGCCGGACTCGAAGGGCTGCACCGTCGCCCGCGTGCGGTGGCGCTGGCCGAGCACGTAGCCGAGGCCGAGCATGGCCGCGACAAGGGCGAGGATGGCCCCGAAATAGGCCGTGAGCATCAAGAGCTGCGGTGTCGGAACCATCCGCCCTCTCCCCGGAAACCCGCAATCCTCCGACAGCCGGTCGGCGGCAGCCAAAGCGATCTCGGCCTTCCGAACGCCCCGGCGGAACGCGGGTTCCGGCGGGAGCAGAATAGGCTTGGAGAGCGGGGCGAGCCGTCAATGCTGGTGCTGCAGCCACCCCCGGCGGTGCTCGCCGTATTCGAGACGCAGCGAGAGGATATGCAGCATGTCGCTCAACGACAGGATGCCGACCAGCCGGCCGTCGGCAACCACCGGCAGCCAGCCATAGCCGTTGCGCTGCATCTGCAGCAGCGCGTCAAGCGCGTCGGCCGCGGGGGAGGTCAGGCTTTGCGGCGGGCAGCGGTCCATGATGTCGCGCACATTCAGCGTGTCCCACAACGCCGGTTCGATCCGACGCAGCCGCGCCGCGGTGACGCAGCCAACAAGGTTGTCGTGCTCTTCAACCGGGAACGCCTTGTGGTGATGGCGGTAGAAGAAATCCTCGACGAGCCGGCGCAGCGGCAGGTCGGGCGGCACGGTGATCGGCTGGGGGTTCATAAAGGCAACCACCGGACGCCCGGCAAAGGTCTCCTCGACCATGATCTGCTGGCGACCTGCGCCGGCCGCGCCGTGCAGGAAGATGCCGATCAGAAACAGCCACACGCCGCCGACAAAATGGCCGATCGCGAACTCGTAGACGCCGCCCAGGATCAACAGGATGCCGAACCCTGCGCCGATCCCGGCGGCGATGTTGGTAGCCCAGCGCAAATCCTGCTTCCAGCCCCACAGCGCGGCGCGCAGCATGCGGCCGCCGTCGAGCGGAAAGGCCGGGATCAGGTTGAACAGGCCGAGCAGCCAGTTGATGTATCCGAGATACCACAGCACGGCGAGCGCGGGCACCGGCAAGGCGCCGTCGAGAATGACGATTGCGAGCAAGGCCGTACCGAGCGCGAGGCTCAAAAGCGGCCCGGCGATCGCCATCAGGAATTCGCCGCCGGGGCTGGTCGGCTCGCGCTGCAGTTCGGCGACGCCGCCGAAGATGAACAATGTGATCCCCCGGATCGGCATTCCGAAGCGCCGCGCCACCAAGGCGTGCGCCAATTCGTGCAAGACGATCGACAGGAACAGCCCGAGCGTCCCGACCACCGCCATCCACCAATACACCTCGGCCGGAAGGAAGGGGGCGATCGCCGGAAACACCCCCGCCCCGAGGGTCCAGCCGATCAGCGCGGCGAAGATCAGCCACGAGGCGTCGACCGAGATCGTAAAGCCGGCGAGGGTGAAAAGCTTGACCCGGTAGAGGAACATTCCGTCCTTCCGACGGGACCGCCGCAGGCGAGCCCGCTCGTGCGTAGGGCATTTATCTCCCCAACAGGGACCCGCGGGGCCCGGTTCCGGCGATCGGGCGTCGGAGGATTCCGCAAATGACCGGCCTTACCCTTCCCGCGGCCGGACCGGCGCATCAGATTTCGCGTGTGATCTTCCAGGAGTGCATGATGAGCGAGAGCCTGATCGTCGTCTGTCCGCATTGCGCGACCTTGAACCGCGTGCCGCGAGCAAAGCTCGGCGCCGGCGGCCGTTGCGGCGAATGCCGCGAGCCCCTGTTCGACGGCCATCCCGTCGCGCTCGACGGCGCCCGCTTCGCGCGGTTTCTTGACAACAGCGACGTCCCGCTGCTCATCGATCTGTGGGCGCCGTGGTGCGGTCCGTGCCGCATGATGGCGCCCGAATTCGAGCGCGCTGCCGGCGAACTCGAACCGCGCGTGAGGCTCGTCAAGGTCAATATCGACGAGGAGCCGGAAGTTGCCCGGCGCTTTGCGGTCCAGAGCATCCCGACCATCCTGTTGGCGCGGCACGGCCGCGAGCTGGGCCGTCTCGCCGGCGCCCGTTCCGCCGCCGAATTGGTGCGCTGGACCGAGAGCCGGATCGGCGGGTAGAGGGCCGCCATTGCCGTGAAGGCGTCATCCCGCCCGCTGCTCGGGCGGCAATTGCAGGCGATAGCCGACGCCCGGTTCGGTCACGATATGGATCGGCCGGGTCGGATCGGGTTCGAGCTTCTGCCGCAGCCCGCGGATGAGGACGCGCAGATACTGCACCTCCTCACTCTGAGCCGGCCCCCAGACTTCGCGCAACAAATGGCGATGGGTCAGGACTTTGCCGGCGTGCATGACGAGGTGGCGCAGAAGATCGAATTCTTTTGGCGACACTCTGATCTCGCGCCCGCCGCGCGAGACTTGGCGGCGCACCAGGTCGACGGCCAGATCGCCGGAGGCGAAAACCGGCAATTCGCCCTGCGCCATGAAAGCATGGCGCAACGCGGCGCGCAGCCGCGCCATCAGCTCCGCCATGCCGAACGGCTTTGCAACGTAGTCGTCGGCGCCGCGATCGAGGGCTTCGACCTTGGAGCGCTCGTCGTCGCGCGCCGACAGCACGACGATCGGCAGCGCCATGCTCTTGCGCAATTCGCTGATCAGGTCGAGGCCGCTCCTGTCCGGCAGTCCGAGGTCGAGAATGATCAAATCCGGTTTTTCGGCGGCGAGCGCGCGACGGGCGCCGGCCGCGTCGGCCGCTTCGACAACGCGGTACTCGGCCGCCTTGAGGCTCGTCCTCAGGAAGCGACGGATCGGCGGCTCGTCGTCGACAACAAGGACAGTCAATGGTTTAGCCATGCGCGGCAGCCGCCCTCATCGTAGTCGTCCCGGTGACGGCAACATGATCGTCAGCGCCGCGCCGGAGCGGTCGCTGCGGTTGTCGGCAACGATCCGGCCGCCCAATACCTCGACAAAGCCGCGGCAGATGGCAAGTCCGAGCCCGGTACCGGCGCGGCGCCGATCCTGCGCATGAACGCGATGGAATTTGTCGAAGATGCGTTCGAGGTCGGCGGGCGGTATTCCCGGCCCCTCGTCGATGACCGCGATCTCGACGTGATTTCCGGCGCATCTCGCACCAAGATCGATGCGGCTGCCGGGCGGCGCATATTTCGCGGCATTGTCGAGCAGATTGAACAGCACCTGCTCGAACAGCACCGCATCGAGGCAGAGCATCGGCAGATCGGGATCGATTTCGACCTCGACCCTATGCTGGACGAGCAATTTGCCCGCCCGGCTCAGCGCGGCGCCGACGATTTCGCCGACGTCGAGCGGTTCGCGCCGCATTTCGATCGCGCCCGCTTCGAGCCGGGTCATATCCAGCAGATTGGCGACGAAGCGGTTGAGCCGTTCCGCCTCCTCCTGTAGCGTGGCGAGCAACTCTTCCTGTTCCGCACAATCGTATTTCTCGGGATAACTCCTGAGGCTCGACACCGTACCGAGAATTGCCGCGAGCGGTGTCCGCAGATCATGCGAGATCGAGGTGAGGAGCGCCGCGCGCAGCCGCTCGGTCTCGGCCGGCATGCGCGCCTCGTCGAGCCCCCTCGCGAGCCTGATCCGTTCGATCGCGACCGCCGCCTGGTCGGCGAGCGCGTCCAGCAGGCGGCGCTCGTCGGGAGAGAGCAGCGGTCCCGGGGTATCCCATCCCGGCGCGGGCCCGCTCGCGGGGGTGCGGTCAATGCCGACAACGCCGACTGGGCCGCTGCCGGTCCGCAATGGCAGGAACAGCCGCTTCGCCCCCGGCAGGGTATCGGCGCCGCGCCCGGCCGGGCGGTTGTGGTCCCAGCTCCAACGCGCCGCCGCGACATCGGCCTCGTCGAGGCGATCCTCGGGCGGGTAGCCCGACGCCACTTCGAGCCCATCGCCGGTCTCCGCCGGCAGCAGCAGGACCGTGTTCACGTTCAGCATCGACGAGATCTGATAAACGGTAGCCCACAACAGATCATCGAGCGCGCCGATCCCGGCGATCTTGCGGCTGAAGGCATAAAGCTCGGCGGTGGTCTTGGCGCGCCGGCGCGCGATCAGGATCTGGGTCCGCGCCCCGGCCGTCAGATTGCTGACGATGACCGCTACTACCAGAAAGAAAAACAGAGCGACAACATTTTGCGGATCGGCGATTGTGAACGTGTAGAGCAGCGGCAGAAAGAAGAAATTGAAGGCAAGCACGCTTAACACGGCGGCAAACAACGACGGCAACAGGCCCCAGGCAATCGCGATCACGACAATCATGGTCAGGAACACCAGCGGCGCGCTCTGTGCCCCGGCGTACTGCTGGAGGAAGAGGCCAAGACCGAGGCCGAGGCCGACGACGCCGGCGCTGCCGAGATAGTGCCGGAAGCGGATCGGCTCGATTTTGCGGCGGGGCGCCGCGGCTTCGGGCGGAGCGCTTTCTCCCTCCGCGGCAGAGATCACATGCACGCTGATGGGACCGGCCTTGCGCACCAGCTCGTGTACGACCGAGCCGTGGAGTATCTCGAACCAGCGCGAATGGCGCGACTTGCCGATGACGATCTGGGTGATGTTGTTGGCCGTCGCATAGGCGAGGATCTCGTCGGCGATGTTGCGACCGGGGATCGTCACCGTTGCGGCGCCGAGGCGTAGGGCCTGGCGGAGATGATCGGCAATGCGATCGCGTTCGGTATCCGACAGGCGATGGGTGCGCGCCGTCTCGACAGTGATCGCGGTCCATCGGACCTTCAATTGGTCAGCGACCCGCCTGGCATAGCGAACGAGGCTTGCGCCCTCGGGCGCCTCGCTGACGCAGACGAGCACCCGGTCGCCGGCTGCCCAGGGGCCGGGGATCGCATGCGCCTGCATGTGCGACAAGAGCTGCCCGTCGACGCGTTGCGCGGTCTGGCGCAACGCCAATTCGCGCAAGGCGGTCAGAGTGCCGGGCGAGAAGTAGTGCCGGATCGCGCGTTCCGCTTGATGCGGCACATAGACCTTGCCTTCGCGCAGGCGTTGCAGCAGATCCTCGGGCGACAGGTCGACAACTTCGATGTCGTCGGCTTGATCGAGAAGGCTGTCGGGCACGGTCTCGCGCACCCGGATGCGGGTGATGCGGGCGACGATATCGTTGAGGCTCTCGACATGTTGGATATTGAGCGTCGTGAAGACGTCGATGCCGGCGGCGATCAGCTCTTCGACATCGAGATAACGCTTCGGGTGGCGGCTGCCCGGCGCGTTTGTATGCGCCAGCTCGTCGACAAGGACGAGTTGCGGACGGCGCCGCAGGATCGCGTCGAGATCCATCTCTGCGAGGCTGTGATCCTTGTATTTGACCACGCGCTGCGGGATCGCTTCGAGCCCCTGCAATAAGGCTTCGGTCTCAGACCGGCCGTGCGTCTCGGCAATGCCGATGACAACGTCGCGGCCGTTGCGCCGCGTCGCCTGGGCCGAGCAGCATCTCATAGGTTTTGCCGACCCCAGGTGCGGCGCCGAGAAAGATTTTGAGCCGGCCGCGGCTTTCCTGCTGCACCGCAGCGAGCAGCGCTTCCGGCCGGGGCCTTCTTTCACGCTCCACCATCGGTGCAATCTAGCTCCGTCTAATGCAGCCGATCGAGAGCAAGGTTGAGCGCGAGCACGTTGACACGTTTCTCGCCGAGGAGGCCGAGTGTGCGGTCCTGCGTCATTCGCACGACCAGGGAGCGAAGCTCGGCTTCCGGCAGACGGCGCGCCTTCGCCATGCGCGGCACCTGGAACAGCGCCGCCGCCGGCGTGATTTCGGGGTCTAATCCGCTCGCCGAACTCGTCACCAGATCGACCGGGATCGGCGTATTCGGGTTTTCCTTGTGTAACCTGAGAGCATCGGCTTTGACCCGCTCGATCAGCGCCCGGCTTGTTGGCCCGAGGTTTGAGCCGCCCGAATTGTCAGCGGCATAGGGCCAGGGGATTGTCTTCGCCGGGTCCTGCGGATCGGGCTCGGTCGTCGCCGAAGGGCGGGGGTGGAAATATTTTGCTTGCGTGAAGCTCTGACCAATCAGCCTCGCGCCGATGACCCTTCCGTCTCTTTCGATCAGGCTGCCATTCGCCTGAAAGGGGAAGAAGAATTGCGCGAGGCCGGTCATCGCCAGCGGATAGACGAGACCGGTGAGCACCGTCATTACGACGATCATCAAAATGGCGGGACGGATTTGCCGCAGCATGGGCCACCCCTTCAGGCAAGGCCAATCGCGGTGACGGCGACATCGATCAGCTTGATGCCGACAAACGGCGCCGCGAGGCCGCCGAGGCCGTAGACCAGGAGATTGCGGCGCAGGACGGCGGCGGCGCCGGCCGGGCGGTATGCGACGCCTTTGAGCGCCAGTGGGATCAGCGCGATGATGATCAGCGCATTGAAGATGACCGCCGACAGGATTGCGCTCTGCGGCGTGTGCAACCCCATGATGTTGAGGACCGCGAGTTCCGGGTAGAACACGGCGAACATCGCCGGGATGATCGCGAAGTATTTGGCCACATCGTTGGCGATCGAGAAGGTGGTCAGTGCGCCGCGGGTCATCAGCAACTGCTTGCCGATGGCGACGATCTCGATCAGCTTGGTCGGATCGCTGTCGAGATCGACCATGTTGCCGGCTTCGCGCGCCGCCATTGTGCCGGTATTCATCGCCACGCCGACGTCGGCTTGCACCAAAGCCGGTGCGTCGTTGGTGCCGTCGCCGCACATCGCAACGAGCTTGCCGCCTGCCTGCTCGCGACGGATCAGGCTCAGCTTGTCTTCCGGGGTCGCCTGTGCAAGAAAATCGTCCACCCCCGCCTCGGCAGCAATCGCCGCCGCGGTCAGCGGATTGTCGCCGGTGATCATCACGGTGCGTATGCCCATCCGACGCAATTCGGCGAAGCGCTCGCGGATGCCGCCTTTGACGATGTCCTTGAGATGGATGAGGCCCAAGAGCCGATCGTCCTTGGCGACGGCGAGCGGCGTGCCGCCCTTCCGGGCAATGCGCTCGGCGATCATGGTCGCCTCGCCGGCCGCCTCTTGCGGGGCTGGGGAGACCGGTGCGGCGCGCAAAACCGTTTGAACGCTCCCGGCCGCGCCGCGTCCCATGCCGCCGCCTTCGGCAAAGGCGATAATGGCGTCGACCGCGCCTTTGCGGATCGAGGCGCCGCCGATGTCGATGCCACTCATCCGGCTCTGCGCCGAGAACGGGATAAAATGTGCGTCGAGCGCCACCATCTCGCGCCCGCGCAGCCCGTATTTCTCCTTGGCGAGAACGACGATCGAGCGGCCTTCCGGGGTCTCGTCCGAGAGCGAGGATAATTGTGCCGCATCGGCGAGTTCGCCCGCCTCGACGCCGGAAAGCGCAACAAATTCGGCCGCCTGGCGATTGCCGAAAGTGATCGTGCCGGTTTTGTCAAGCAGCAGCGTATCGACATCGCCCGCCGCCTCGACCGCCCGCCCCGACATCGCCAATACGTTGAAGCGCACGAGCCGGTCCATTCCGGCAATGCCAATCGCCGACAGCAGCGCGCCGATTGTCGTCGGGATCAGGCAGACAAATAGCGCGATCAGCACGACGACCGACACGGAGCCCTTGGCGTAGGCGGCAAAGCTCGGAATCGTCACGGTGGCGATCACGAAAATCAGCGTCATGCCGCAAAGCAAGATGTTGAGCGCGATCTCGTTCGGGGTCTTTTGCCGCGCTGCGCCTTCGACGAGCGCGATCATGCGGTCGAGAAAGGTTCCGCCCTGTGCCGCGGTGATCCGCACCCGGAGCCAATCGGAGATGACCCTCGTCCCGCCGGTGACGGCCGAGCGGTCGCCGCCGCTCTCGCGGATGACTGGTGCCGACTCGCCGGTGATCGCCGATTCATCAACCGAAGCGACCCCGTCGACGACCTCGCCGTCGCTCGGGATCAGATCGCCGGCTTCGACCCATACGAGATCGCCGGGTTTGAGAGCGGCCGCATCGACAAGCTCGAAACTGCCGGCCTCGGCGGTCGCGAGCCGCTTTGCCTTGGTCTCGCTGCGGGTATGGCGCAATGCATCGGCCTGCGCCTTGCCGCGTCCCTCGGCGACGGCCTCGGCGAAATTGGCGAACAGCACGGTGAACCATAACCAGGCGGCGATCTGGCCGGAAAAGGCCGGACTGGTCCCGCCGCCGATCAGATCGCGCAGAAAAAACACGATCGAGAGCGCCGAGACGATCTCGACGCAGAACATGACCGGGTTCTTGATCAATATGCGCGGGTCGAGCTTTGCGAACGAGGCCCAGATCGCCGGGACGATCAGCGAGCGGTCGAACAACGCCCCGGGGCGGCGCCTCTCAAGCGTGCTCCCGGGCGAGCCGAAAGCCGGAAAGAGATCGGTCATTATCACCGTCCTGCGAAGACATTACGGAGCCGGGTAGAGATGGCCCCCGATCATTGCGAACTCTTCGGTCGCCGGTCCGAGGGAGAGAGCAGGGAAATAGATGAGGCCGCCGACGATCAGCACGACCCCGACAAGGAGACCGACAAACAGCGGCCGGTTTGTCGGGAAGGTCCCGGCCGAAGGCGCCAGCAGCTTTTTCCGTGCCAATGATCCCGCCACCGCCAAAAGCGGGATGACAAAGACAAAACGCCCGATCAGCATCGCGAAAGCGAGCGTCATGTTGTAGAATGGCGTGTTGCCTGACAGCCCGGCAAAGGCGCTGCCATTGTTGCCGGTCGTCGACGAGAAGGCATAGAGGATCTCGCTGAAGCCGTGCGGGCCGCCATTGGCGAGGCTGGCGAGCCCGGCCGGCAATACGCTTGCGAGCGCGGTGAAGCCGAGGATCGACAATGGTAGGGAGAGCAATGCCAAGATCGTCATCTTGACCTCCTTGGCTTCGAGCTTTTTGCCGAGATATTCGGGGGTGCGCCCGACCATCAGCCCGGCGACGAACATTGCGACGATCGCGAAAGCGAGCATGCCGTAGAGGCCCGAGCCGACGCCGCCGAAGATGATTTCTCCGAGTTCGATATCGACGAGCGGCACCATGCCGCCCAACGGCAGGAAGCTGTCATGCATCGCATTGATCGCGCCGCACGAGGTGTCGGTCGTCACCGTTGCGTAAAGCGCCGACAGCGCTGGACCGAACCGAACCTCCTTACCTTCCATGTTGCCGCCCGCTTGCCAGGGGCTTGGCGTCGAATTGACGAAGGCGGCGAAAGCGGGATTGCCGTGCCCCTCGGACCAATAGGCGACGGCCGCGCCGGCCAGGAACAGCACGCCCATCGCGGCGAAGACCGCCCAGCCCTGGCGCTCGTCCTTGACCATGCGCCCCAAGACATTGGTCAGCCCGGCGCCGATCGCAAAGATCGTGACGAGCTGGATGAAATTGGTGAGCGGCGTCGGGTTCTCATAGGGATGCGCCGAATTGGCGTTGAGGAAGCCGCCGCCGTTGGTGCCGAACTCCTTGATCGCCTCCTGCGAGGCGATCGGTCCCTGCGCAATGACCTGCCTTCCGCCTTCCAGCGTCGTCGCGTCGACATAGGCGTTGAGGTTCTGCGGCACGCCTTGCCAGACGTAGAACAGCGCGACGACAACCGAAATCGGCAGCAGGATGTAGAGTGTCGCGCGGGTCAGATCGACCCAGAAATTGCCGATCGCATGCGCTTCGCGCCGGGCAAAGCCGCGGATCAGCGCCAGAGCCAACGCGATGCCGGTCGCGGCGGAAACGAAGTTGTGCACGGTCAACCCGGCCATCTGCACGAAATAGCCGAGCGTCGTCTCCGGCGCGTAATTCTGCCAATTTGTATTGGTGGCAAAGCTGACTGCGGTATTGAAGGCGAGATCCGCCGCCATGCCGGTCTGATGCTGTGGGTTGAACGGCAAATAGAATTGCAGGCGTTCGAGCGCGTAGAGTGCGAGAAAACCGGCGATGCTGAACAGCAGCATCGCGACCGTATAGGTCAGCCAATGCTGCTCTTCGCCCTCGTCGACGCCGCAGCACCGATAGATTGCGCGTTCGACCGGCCGGGCGATCGGCGAGAGAAAGATCCGCTCGCCGGCGAAGACGCGCGCCATATAGCCGCCGAACGGTCGCGTGATCAGGACGACGGTTATGCTGAACAGCGCGATTTCGGCCCACCCGGTGCTTGTCACGATCGGCTCCTAGAACCGTTCCGGATTGATCAGGGCGTAGACGAGATAGACCGTGACGACGACGGCTACGATCCCGCCAAGGGAGTAGTCGAACAGCATCGCTCTCACATCCGTTCGCAGGCCAATGCATAGAGCAAGGCGACGGCAAAGAACCCGATCCCGGCCGCGATCATCGTGAAATCGAGCATCTGCCGTCCTGTCAATGCCGGGCCCGAAGCCGTCGGGTCCAATCAATTGCCCAGTTGCGCATTAAAATTCGAGGCGTATCAGCTCATGCGCTCATAAGAACGCCATAAATTTTCAATGGTGGCATTGCCGGCGCGCCTGAGGCTGCGCGTGCCGTTCGTCCCGATCACCCGCTCTTACAGCCCGTTTTGAAAGTCATGAGGCGGGCAGTCGTCTGCGATTGGGATGAGCGAGGCGGTGGAGCATGAGGCGGATCGCGGCCAAGGTGACCATTGCCTCGGAGACCTCGGGCAGCGTCTGGTAGTCCTTGG
>DATFCQ010000076.1:0-4176 GCA_035252905.1 Allostellaceae bacterium | reverse complement strand
CCAAGGACTACCAGACGCTGCCCGAGGTCTCCGAGGCAATGGTCACCTTGGCCGCGATCCGCCTCATGCTCCACCGCCTCGCTCATCCCAATCGCAGACGACTGCCCGCCTCATGACTTTCAAAACGGGCTGTAAGAGCGGTGCCAATTGAGACACACCGATCGTGTGAGCCGCGCGAAGAGTTCATGGAAACTGATACATGGAAGAGAATAAACCGCTGGCGTGCTCGGGCAGAAGAACTCCGCACTCTCGCCGATCAATTCCACGATCCTGATCACCGAGCACAGCTACGCCGAATTGCCGAAACCTACGATAATCTTGCAGACGCTGCGGAGATGAGGCTGAGGAAAACGCCGTGGCTTCCTAGGGCGGACGCGGGCTGATTGCCACATTCAGGCAGCGCCGGCAGGCCGGGCGAGAAACGCGGTTGACGGAGCGACGAGCACCACGACTATCATCATCGCCGCAGCACCTTTTCCGCTCTCCCGCCGCTCGGTCAAGCCCGAACCCCCATAGCCGCCGGAGGAGACTATGACCCGTCCCCGCGCCGCTGACGACTTCGCCGCGATCCGTGCCCGAATGGAGAAACTCCGCCGAGAGAGCAATCCGGCGCCGCCTTCCAGGGAAGTCCCCCGAGGGGCTGGGCGCCTGCCTGGCATCCTCGACGGCGGCGAGGGCGTCCGGCGGGATCGGAACGCGGGCGCCAGCAGGAGCGCGGGTACTGGACGCGGAGCTTACCAAAGCGGTAAGCGCGGCAGGACTGGCAGTCGCGCGGATAGACCGACCCTGAACAGGTGTGCACCATTTCCCTTCGCGCGCGGGCGCGGATGCAGGCGTTAGCGGACTGAAAAACTGTCAGCAACACGGTGCGCCCCGAATTCCTGGAGTGCTGATCGGCCAGCTGCAATTGTCGCTACGATCGACAGGCATTGCAGGCGGACGACATCCCGGCGCGGCGCAACCGATCGCCACATGCACGACACCATGTCAGCGGTCCTATGCCGACGAGGGATATAGGCCAATTTTTTCACGGCGCGCTCGGGGTGTTTTGAAGCACGCCGGCCGATTTTTGCAGGGGGGTGCACCCACCGTCCCCGACCCTCGCGATTTGCGGCGCGCTGAGGCTCATTGGTCGTAATCTTGCAAGTGATCAGCCCAAAGGCTTGAGGGGCCATCGGAGAACAAGCATGCGACAGCTCAACGTCCTGAGCATCCAGCGTACCAGTGCAGCCGAGCGGGCGCAGATCGAGAGGGTCGATCCCGGTATCCGGCTGATCGACGCTGGCGGCTGGTTCGACGGCGAGATCCGTGAGACCTGGAACGATTACGCCGCTACTCGCTTCCTGGCAGCGAATTCGCTCGGGTCGGGGACCCGCGAGGAACGCGACCGGCTGCTCGCCGCGGGCGAAGTGATCGTCGGCGGCTGGCCGCTCCCGCGCGACCTGGGTGCTCGGGCGCCGCGGCTCAAATGGTTTCATTAGCGACAGGCCGGCGCCAGCAACCTCTTCGACAGCGATCTATGGGGCAGCGACGTCATCGTGACGACCTCGCGCGGCGTGTCAAGCCCGCTGCCGATCGCGGAATACGCGGTTGCCGGAATTCTGCACTTCGCCAAAGGTTTCGACCGCTTAGTGATCGATCGGGAAGCCGGCTCGTTCGATCATCGCGCCTATCGACCCCTGCTGATCTAGGGCAAGACCGCCTGCGTGGTCGGTGCCGGCGGCATCGGACAGGAGGTCGGCCGGCTGTGCGCCGCGCTTGGAATGCGGGTCCTCGGCATCCGCCGAACGCCGCATCCAGGTGCGCCGCTGCCCGAGGGGTTCAGCGAAATTGGCGGTGCCGACGCCATCGACCGGTTCCTGCCGGAGAGCGACTTCGTCGTGATCTGCTGTCAATGGACACCGGAGACGACCGGGCTGTTCGACCGGAGGCGCTTCGCCGCGATGAAGTGCGACAGCGTACTCGTCAATGTTGCGCGCGGCGAGATCATCGACGAGGACGCGCTTGCCGAGGTGCTCGCGCAAGATCGCCTGCGCGGCGTCGTGCTCGATGTCTACAAGGGCGAATTCCAGCATCCTCCCCCGGCTCGGTTCTGGCAGCACCCGAAGGTGTTGATCACGCCGCATATCTCCGGTCACACCGACGAAAGCCGGCACGGTGGCATTGCGATCTTCTGCGACAATCTGCGCGCCTATCTTGACGGCCGCAAGCTGCGCAATGTCATCGATTGGCGGCGGGGTTATTGATGACGGGATTGGAAGCGCACGGTATCGACCGATCTCGACGCGCTGGTGCCGGCCCATGCGGCGACGATCCACAAGGCGCAGGGATCGGAATATCCGGCGGTGGTGATCCCGCTGTTGACACAGCACTACCTGATGCTGCAGCGCAACCTGCTCTATACCGGGATCACCCGGGGCAAGCGCTTGGTGGTGTTGGTGGGCAGCCGCAAGGCCGTGGCGATCGCGGTGCGCAACACCTCCGGCCGGCGGCGCTGGTCGAAATTGCGCGAATGGCTGGCGGCCGTGCCGATGCCTGGAAATGAGCCTTGAAGGGCGGACGAAGTTCGGCGCAGGCCGGTCTGCCGGCGGTCGATTCCCAGGCCCTATAGGTGCACACGCGCGCTCGGCCAAACCTCTGATAGGAAGTCCGAGTATTGCTCCCATGGCTGCATTCCGTGGCCGTACCATCCAATCTGCCTCATCCGCCATGGGCTGCCATCCGGCGATCAGTTCTCATTTGAAACTTGCCGCTGCTGACCCAGTACAAGCGCGTGCCGCTCGTTGTCCAGCGTCCATGAGGTGAAGCGCGACAGGAAACTTTGGCCGAGAAGCGGAACGCTGTTCACTGACCCGAGGCCGGCGATCACGTTCCGGATAACCTGATCCCCGACTTGCAATTCGCGCAGAACGAAGCGAGCGCTCTTGACTGTAGATCCGTCCCCCAGTGTGTAGGTTTGATCCCCGATGAAATCGCCCGGAGCGATCGTGCCGGCTCGCGCCAGTGTGAGAACCACGTCAGCCGGGATCAGCACGTCTGCAGCCCCGCTGTCCACTATGAACCGAAGCGTTATCGCTCCGTTGATGCGGACCGGGACCGCATAGGTCTCCCCGGCACGCTGCATCGCCACCGCTTCGTTCGGTTCCTCCTCTTCTTGCTCTCGCGCCGAGCCGAGGTTGGGCACCGAGGCTGAACTGGCCTCTTGTTCCAGGGCACGTGCGTCCGTGTCGCCGAGAAGCCCTGTCATTGGAAGCCCGCGCGCGCTTTGCCAAGTTTCGATCCCAGCACGCATGGCGGGGCTATAGACGCCACCAACAAGGCTGGCTGGGGCGAAGCCAAGCCTTTGGAGATCCCGCTGTAACGCAATGGCAAGCTCCAGAGGCCGGACGGCTTCCTGATAGGCCGCTCCCGTCAACCGCGCGAGCCAGGCTTGCCGTTTCCGATCATAAGCAATTTCGACGCAATCCCGCGCCTGCCAAACCTCCGCAGTGAGCCCGCCCGACTGGGGCAAGCCACATTGCTCCGGAACCCGAGCTATGAACTCGTTATCGTCCCGTTTCAATTCCGACTGCCCGTCCGTCCCTACCTGTTGATACAGCGCCCAATATGCCTGATTGAAACGTAGATCGAGGCGGGACAGGCCGGGATCGGCACAAATGAGAAGGGTGAGGGGACGCACCGCCTTACTGCAATCGAAGCTCGGCCCGATCTGGCTTGAAGGCTCTTGCAAGGATGAGGTCGCCGGGATGCCCCCGGCGCGTTGTCCGTAGCTCCGGATATAAGTGACACGCGCCTCCCCGGCGCGCTTGAAGCACTCCTTGACCGAGGCTGGAACTGGGATCGGTGGCGGTTGATCCGGTGGCACGCCACAGGCCGTCGCATAGGATAGAACCCATTGCTTTTGGCTTTCCCAAAGGTCGTGCATCTGCTCCTTGTTTAAACCCTGTCCAATTTGAGAGATACAGTTTTCGGGACCGGGCAATGGAACATTTTACCGCAAAGGGCGCAAAGACTCCGCAAAGGACGCAAAGATTCGAACTGTCGGTTGTCCGATGTGCCATCGTGTCCTTCGCGCGCCCTTGGCGTTCCTCCTGAGCCTGTCGAAGGGGCGGTAAAGCGTTTTTTTGCAACCTCGATCCTGAACAGAAAACGACGGTTTTCAAACTGGACGGGATT
>DATFCQ010000075.1:0-2116 GCA_035252905.1 Allostellaceae bacterium | reverse complement strand
CGACCGTGCGGTTGTCGACGGCGGGGAGCATGCGCGCGGGGTCGCGGGTCACGATCACATCGAGTACGGTCGGGCGGGTGCGCTCGGCCAAGCCGGCGGCCAATGCGGCGGCGAGGCGGTCGGGGTCGTCGATGCGGATGCCGTTGCACCCCATCGCCCGGGCGATCGCCGCATAATCCATCTCGACCAGGTCGCTGGATTGGTAGCGGCCGCGGAACACCGCGTGCTGCAAGGCCTTGACGTAACCCGAGGCGGCGTTGTTGACGACGATGATGGTCAGCCCGACCCCGGCCCGGCGCGCGGTTTCGAGTTCGCCCAGCGTCATGTTGAAGCCGCCGTCGCCGGTGATCGCGACGACCGGAGTTGTGGGCGCCGCGAGCGCCGCTCCGATGCCGCCGGGCAGTCCATAGCCGATCGAGGCCAGACCGCGGTCGGGGATGAAATGCCGCCCGGCGCTCTTCGTGTCGTAGAGGAGGCCGGTCCAATGCCCGGCAAACCCGCCATCGGCGACGAGGATGCTGTCGGCCGGCAGGGCGCGGTTCAATTCGCGGCACAGCCGCGCCATGTGGATCGGCCGCTCCTGCGAGTCGAGCCGGGGCGCGGCTTCGTCCCGCCAGGCGCTCATGCGCTGCGGGATCTCGGCGACATAGTCGGCGCGCGCGTCGCGGGCCTGTCGTCCGTCCCCGGAGAGCGCTTCGGCGAGGTCTTCGAGCCCGGCCCGCGCGTCCCCCCACAGCGCCACCTCAGCCGGCAGACAGCGGCCGATCTCCTCGGCGACGATCTCGAGATGGATCAGCGGGATTGCGTGCGACGGCAAGGCATAGCGCCTAGTGGCGATCTCGCCAAGCTTGCAGCCGACGACGAGAAGACAGTCCGAGGCCTCGATCAGTTCGTTGGCGATCCGCGAATAGCGGCCGAACAATCCGGCCGAGAGCGGATGCGTGCAGGGGATGCCGCCCTTGCCGCTCATCGTGTGCGCGACCGGGATCGACTGTGCTTCGGCGAGCGCGAGCAGCGCTTCGTATCCCTGCGACAGATGGATGCCGCCGCCGACCAGGATCAGCGGCCGCCGGGCGCGCGCGATCATTGCCGCGGCGCGGGCGATGTCGGCGCGGTCGGGCCGGATGCGCCGGGCGGGGGCGCGCGACGTCGTCGGGTCGATCGCAAAATCCTCGGCGGCGAAGTCGTGCTCGCCGTGGCAGACGTCCTCAGGCACGTCGAGCATAACCGGCCCCGGCCGGCCCGAGGTCGCCACCGCGAAGGCGCGGCGCAACAGTTCGGGAACGCGGCGCGTCTGCTCGACCCGGATCAGTTCCTTGACTGCCGGCCGCAGGATTTCGGCCTGGCGGCATTCCTGGGTCATGTTCTTCCAGGAATGGGCGCGGTTGGTGTCGCCGGCAAAGGCGACGATCGGCGTTCCGGCGTTCAAGGCCTCGATCAATCCGGTGACCAGATTGGTCGCGCCCGGCCCGAGCGTGCCGTCGCACACCCCCGGCCGGTTGGTGACCCGGGCATAGGCTTCGGCGGCAAAGGCGCCGCAGCGCTCGTCATTGATCAGAAAGTGGCGCAGGCCGAGCTGGGCCAGTGCATCGTAGAACGGCAACAACTGGAAGCCGCCCATGCCGAACATCGGCCCGACCTCGGCAAGACGCAGCATCTCGGCCATCGCGCGACCGCCGTTCATGCGGCCGGACGGGCGGTTGCTGGGGCGGTCGGCTTCGCTCATAGGGGTTTCTCCCGGCTTGCCCCGTGCTCCGACACGGGGTCGGAGGCGGAGCGGCGGACAATTGCGACAAAGTCGCGCGCGCTCCTGTCCGGCGCGAGGCCGAGCGCGGCGGCGCGGCCATTGACGCGGGACAGGATACCATCCCCATAGGTCGAGCGCGCGTCGCCGATGCGCGCGCTCGCCGCCGCGACCGTGGCGGCGGCGATGCCGCGCTTGTCGAGCGCCGGCAGCCGGGTCACGCCGGCCTCGTCGATTCCGATCCCGGCATCGTTGAACAGCGCCGCCAGCGCATTGTATTTGAGCGCGGTCTCCGGCCGTCCGCCCAGCAACCCGCCGTGCGATCCGGTAACGACGATCGCGCCGGCATGCTCGGGGCCGACCGCCGAGGCC
>DATFCQ010000074.1:0-28527 GCA_035252905.1 Allostellaceae bacterium | reverse complement strand
TCACATGGTCGAGAACCTGTGGGCGCGCCTGAAAGAATGGCGCGCCGTGGCTACTCGTTATGAAAAGACCGCGCGCTCCTTCCTGGGTGTGCTCTGCCTGGCCGCTACGGCCGATTGGCTCAAGATCTAACAGGCCCTAGGACATCTCCAAATACCTCCCAGTCGGCAAGGATGCTCTGAGCAGAATCAAGAACTTGATAGAGGAAGACCGGCACGTTTTCGAGCGCCTGTCGGGGGAGGTTGACCGCAGGACCTGAGCTTCATAGCTCTTGAAATGTCCGGTCGAAACCCGTACATAGAGCGGCAACGAGGATCGCATAATGCCGCAGGAACCCAGCCGCACCGCTCGCATTGAGGCGCGCATCGCGCCCGACGCGCTCGCCATCGTCAAACGCGCCGCCGAGATTCAGGGGCGCAGCGTCAGCGATTTCGTCGTCGCGGCCGCCGAGGAAGCGGCACACCGCACGATCGAGGAAACCCAGATCATCCGCCTGTCGGTCGAGGATCAGCGGGCCTTCGCGGAGGCGATCCTCAACCCGCCGCCGCTGGCGCCGGCGATGGAACGGGCGATCGAACGCTATCGCAAGCTGGTTGCGGCCTCGATTGACTGAGCACTTCACGTTCGCACCGCTCGGTCCCTCGCATGACCGCGCCAACTTTTCGTGCGGTGTCGCCGTGCTCGACCGCTACATCCGCGAGCTGGCGACACAGGACATCCGCCGCCGGATCAGCAATTGCTTTGTCGCGGTCGATACGGCCGGCAAGCTGGCCGGCTATTACACGCTGGCGGCGACCAGCCTGCCGCTGCCGGGGCTGGCGCCTGACCATGCTCGGCGCCTGCCGCGCTACACCGCCTTCCCGGCCTGCCTCGTCGGCCGCCTGGCCGTCGATCAAGCTTTTCGGGGGCAGGGGCTCGGCGGCGCGCTGCTGGTCGACGCAGTGGCGCGGGCGCTGCGCGCGGAACCGGCGATCTTCGCGATGATTGTCGATGCCAAGGATGAAGCCGCCGTGCGCTTCTACCTGCATCACGGGTTCCAGCGCTTCGCCAGCCGGCCGATGAGTTTATACCTGCCACTGGCCGAGGCCGCGCGTCGCCTTGGCGGCATCCGCACCGCGTGAGGGAAGGGCACAATGTCCGGTAGACAGCGATTACCCGGCGGTGAGCCGCGCAAGGCAAGCCAGCGCAAGACGCGCCGGCGCGGCCCGATCGCGGCCCGGATCGCAACCGTTTGGCGGCCGGGAGGCAATGTACGCTGGAAGGGTCGCGCCGGCCAGTACCAGCGCGACGTAGGCGATGGCGAGCATTGCGAGATCCTGCTGGGAGCTCGTATCTACCGGATACCGACCAGGGAACTCGAATAAAGGGGCGATGGGGGAAACACGGGAGCGCGGAACGCGCGTTCTGGAAAACCGCAGACCCCGTCGTACTGTTCGCACCGCTATCGATGGCTGCCGAGCCGCAGGGTGAATTTGGACTGACTCCCGCCGAATTTGGTCGAGGCCGACAATGCCGCAATCCACCTTTCTTTCTCCCGGTTCCAGCGCCAGGGCGCGCGCTGATGCGTTTTGTCGACGCTTCGACTTGCGCGTGCCGATCCTGCAGGCGCCGATGGCAGGGGCCTGCCCCGCGAGCCTCGCGGCGGCGGTCGCGAATGCCGGCGGCATGGGCGGCTTCGGCGCGCTGATGACCGATCCTGCCGGTATCGCCGCCTGGGCCAAGGAGTTCCGCGAGGGGAGCAACGGCAGCTTTCAAGCCAATCTGTGGATTCCCGACCCGCCGCCAGTCCATGATGCGGAGCATGAGCGGCGGGTACGCGAGTTTCTCGGCCAGTGGGGGCCGGACGTCCCGCCCGAGGCAGGCGCCGCCGCTGCGCTTGATTTCGCGACACAATGCGAGGCGCTGCTCTCCGAGACGCCGCGCGTCGTCTCGTCAATCATGGGCCTGTTCCCCGATAGCTTTGTCGCGGCGCTGAAGGCGCGAGGGATCGCCTGGTTCGCCTGCGCGACGACGCTCGCCGAGGCACGGGCAGCCGAGGCTGCAGGAGCCGATGCAATTGTGGCGCAGGGGTTCGAGGCCGGCGGGCATCGTGGTGCCTTCGATGCGGCCATGGCCGAACGCCAAATGGTCGGGCTCTTCGCCCTCGTGCCTTACCTTGCCGACCGGCTCAGTGTCCCGATCATCGCAACCGGGGGCATCGGGGATGCCCGGGGCATCGCCGCGGCGCTGACGTTGGGTGCCAGCGCGGTGCAGATCGGCACCGCTTTCCTGCGCTGTCCCGAGGCAAAGACGAACCCGGCCTGGGCCGATGCGCTGACCGAGCTGGCGCCGGAAGGGACGATGCTCACCCGCGCCTTCTCCGGCCGCCTCGGGCGGGCGATTGCAACCGATTATGTCAAGGCCGCCTCTGCACCTGATGCCCCACCCCCGGCGCCCTATCCGGTACAGCGGAGCCTCACGGCGGCGATGCGCGAAGCCGGCGGACGGGCCCGCGATATTCACCGGATGCAGGCCTGGGCCGGACAGGCGGCCTCCCTCGTCCGTGTGGAGCCGGCAGGCGCCCTTGTGCAGCGGCTCTGGGCGGAGGCGGAAGCGCTGTTGCCGCCCGGCTAGGGGTCACGCCCCTTTCTCATAGTAAGGGGCGTTCTGAAAAATCGGCCGCCTTGCTTTAAGGTATGGCACAGTGCCGGCATGGCGCGGCTGAGGGTCAGCATCGTTTTCGAGTCCGGCGCTCGCATCGGCCCCGGCAAGGCGAAGTTGCTCGAAAGCATCCGTGATACCGGCTCGATCTCGGCCGCGGCGCGCGAGATGGGGATGTCCTACAAGCGGGCCTGGCTCCTGCTCGACAGCATGAACCGCGCCTTTACCGAACTCGTCGTGACGGCCGCGCCGGGCGGTGCAGGCGGGGGCGGCGCAGCCCTGACGCCATTCGGCACCGAAGTGCTCGAACGCTATCGCCGCATTCATGACCGGGCCGCCGCCACGGCCGCCGATGACATAGCGGCCCTCGCGCAGCGGGCGCGGCCGGACGCCGGCCCGAAAATCTGAAAGATCGGCGGCGGAACCGCTCGCGTCTCCGTGTCGACATGCGCTATAGCCATTTTGCCATAGCGCCCGGATGTCGGATGCCGAACCCCGCCGTTCCTGTTGCCGCACCTGCTCTCGCGGGCTGGCGCACAACCGCACTTGCCCTCGGGTGCGCGCTGCTGATCGGCGGCATCGGCGGCTTGATCGGCCTCGGCGGCGGCGAATTCCGCTTGCCGGTTCTGGTCGGCCTGATCGGCTTCACGGCGCGCGCGGCCGTGCCGATGAACCAAATCCTCAGCCTCGTAACGCTGGCGACGGCGCTGGTCGTGCGCTGGCATACCGGCTCGCTTGTCGGCGTCGGCGCGTTCGCCCCGGCTGTGATCGGGCTCGGGGCCGGCGGCGTCACAGCCGCATGGTTCGCCGCCCGGCTGCTGTCGCGCGTTACCGATCATCGGCTTGAACGTGCGATCGCCGTCCTGCTCATGGCCATCGGGCTGCTGTTGATCAGCGAGCAGTTCTTGCCGGCGAGCCTGCCCGCGCCCGCGCTCGTGCCCGCCGATCCCGGCTGGCAAATGGCTGCCGGTGTCCCCATTGGCCTGTGCATCGGCACGGCCAGCACCTTTCTCGGCGTCGCCGGCGGCGAGCTGATCATTCCGACGCTGATCTTTGTTTTCGGTGCCGATATCCACACGGCTGGAAGCGCGGTGCTGTTCATCTCGATCCCGACTGTGTGCATGGGGCTGTTCCGCTAGGCCGGATGGGATTGCTGCCGAGCCGTTCCACATTGCTGCGCGTCGGGCTGCCGATGGGAACCGAAAGTTTTATTGGCGCGGCGGCCGGTGGCGCCTTCGCCGGCACTACCTCGGCCGAAGCCCTTAAGCTCCTCCTGGGCGTCGTTCTCGTTGCCGCGGCTTTCAAAGCGTTCTGGCGACACAGCTGAGGGGATGCGCCGCACATCGGGCCGGGAGCAAATAGGGAAAGGAAGGCTGGTGTCCCACAAAGGAAGAGCGATTGCCTTCGCCGCAGGGGTTCTGCTTGCTGTTCTCGGGATCGGCGCCCCGGCCCTGGCGCAAGCGCCGGCGGTGCTGACGATCTTTGCTGCCGGCACCCTCGCCGGCCCGTTCCGCGCCCTCGATACGGCGTTTCAGCAGAAGTATCCAAATGTCGCGGTCCGTCCGATCTTCGCCGGCAGCGTCGCGCTGGCGCGGCGGATCGCCGATCTGCACCAGCGCACCGATATCTTCGCCACGGCCGATTTCCGCGTCATCCCAAAGTACCTGTTCGGCGCGGGCGGCAAGGAGCGTTATGCCGACTGGTATGCCGGGTTCGCTCGCAATGCGATCACCGTCACCTATACGGACAGCAGCAGGTCTGCGCACCAGATCACGCCACGAAACTGGTACGAGGTGCTGGCACGTCCGGGGGTCGAGATCGGCCGCTCCAACCCGGACACCGACCCCTCCGGCTATCGCACCCTCCTCATGCTGCAACTGGCCGAGCGCTATTATCACGCACCCGGAATCGCCGCGAAGATCCTCGCCAACTCGCCGCCACGGAACATGCGCGACACTGAGACGGATCTGATTCCAGCCTTGCAGCTCGGCGAGATCGATTATCTGGCGATCTACCGCTCCGACGCGATCCAGCATCACCTGAACTACCTGGCGCTGCCGGCCGCGGTCGATATGAGCGATCCGAAACTGGCCAGGCTCTACGCGAGCGCGGCCGCGCAAACCGCGAACGGCAATGTCCACGGGGCGCCGATCGTCTATGCGGTGACGATCCCGAAGAACGCGCCGCAAGCGGAGTGGGCGCAGAAATACGTTGCTCTATTGCTCGGACCAACGGGCCAGAAGATTATGCGACAGAGTGGCTTCGTGCCGCTCGGCCCGGCCGACGCGATCCCTCTCGACAAGGTTCCGACGGGCTTGCGGCCGCTGGTTACCGCTTGGCCGGCCTTCTGAGTCCGACGCGCGATCGCTTCGGTAATGCTCTCGCCAAGGTGTGCGCGGCGGGTAGCGATCCGATGGAGCGGCGTCCCGTCATTCGGCCGGCAAACGACGGCCTCGCATAAACGCTCGTCGGAATATCGGATCGTCACATCGACATCCATGCTCCGGCTTCTGTTTCCACCCGTACGATACGGCGTTTCCACAATTTTCAAAATGTCCCTTGACGGGGTGAGGCACGGTATATAGTTTGATGCTCGTTGAATCATGGAAGTACTCATGGATGAGAAACGTGCGATCGCAGCGCTCGGCGCTCTCGCTCAGGAAACCCGGCTCGCGCTGTTCCGGCTTCTGGTCACCTGCGGGCCTGAGGGATTGCCGGCCGGCACGATCGCCGAGCGCCTGGGCGTCCAGCCCTCCTCGCTCTCCTTCCACCTGGCGCAGCTCGTCCATGCCGGGCTGATCACCCAGCGCCGCGCGAGCCGGCAGCTTATCTATTCGGCCGAGTACGGCACGATGAATGCTCTGCTCGCCTACCTGACCGAAAATTGCTGCGGGCGCGATGCCGTCTGCGCGCCGGTGTGCGACCCGGCGGCCGGATGCTCGGATGCCGCGGCAGAGACCCCGGCCGCATGAGGAGACAGGCTGATGGATGACGCTCAGATCAAGGAAATGGTGCGCGCCCGCTATGGCGGTATCGCGGCGGCGATCGAAGCAAGCTGCTGCGCGCCGGCGGCCGCGTCCTGCTGCGGTGCGGATGTCGCCGACGCTGTGGCCGACAAGGCCCGGCGGATGGGCTATTCCGAGGCGGAACTGGCCTCGGTTCCCGAAGGCGCCAATCTCGGGCTCGGCTGCGGAAACCCGCAAGCAATTGCCGCGATGAGACCGGGCGAGACCGTCGTCGATCTCGGCAGCGGCGCCGGTTTCGACTGCTTTCTCGCGGCCCGGCAGGTCGGCGAGACCGGCCATGTCATCGGCGTCGACATGACCCATGAGATGCTGAAAAAGGCGCGCGATAACGCCGCCCGCATCGGCGCCGGCAATGTCGAATTTCGCCTGGGCGAACTCGAACATCTGCCGATCGCCGACAACACCGCCGACGTCGTGATTTCGAATTGCGTGGTCAATCTCGTCCCCGACAAGGAACAGGTCTTTCGCGAGGCCTTCCGCGTGCTGAAGCCCGGCGGGCGGCTCGCCGTGTCCGACATCGTCAATACCGCCCCGCTGCCGGCCGAATTGCAAGCCGATCCGACGCTGCTGTGCGGCTGCGTCGCCGGCGCGGCGCCGGCGGAGCGCATCGAGAGCTGGCTGACGGGTGCCGGGTTCGTCGATGTTCGCGTCACGCCCAAACCCGAGAGCCGCGAGCTGATCGCGACCTGGGCACGGGACCGGAATATCGAGAACCACATCGTCTCGGCGAACGTCGAAGCCCGCAAACCCTGAGCCCTGGCGGGTGAGATGACCGACGGGCGGATCTATAACCTCCTGTTTCTGTGCACCGGCAACTCGGCCCGGAGCATTCTGGCCGAGGTGCTCGTCGAGCATTGGGGGCGCGGACGGTTCAGGGGCTACAGCGCCGGCAGCTTTCCCAGGGGCCGCGTCCATCCGCTTGCGATCGAGATCCTGGCAAATCTCGGACTGCGCACGGACGGCCTGCGCAGCAAGAGCTGGGACGAGTTCGCCCGCCCCGGCGCGCCGGTCATGGATTTCGTGTTCACGGTCTGCGACCAGGCCGCCGGCGAAGTCTGTCCGATGTGGCCGGGCAATCCCGTGACGGCACATTGGAGCATGCCCGACCCGGCGGCGATCGAGGGGACGGAGGTCGAGCGCCGCAACGCCTTCCGACACGCGTTCCGCATTCTCGAAAACCGCATCAGACTTTTCACCTCGCTGCCGATCGACAAGCTCGATCGCTTGGCGATCAAACGGAATGTCGTTGATATCGGCCGCCGCGGCGCGGCCCCAAAGCTGGAATAGTCATGACATCGGTCAGCGAAACCAGCCGGCGCCGCGCGGCGCCGGCACTCGGCACCTTTGAGCGCTATCTGACGCTGTGGGTCGCGCTGTGCATCCTGGCCGGCATCGTGCTCGGGCGGCTCGTCCCGGCGCCCTTTCATGCTCTCGGCGGCATGACGGTGGCCGAGGTCAACATCCCGGTCGCGGTCCTGATCTGGCTGATGATCGTGCCGATGCTGGTCAAAGTCGATTTCGGCGCGCTCCATCGGGTCGCCGAGGCCTGGCGCGGCATCGCCGTCACAGTTGGTATCAACTGGCTGGTCAAGCCGTTCAGCATGGCGCTGCTCGGCTGGCTCTTTGTCGGCTGGCTATTCCGCCCGCTGCTGCCGGCCGGGCAGATCGACAGCTATATCGCCGGCCTGATCCTGCTGGCGGCGGCGCCGTGCACGGCTATGGTCTTCGTCTGGTCGAACCTGTCGGATGGCGACCCGAATTTCACCCTGAGCCAGGTCGCGCTCAACGACACGATCATGGTTTTCGCCTTCGCACCGATCGTCGGCCTGTTGCTGGGTCTTTCCGCGATCACGGTGCCGTGGCAGACGCTGTTCCTCTCGGTCGTGCTCTACATCCTCGTGCCGGTCATCGCCGCCCAGGCTTGGCGCCGCTCGCTGCTGGCGCGCGGCGGCGCGGCGGCCCTGGCGCGCACGTTGCGCTCGCTGCAGCCGGTCTCGCTGATCGCGTTGCTGGCAACGCTCGTGCTGCTGTTCGGCTTCCAGGGGAAAGAAATCGTGCGCCAGCCGATCGTTATCGCGCTGCTCGCGGTGCCGATCGTCATCCAGGTCTATCTCAACGCCGGCATCGCCTATGCTCTGAACCGCGCGCTCGGCGTGCCGCACAACATCGCCTGCCCGTCGGCCCTGATCGGCGCCTCGAACTTTTTCGAGCTGGCCGTCGCCGCGGCGATCGCGCTGTTCGGGTTCCAGTCGGGAGCGGCGTTGGCGACCGTCGTCGGGGTTCTGGTCGAGGTGCCGGTCATGCTGTCGGTCGTGCGCATCGTATTGCGCACGCGCGGTTGGTATCAGCGGGCCTGCTCGATCACGTGAGGCCGCGCGCTCGGTATCGTCGGATGCCTCAGAGCAAAGCGATCACCATGGAAGCGCAGGTCACCCTGTGCTCCCACCATGATCGCCGACCGCAAATCGCACCGATGCTGCCGGAAGCCCTACTTCGACAGCTCAATCGCGCTGCCGTCCGAAGAAAATATATTTCGCCAAGGCGATAATCGCGAGGACGAGAAGCGCGACGAGCAACAGCAATATGATGGCGCCCCCCGCCATCATGGCCCATCCCCAGCCGCTCATCATGCTGCCCATCATGCCGCTCATCACGGCGAAGGCACCATGCGGGGATCGCGATCGAGGCTGCGGATAAAGGTCATCAGCAGCCCGACGAAGAGGACAGCCGGCACAGAAACACCGGGTAAAGGCGCCGCGGCCGCTTGGCAGCTTCGATCTGCATCGATCCTCCTTCTCCGACCGCAGGCCCTCTCCGATTTTCAGCAACCCGGGTTCATCCGTTGCCGCCGCAGCCGTCCGACAGGTTCCACACCTCGGTGACCTGCGGGCCGGTGAAGCCGCGGCTGCGGATCAGGAGCTTTGCCAGCCCGCCATAGGCATGCCAGCGCCAGCACTTGCAGCAGCACGGTCCTTTCTCCTCGGAATGCCGCATCGCATAGGCGTAGGCCGCCTGCTGCGCCGGGGTGAGCTTCGCGTCGTAGGCGGCCATCATCCGCCGCGCGAGACTCGCCTCGATGTCATAGGGATCGGGCGGTATTTCCGGGATGTTCGCGTATTTCTTCAGGTCCCGGACCTGCTGGACATAGCGCTGCAACACCATCGGGGAGCAGCACGAGCCCTGCAGCTGCGCGCCCGCCGGCATCGACGCGATCGACGCCATGAACTCTTGCGAACACGTGGAATTGCCGTGCGTGCTCAAATAGGCAAAGCGGGCCTTGAGATTGCCGGCATCGGCGCTTTTCGCCCCTGCCCCTGTTGCGGACAGCCCGGCAACAATCATCGCCAGAATGGTCAGTATTTTTGAGGTATGGCTCATCATGCGTTCTCCTTGCGACTGGCGGATCACTGCATCATGTCGCGCATCATCGCGGGCATGCCTTCGCGGACGAAGCCGGTGATCTCGCGCGCATGCTGTCGGATGACTGCGACCATCGCGGGGTCATCGCTCGTCTCGGTCACCGCGATGCCCTTCGCCGTCGCTGCGAGCTTGCGCCGATAGCGCGTGCTGTGGGCGAACATGGCCGGCACGCTGCGGCTCATCGGGTAAGGAAAAGCGCGGTTCTGATTGAGCCGCCGGTACATCTCGCCGACATGCGCCTGGATCAGGGCCGCGGTTTTCGGGTCGTCCGATTCGGTGACCGCATGGATGCCGTTCGGCAATTCGGTCACGCTGCGGCGGATCTCCTTATGCCGCATGAACAGTTTCATGCCGGTGCGCATCGGACCCATCATATTGTCGGGCATCATCATCTTCATCATCTCGTCCATCCCGCCGCCCATCATGCCGCCGGGCGGCGCGGCTGAGGCTGCGGGAGATCGAGGGCCGAGGAGGCGGGCGGCGGCAGCCCCGAGGGCCAGCCAGACGGCCCGGACCAGCGAGCGGCGCTGCATGGTTCTGCTCCGCTCTCAAAAGGTCATGAAGACGGAGGGCTTGCCCTCCTTGGGGATCGCGAAGACCGTCAGCTTTCCCTTTTTCGCCCCCGTCATGCCGGGCGCGCCCGGCGGCATTCCGGGCAAGGTGATGCCCTTGAGCGGCGGGCGGTCTTTGAGGAGCTTCTGCACCGCGGCGATCGGCACGAGCCCGTCGACGGCATAGCCCCCGATGAAGGCGGTATGGCAGCCCTGGAGGTCCGGCGGGATGCCGGCCTTGCGGCTGATCGCGGAGATCTCGTCCGGGGCGGCCGACTTGACCGTAACCTCGAAGCCATGCCGGCGCAGATAGGCGACGTAATTCTCGCAGCACCCGCAGCCGGGATCGCGATAGAGCGTGACCGGGATGTCTTTGGCCCATGCTCGCGGCGCGAGCACGAAAAGCGGTGCCGAGAGCAGCAGGGTTCGTCTCGTGATCATCCGATTTCTCTCCTTCTCTGATCAGGCAGTCCGAGTGGCATCGTGCCGGCCGGCGGCCGATGATCGGCCACGCTTCGGCGGCGCATCCGTGACATGCCGGCGCCGCCCGGAAGCGGCGGTCGAGCGTCAGCGGGGCTCGCGCGAGCCCCGGGTCAGAAGGCGAGGAGGGATCTCGGAGGCGGAGGGTCGGTCTTTGGCGCCTCACCCGACAGCCTTGGCGCCGGGCCGGCGAAGTATTGGGCGCGCGACCAGGAAAGCGTCGCCGCCTGTGCCGGTGCCGGAGCCGCGATCATCGCTGTGCTGCACGCGGCGATGGCGCAGGGCGGCATCTTGGCCGGAACATGACCGGTCGCAGGATCAGCTCGGCAATGTGCGCACATGCCGGAAATGCCGGCTGCTGCGGCGGCCGTCGGCACGCCGCCACCGGCGACCATCCCTGCAAGGATGAGCGCCGCTACATTGAGCGCAAAGAGGAGACGCCTGAAGGCGGTCGCGCGCATGTTCCCCTAGATACCGATCGGCGGTTGCTTGTCAACGGCCAAAGAACCGCGATGGTGCGCTAGCCTGAAACCGTCAGGTCAGCATCGCGGGATAGAATTTCTATCAACGGGCATCTCGGCTGCTGTCCCGCTGCGCATGCGCAGAGAGCCTCCGAAAGAACGCGTTCCATCGCCTGCAAGTCGGTGATCTTCGCTCGGATCTCCGCCACGTGCGCGGCGGTAAGGCTGCGCGCTTCGGCGCGCACGTGATCGCCTCCGGCACCGGCCAGACGCATCAACGCGCGGACTTCATCAAGGGTAAAGCCGAGTTGCCGCGCCCGGCGGATGAACCTCAGCCGCGCGACATCCTCGGCACTATAGCGGCGAAACCGGCCGCCTTGCCGGTACGGCTGCGGCAGCAACCCGATCCGCTCGTAATAGCGGATCGTCTCGATGTTGCACTGCGTGCGGCGGGACAACTCGCCGATCGCGATGTCTGCCGGCGATCTCAAAACAGGGCTTGCCTCTGTAGCGGCTACAGATCGTAGGGTGCCGGCGTGGTCAGATCAAGGAGGGTCCAGGAATGGAACCGGTCAAGTTCACGCTGTGCCCGCTTTGCACGGAGTGCCCCGAAGTCGAGATTACCGATCAAGGCGTCACGATCGGCGAGGACGCGAACACCGCGCGCCTGTCGCACGCCGAATGGAACGAGCTCGTCAAGCTGGTCAAAAGCGGCGATCTGCACGAAGTCTGAGGGCCGGGGGAGGCCGCAAGCCGCCCCTTCCCGAACACAACGGCTCGGACCGTCTGCCGGCGACCGGCATCATCGGCTTTGCCGTGTCGATGCTCGGCTGCATCACGCCGGCCCTGGTCGCCTTGCTCGCGGCACTCGGCATTTCGGGAAGTGTCGGATGGCTCGACCCTCTCCTGTTGCCGGCAATGGCCGCGTTGCCGCCATGGTCGTGCACGCGATCGGGTGCCGGCTTCGCCGCCGAGTTTCGGACTGATGCCCTGTCAGAACCGGGTGCGCAGGTATTCCGTAGCGGCACAGGGACGCGGCCACGACCGCCGTCGCGCGCTATACTCGACCAAGCCGACGGCGGTTCGTCATGGGCTTCTACGCGACCCGGATCCTTCCCCATCTGATCGAGCTGGCGATGCGCCAGGAAATCCTTGCGTCCTATCGCTGGCGAGCGCTGGCGGAGGCCGCCGGATCGGTGCTCGAAATCGGCGCCGGATCCGGCCGCAACCTGCCCCTCTATGGCGCGTCGGCAAGCTGTGTCTATGCCGTCGAGCCGTCGCTCGAACTGGTGCAGATGGCCAAGAGGCGCGCCGGCGAGGCCCGGCTGCCGGTGCTGCTGGTGCGCGCCTCAGCCGAGGAGCTGCCGTTCCGCGACGGCGCGTTCGCGACCGTCGTCTCGACCTGGACCTTGTGCACGATCCCCGATCCGCTGCGGGCGCTGCGCGAGATGCGGCGCGTGCTGATGCCGGGCGGGCGTTTTGCCTTCGTGGAGCACGGCCTGGCTCCCGAAGCCGGCGTGGCGCGCTGGCAGCAGCGCCTGACGCCGCTGTGGCGGCATATCGCCGGCGGCTGCCATCTCGACCGCAAGATCGACGATCTGGTCCGTGCCGCCGGGTTCCGCGTGGGCGCGCTCGAGACCGGATACATCAAAGGACCAAGGGTAATGGCCTTCCTCTATCAGGGCTGGGCACAGGCGTGACCGCACTTCCGGGGCGGGCGCGGTCTGCACGGCGGCGTGCAGGCTGACCGTTATTGCCCGCTTCTGTTTGAGCCGCCGGTTACATGCCCTGCTTGATGCCCCACTGGATCAGCAGCGAAGCAGAAGGGCGAAGCCGATTTCGATCGGCCGTATAGCCGTTAAATCACCCGAGCGGCGTCCGGATGTCGGCAGCAGGCCAATCCGTTCGCAACCGAGGATGGTCCCGGATTGCATCCCGGTGTTTCGCAGGCTTGCCGATCGTGGGCCCGGACCTCTTGGTCATGGCCTTGACCTTAAAGCGATTGCAAGGTTCATTTTAGCCGCCATGAGCAGATCAAGTCAGGTCGAGACCGGCATGGGTGCAAACTGCTGCGATGATGGTTGTTCCGCCCCGGCATCACGGCCAGACGACCGCTATCGGCGCATTCTCTGGATTGCGCTCGGCATCAATCTGGCGATGTTCGTCGTCGAGATCGTTGCGAGCCTGCTCTCTGCCAGCGTGAGCCTGCGCGCCGACGCGCTCGACTTCCTCGGGGACGCTGCAAACTACGCCCTGGCGCTCGCCGTCTTCGATATGGCGCTCCGCTGGCGCGCTTCGGCGACGCTTCTCAAGGGCGGCGCGATGGGCATCTTCGGTGTGTGGGTGGCCGGAGGCGCGATCGACAACGCGATCTTCGCGACGGTGCCGAAAGCCGAGGTCATGAGCACGATCGGGTTTGTCGCGTTCGCGGCCAATCTCGCCGTTGCCGCCCTGCTGTACCGCTACTGCCGGGACGACAGCCAGACGCTATCGGTCTGGCTGTGCACCCGGAACGACTGCCTCGTGAATGTCGCGGTCATCGCGGCTGGTGCGGGGGTCTGGATCTCCGGCACGCCGTGGCCGGACATTGCGGTCGCCGGGGTTATCGCCTGTCTCGGCCTCTCTTCGGCTATTCGCGTCATCCGCCGGGCCGTCGGTGAGATGCGCGGCTCCGCGGCGGCCGTCGCCGCCGAGTGAGCGGCGTTTCCGGACAATCGCATAATTTGCCCCCGCTTCGCCCGGGTGATCACGGGCGGCAACGAGATCGCGGACGAGGATCTCGCCCACATCTGGCTGCTGCAGCACGCCCGCATCACCCCGAACAGGACCTGCCTCCTCAATTGGCTCCGGGACGAACCAGCGATGCCGTCGGCCTTGTGACCAGGACGAAGCGCTGTCGGGATCATGGACCGTCTCACTGCCTTTGGTTTGTTGGCCGTGACCGCGATGCTGGTGACTATGCTCTGGAGAAATGCAGTCGGTGGTTCATTCTGGCCTTCGCCGGGGCTTGCGTCCTGGGCTCGGCTTATGGGTTTCTGCAAGGCGCATGGCCGTTCGGCATCATCGAGGCCATCTGGGCCTGCGTGGCTTTTCACCGCTGGCATGCCGGGAGATGACGCATGATGGCAGCAGACGAACAGCAGCCGATCGCGTGCACGTTATCAGGCGAGGCGCGGCAGGATCGTCTCGCCTGGATTGCCGCCTAGGTGCGCGATGCCCTCCGGGGCAGCGAACGTGATGATCTGACGCTGCGCCTCCGGTTCGCCCCCGAGGCCGTCCAGCGCGTACAGGACATGATGCGCAAGGAGCAGGCGTGTTGCCGCTTCCTGGCCTTCGAGATGGACGCATGCCCCCAGGAAATATGGCTGACGATCAGAGCGCCGGAGGCGGCACGCGCAGCGGCTGATGCTCTCTTTGCACAGTTCACCGCCGCGGCCGGGCCGCTATCGTAAATCCGCACGGATGCTGCCGGAAGCCCGTCACGGCGGTCGTCGCGCCGCAGGAGCGGCCGGCCGCGGCAAGCTTCACGGCGGTCCCGAAGACCTTTGCCTGAGTCGCGAGCTCGCCGATCTCCGGCTGTCTTCTGACGCTGCCGAGCTTCGACTGGCCGCTGGTCATCGGCGGCCTCGTCAAGGGGACCTGCGATGTCCTGCTGCCGGTCAGGTTCCACAAGGTCCGGCCGTCGGAGGAATATCCAGCGCACGGCGAGCATGACCGGCGGCGGCCTTCACCCGCGACAGGCCGTCGGGATCGAGGAGCGCATCGATAACCGGGCACTTGGGGACGGCGCCGCCGCTGCACTCGGCCGCCATCGTCTCGAAGACGCGCCGGAGCCGTTTCAGGTCGGCGATCTTGCGGCGGATTTCGCGCATATGATCGCGCGCCAGGGTCTCGACCTCGCCGCAGGTATAAGTGCCGCCGTCAACCAGGCGGAGCAGATCGCGAATCTCCTCGATCGTGAAACCGAGTTCGCGGCCGCGCCGGATGAAACCGAGGCGCCTCACCAGATCCGGCCCGTAGAGGCGGTGCCCGCCGGCGCTGCGCGGCGGCGGCGGCAACAGCCCGACGCGCTCGTAATAGCGGATCGTCTCGATATTGCAGCCGGTCCGCGCGGCGAGCATGCCGCGGGTCAACGAGGATCGAGACGGAACCGCAAAATTCCCCTTGAACCTGTACTTGCTACAGGCACTAGCTTATCCGCCGATGTTGGGCAACAGGGAAGATCATCCCGTGGATGCATTCACTCCCGAGACCACCCCGCCGACAGCCGTGAGCCACGGCGAGGTGGCGCCGGGGACCGGCAAGGCGGGCTTGGCCGCAGCCGGCGGCATTCTCGGCGCGCTCGCCTCGATGTCCTGCTGCATCCTGCCGCTCGTGCTGTTCACGTTTGGCATTAGCGGGGCCTGGATCGGCAATCTGACGGCGCTCGAACCCTACCAGCCGGTCTTCTTCGCCGCGACGGCCGCGTTCCTCGGCGCCGGCTATTATCTCGTCTATCGCCAGCCAAAGGCGGCGTGCGCCGCCGACGGGAGCTGTGCGCGGCCGCTGCCGAGCCGGATGGTCAAGGCGGTGCTGTGGGCGGCGACCGCACTGGTGCTGGCGGCCCTGGCATTCAGGTATTTGGCCCCGTTGCTGCTCGGGGCGTGAGCCCGAGCCAAAGATTTGGAGGATCTCCCGATGAAACATCTCCTCGCCGCACTCGCAATCGGCGCCGCGCTGCTGGCTGGCGGCACGGCGATGGCCGCTGCACGGACCGCCACGCTCGCCGTCAAGAACATGTATTGCTCGGCCTGCCCCTACATCGTGAAGAACGCGCTGGCCAAGGTCCCGGGTGTCGGGAAGGTGGCGGTTTCGTTCGCCAACAAGACCGCCACGGTCACTTATGACCCGCAGAAGACGACCCTCGCCGCGCTGACGCGGGCCACGACGCAGGCGGGCTACCCGTCGGCTCCGGTCACCGATCCGGCCGCAGCCAAATAGAGCGCCGCAGGGGGCAATGACGGCAGACAACAAGCTCGTCCTGAGCGGCGCAGCGGCCCTGGCGGTCGCGGTGTTGTGCTGCTTCGCGCCGCTGCTGGCGGTGCTCCTCGGCGTGGCGGGGTTCGCCGCCCTGCTCGGTTTTGCGGGCTACGCGCTCGTCCCGGCCCTGGTGCTGCTCGTGCTGTTCGCCGGCTGTTGGGTCTTTCGGCAGCGGCGGTCGCGGCAACCCGGCCGGCATCTTCGGACCGATTGGATCGGGACGGTCGGGTGACCGAGATCATGGACGCGTGCTGCGCTCCCGGCGCCGGCGAAGATGGCGGCCGGTACGACCTTGCGATCATCGGGGCGGGATCGGCCGGGTTTTCTGCGGCCATCACCGCGGCCGAGCTCGGCGCGCGGGTCGCGCTGATCGGGCACGGCACGATCGGCGGCACCTGCGTCAATACCGGCTGCATCCCGTCGAAAACCCTGATCCGCGCCGCGGAGACGCTCCATCAGGCAAATGCCGCCGCACGTTTCGCAGGCGTTCGGGCTGAGGGCCGGATCGAGGATTGGCGGGTGGTGGTGCGCCAGAAGGACGAACTGGTTTTGTCGCTGCGCCGGGCGAAGTATGCCGACCTGCTGCCGAGCTACAACACGGTTGCCTATCTGGAAGGCGAAGCGCGCCTGACGGACGGCGGTGTGGCCGTGAACGGCACATTGGTGGAGGCCGGCAAGGTCATCATTGCAACCGGCGCTTCGCCGTCGCCGCCGCCGATACCCGGCATCGAGCGCGTGCCGTATCTGACCAGCACGACGGCGCTCGCACTGGAACGGCTGCCGGAATCGCTGCTCATCATCGGCGGCGGCTACATCGGCTGCGAACTCGGCCAGATGTTCGCGCGGGCAGGCGTTGCGGTCACGATCGCCTTTCGCAGCCGCCTTTTGCCCGAGGCGGAGCCGGAGATCAGCCAGGCGCTGAGCGGCTGCTTCCGGGATGAAGGCATCGTCCTTCGCGGCGGGGTCTCGTATCGCGACATCCGGCAGGGGCCGAGGGGCGTCGTGCTTTCCGTTCTGGCCGAGGGCGCCGTCGAGACCATCACGGCGACGCAGGTCCTCGTGGCGACAGGGCGTCGGCCCAACACGGGTGGCATGGGCCTCGCGGAGGCCGGGGTCGCGTTGCTGCCGAACGGCGGCATCATGGTGGATGATCGGATGCGCACGACAAAGCCCGGCGTCTACGCGGCCGGCGACGTCACGGGGCGCGATGCGTTCGTTTACATGGCGGCCTATGGCGCGAGGCTCGCCGCCGAGAACGCCCTCGACGGCGACGGCCGGCGTTACGATGCCGCCGCCATGCCCTCCGTGGTGTTCACCGATCCGCAGGTGGCGAGCGTCGGTCTGACTGAGGCCGAAGCCCACTGCCAGGGGCTTGCGGTGAAGACCGCGCTCCTGCCGCTCGACCGGGTTCCCCGCGCCCTCGCCGCGCGCGACACGCGCGGTCTGATCAAGCTGGTGGTCGATGCGGCGAGCGGCAGGCTCCTCGGCGCGCACATCCTGGCGCCGGGAGGGGCCGACAGCATCCAGACCGCGGCGCTCGCCATCAAAGGCGGGCTGACGGTCCGGGATCTGGCCGAGACGATCTTCCCCTATCTGACCACGGTCGAGGGGCTGAAGCTCGCCGCCCAGAGTTTTGTCAAGGATGTCGCCAGGCTGTCTTGCTGCGCTGGATAGGCGGGGTGGCGCAGCGCAAACCTGCGGCTTTGGCGATCTCGCGCTCACGCTGACACGGGCCGCCGTCGAGGCGGGGCAGATGGAAGCCTTTGCCGCTGCGGCAGGGTGCGCGCCGTCCCGGTCGCCATTGCGCGTGGCGCGCCTCTTCGCCGGCCTGCGGGCGCTCCACTCGAGCTTTCTTTCACGCCCGCATCTGTTTGTGGCGGCAGGATGGAGGTGTGAAACATGGCGAAGAGCTATGATCTCGTGGTGATCGGAACGGGGACGGCGGCCTCGGTGGCCGCCGGGCGCTGCCGCTCGGCCGGATGGCGCGTCGCGGTGATCGACCATCTGCCGTTTGGCGGCACCTGCGCCTTGCGCGGCTGCGATCCGAAGAAGGTGCTGGTCGGCGCAGCCGAGGCGGTCGACCACAACAGGCGCATGCGCGGCAAAGGCATCGGGGGCGGCGAACCGGCGATCGACTGGCGCGAGCTGATCGCTTTCAAGCGCGGCTTTACCGAGCCGGTTCCGGCGATGAAGGAAAAGAGCTTCGCCGAGCGCGGCATCGACGCCTATCACGGCCGTGCCCGGTTCACCGGGCCGCGCACAGTCGAGGTCGCGGGCGAAGCGCTTGAAGGCCGCTTCGTCCTGATCGCCGCCGGTGCGGTGCCGATGCGCCTCGGCATCCCCGGCGAGGAGCATTTGGCGACGAGCACCGATTTTCTCGAGCTCGACGCCCTCCCAAAGCGGATCGTCCTGGTCGGCGGCGGCTATATCGCCGCCGAGTTCTCGCACATCGCAGCGCGCGCCGGGGCGAGGGTGACCGTGCTCGAAGTTCTGGACCGCATGCTGGCACCGTTTGACCCGATCTCGTCGGCCTGTTGATGGCGAAATCGCGCGCGATCGGCATTGATCTGCGCACCGGCACGCGGGTCGAAGCGATCGAGAAGAGCGAGGGCGGCTTCACGGTTCGCACCGTTGCGGGCAAGAAGCGTGAAAGCGTCGCGGCCGACCTCGTCGTCCATGCCGCCGGCCGCGTTCCGGATCTCGACGCGCTCGATCTCGCGGCCGCCGGCGTCGAGCGCGACAAGCGCCGGCCGAGGCTCAACGAATTCTTGCAGAGCACCTCGAACCCGGCCGTCTATGCGGCGGGCGACGCGGCCGGGAGCGGACCGCCCTTGACGCCGGTGGCGAGCCACGACGGCAGGGTGGTCGCGGCGAACATGCTCGAAGGCAACCGGCAGAGGCCGAACTATTTCGGCGTACCGAGCGTCGCCTTCACGATCCTGCCGACCGCCCGGGTCGGCCTGCTCGAGACGGAGGCACGCGAGAAAGGTCTGCGCGTTCGTGTCAAGCACGAAAATACTGCAGGTTGGTACACGGCGCGGCGTGTGGCCGAAGCCGCCTCGGGCTTCAGGACCATCGTCGCGGAGGACAGCGGCCGCATTCTCGGTGCTCATCTCATCGGGCCGCATGCGGACGAGGTGATCAATCTCTTTGGGCTCTTGGCCATTTTCGATGATCATGCAGCGAGCAAGAACCTGCGGCCGAGCAGGTCAAGGCCGGCACGCCCGTACATGGTGCGCTTCAGCATCTTGAGGCGGTTGATTTGCCCCTCGACCGGGCCGCTGCTCCAGCCCAGCGTCATCGCCGCGCGCACTGCGTCGTAATCGGCCGACAGGTGCTTAGCGAAGCTGCGCAGCGGCCGCAGAGTGCTGCGCACTGCCTGGTTCAGCCAGGGATCGAGACGATCGGGAGCACGGTCGCGAACCAGGCCAATGAACGCCTCGGCGAGTGTGATTGCCTCGTCCAGCTCGGGATCGTGTCGATGCAGGTCGGCCAGCACTTCTCGGTCCTCTGCGCTCCGCCTTTCTTCCCGGCGCAGCACCGTCCAGGCTGCGGTGCGCGGTGTCAGCTCCCGGCACGGCGCTACCGCGACCAACATCGGTCGGGATTTGGCCGGCGCGCTGCCCATCGCCCTATCTCCCGGTAGGGCCCGAAAGCGCCGCAGGTAGCGCGTCAGCGTTGCGTAGCTGCCGCGGTAGCCGAGCCGTCGCAACTCGCTGAACAGCTTGCGGCCATCGCGCCGACCATTGTTCCAATGCTCCAGCACGATGTGCCGCCACGGATCGAGCCGACTGCGGCCCGCATCACGGCGCGTCCGGCGCTCGGGAAAGGCTTCACTGCGCAGATGCCGGTAGACGGTGGCCCGGCTGATGCCGAGGGGAGGGCCGATCTTGTCCCCCGGCCAGCCCTGGCGATGGAGTGCCCATACCCGCTCGTGCTGAGCCCTGCGACGCTCGTGGCGCTCGCCAGCCAGGAGCCTGGCTCTTTTCTGCGTCTCGGCGGGCGGGAGAGGAAGGCCGCCGTTCTCGCCCATGGCCTCGCGGCGGGCTTGTTCGACCGCGCGCAGGTCCTTGGTGTGGGTGGTGAACACCACTTCCAGCATTTCGGCCAGGTTTTGGAGCAGATGGAAACGGTCGGCGACCTGCACCGCTCCGGGCGCGCCGGTGCGCGCGCCTTTGGCGTAGGCACCGGAGCGGTCGCGCGCGATCACCGCGACACCGGGATGCGCGCGCAGCCACGCCGCAAGAGTGTCCGCCTCGCGATCGGCCAACAGCGCCACCGGCCGGCGGCGCTCAAGGTCCACCAGGATGGTGCCGTAAGTGGCGCGCTTGCGCAGCGCCCAGTCGTCCACCCCGAGAGCAGAGGGGGTCATGGCGGGCGGCACGGGGGCTTGCCGAACCCGGCGCAGTAGCGTGTTGCGGCTGGTGGTCAGCCCGAGCTTACGGCCAAGGCGCACGCCGGCGCTGCCGCCGAGCGCCAAGCCCAAGGCCGTCAGCCCCGCCTCCAGGCGCCGCGTCCGGCGCGCCCGAGGGAGGGCGACCTCGGGCAGGCGCTCGGCGAAAATGCGGCGCGCGCAGCGGGCATTCCGGCAGAACAGGCGGCGTACTCGCAGCCGGATGGTGACGGCGTGCGTGCCCCACGGCAGATCGGCAAGCGTTCGCTCATAGCGGCTGTGGATACGCTTGGACCGCCTGCCGCAGAGTGGGCAGCGTGCCATAATCCGGCGCGCTTGAAGGATGAGGGTGATCACAGATTGAACAGGATCGAGATGCCAGGCTGCGAGCCGAACGTGGGCCCTGTCCGGCAAAAGGTACGAGAGAAGGTTCATTCATCTCATATGGCGATCCTCAGCCCGATCATCGAAAGTGGCCAAGAGCCTCTCTTTGGCATGGCCATTCGCCACGGCCTGACCGCGAACGATTTGAGGAGCACGATCTTCGGATACCCGACCGCCGCCTCGGATACCGGCTATATGCTGTAGCTATAGCGACGCCCTACCCCCATCATCGAAAATGGCCAAGACCCCATGGAGCGTGCGTCCGCCGCGCTCTACAGTCTCAGCTATCGTGCGTCGGAAATGGGCGATGATTGCGCGTCGAGTCTTCATCTTTGCGCGTCGCTACACCTAGGGCGATGCCTACACATCGCTTTCGCTTGAGCCCGGATAGCGCGATCATGCGCCTGTCTTCCTACTCCGCCGCGTGCGACGCTGCACGTTTCTCTGCCGGCAGCGATGCCGCCGGACGCGCCGGGCGCCACCCTTTGGCGATCGCATAGGTCGCCGGGATGACGAGCAGGGTCAGAACCGTGGAGGAGACCATCCCGCCGACCATCGGCACCGCGATACGGCGCATGACTTCCGAGCCCGTCCCGGTGCTCCACAGGATCGGCAGCAGCCCGGCCATGATCGCCGATACGGTCATCATCTTCGGCCGGACGCGCTCGACGGCGCCTTCGATGATGGCGGCGTAGAGATCCCGCTCGGTCGGCGCGCTTCCCTGCCGCCGGCGCTCTTCGAGCATCGCGGTGTAGGCCTGATCGAGATAGATCAGCATGACGACGCCGGTCTCCGCCGCCACGCCTGCCAAGGCGATAAAGCCCACAGCCACGGCGACACTGATGTTGAACCCCCTCAGATATATCAGCCAGAGGCCGCCGGTTAACGCGAACGGGACCGAGAGCATGACGATCAGCGTCTCGGTCAATCGCCGAAAATTCAAGTAGAGCAGCAGGAAGATCAGGAACAGGGTCAGCGGCACAACTGTCTGCAGCCGCGCCTTCGCCCGCTGCAGGTATTCGAACTGCCCGCTCCATTCGATATGGTAGCCGGCCGGAAGGGCGACCCGGTCGCGCACAGCGCGCCGGGCGTCGGCGACATAGCCGCCGAGATCGCGGCCTTGCATGTCGACATAGATGTAGTCCACGAGCTGCGCGTTCTCGGTGCGGATCGACGGCGGGCCCTCGGCGATCGTGATGGCGGCCACCTGGCCGAGCGGGATCGCCGTCCCGTCGCTGGCATTGACGAGGACCTGCCTGGCGATCGCTTGCGGGTCTTCGCGCAGATCGCGCAGGTAGCGGACATTGACGCTGAACCGCTCGCGCCCTTCGACGGTGGAGGTTACCGTCTCGCCGCCGAGCGCGGTCTGCACGACTTCCTGCACGTCCCGGGTCGTCAGGCCGTAGCGGTCGAGCGCAGCCCGATCAGGCTCGATATTGACGTAATACCCGCCGAGAACGCGCTCGGCAAAAGCGCTCGTCGTCCCCGGGACGGTGCGTATCACGGCCTCGATCTGTCTTGCGAGCCGGTCGAGCTCGGCGAGATCCTTGCCGAATACCTTGACCCCGACGGGCGTGCGGATGCCCGTCGACAGCATGTCGATACGGGCCTTGATCGGCATCGTCCAGGCGTTGCTGACGCCGGGAAACTGCAACGCCCTGTTCATGTCCGAGATCAGGCGGTCGACCGTCATGCCGGGCCGCCATGCGCTTTCGGGCTTCAGGTTGATGATGGTCTCGAACATTTCGGTCGGGGCCGGATCGGTCGCCGTGTTCGCTCGCCCCGCCTTGCCGAACACCGACTCGACCTCGGGAAAGCTCTTGATGATCTTGTCCTGCGTTTGCAGCAATTCGGCCGCCTTGGTGATCGACATGCTCGGCAGGCTGACCGGCATATAGAACAGCGTCCCCTCGTTCAGGGTCGGCATGAACTCGCTGCCGATATGCATAATCGGGTACACCGAGGCGCCGAGGACTATCAGGGCAAACGCAACCGTCAGCTTTCGCCAGCGCAGGACGATGTGGATGATCGGCCGATAGAGCCAGATCAACACCCGATTCAGCGGGTTTTTCTGCTCCGGCATGATCCGGCCGCGGACAAAAATCATCATCAGCACCGGCACCAGGGTGATCGACAGCAGCGCCGCCGCGGCCAGGGAGAAGGTGTAGGTGTAGACGAGCGGCTTGAACAGGCGGCCTTCTTGCGCCTCGAGGGTGAATACCGGCGCGAACGAGACCGTGATGACCAGCAGGCTGAAGAACAGTGCCGGCCCGACCTGGATCGCCGAATCGACCAGGATTCTCGGCCGCGAGGCGCCGGGCGGCGCCCGCTCCAGCCGCTTGTGCGCGTTTTCGATCATGACGATCGCTGCGTCGACCATCGCGCCGATCGCGATCGCGATGCCGCCGAGGCTCATAATGTTCGAGCTGATGCCGATGGCGTGCATGATGATGAACGCGATCAGCACGCCGATCGGCAGCATGATGATCGCCACGAGCGCGCTGCGCACGTGCAACAGGAACACGACGCAGACGAGGGCGACGATCAGGCTCTCCTCGAACAATGTGTGCTTCAGGGTATCGATTGCGCGGTAGATCAGGCTCGACCGGTCATAGACCGGGAGGATTTTGACACCATCCGGCAGGCCGCCGGCGATCTCGCCGATCTTGTCCTTGATGTTCTTGATGACGCTCAGCGCGTTTTCGCCATCGCGCTGCAAGACGATGCCGCTGACGACCTCGCCCTCGCCGTTGAGCTCGGTCAAGCCGCGGCGCTCGTCGGGGCCGAGCTCGACACGCGCGACGTCGCGCACCCGCACCGGCGTGCCATGTTCGGTCTTCAGCACGATCTGCTCGAGATCCGGTATGCCGCGCAGGTATCCGCGACCGCGAACCATGTATTCGCGCTCGCTCATCTCGATGACCCGGCCGCCGACGTCGATGTTGCTGTTGCGGATCGCCTCGGTCAGCCGCGACAGCGGGATGCCGTAGGCGCGCAATTTCACCGGATCGACGACGACCTGGTATTGCTTGACAAAGCCGCCGACGCTGGCGACCTCGGCAACGCCTTCCGCCTTGGCGAGCGCGTAGCGGATTACCCAGTCCTGAAGGGCGCGCAATTCGGCGAGCGTCTGCTTCGCCCCGAGCACGGCATATTCGAACACCCAGCCGACCCCGGTGGCATCGGGTCCCAGGGACGGCGTCACGCCCGCCGGCAGCCGCCTCTGGGCAAAGTTCAAATATTCGAGCACGCGGCTGCGCGCCCAATATATGTCGGTGCCGTCGGCGAACACGACATAGACAAATGAAGCGCCGAAGAACGAGAAGCCGCGGACCACCTTCGAGCGCGGCACCGCCAATAGGGCCGTCGTCAACGGATAGGTGATCTGGTCCTCGACGACCTGCGGCGCCTGTCCCGGATATTCGGTGTAGACGATGACCTGGGGGTCGGAGAGGTCGGGGATGGCATCGAGCGGCGTGTGCAATACAGCATAGATGCCGGCGGCGGCAATAAAGAAGGTCGCCAGCAAGACCAACAATACGTTGCGGCTCGACCAGTGGATGACGGCGGCCAGCATCACCCATCCTCCATTGGCGCGTCGGCTATGGCGGATCGCAGCTTCATGATTTTCCGCCGCGTGCCGGCGCTGCCGGCGGCGGACCGGCGGCCCCGCCGGCCGGCGGCATGAAGGCCTTGAAGGCGGCCCGCAGATTGCTCTCGGCGTCGATCAGGAAATTGGCGCTGACGACGACCCGCTCGCCGGCGGCAAGGCCTCCGCGCACCTCGTAGAAGCCGCTCGCATGCGCGCCGAGCTTGACTTCGCGCGGCTGGAAGGTGCCCGCACCGCGCGCCACCAGGACGGCCTGTCTGGTGCCGCTGTCGATGACCGCCGAATCCGGTACGGCCAGAACCGGGTGATCGGCGATTGCAGTATCAAGGGCGACCCGCGCATACATGCCGGTCTTGAGCCGGCCGTCCCGATTGGGAACGATGACCCGCACCTTTCCCGTTCGCGTGCCCTGCGCCACGGTCGGATAGATGAACGCGACCGTTCCACCGAAGCGCGTGCCCGGATAGGCGTCGAGCGAGATCCTGACCTTCTGACCCGCGCGCAATGCGCCGATGTCCTGCTCGAACACGTCGGCGATGACCCAGACCGAGGACAGGTCGGCGATGCGGTAGAGCGCCTCACCCGCCGTGAAATGCATGCCCTCGACCGCCACTTTTTCCAGCACGACACCGTCCGCCGGCGCCCGCAGGATCAGCGTGCGCGCGATGCTGCCGCCGCGCTGAAGCCGCCTCAGCTGATCGCCCGAGATGTCCCAGTTGCTCAGCCGCCGCAGCGAGGCGGCGGCGAGCTCCCGTGCAGCGGCGCGGCTCTCGGCCCCGGCATTCGCCATCCTTTGCAGCAATTGCAAGGCCAGACGATACTCCTGTTCGGCGACGACGAGTTCGGGAGCGTAAACCTCCATCAACGGCTCGCCGCGCCGCACCGACTGCCCGGTCGCGTTGACGAAGAGCTTGTCGATCCACCCGTCGAATTTGGCGTTGACGATAAAAAGGCGCGTTTCGTCGGCTTGTACGATCCCGACCGCGGTGATTGTATGCGTCAGGTCGCGCGGCTCCACCGCAACGGTCTGTACGCCGAGCTGCTGCACCTTGGCCGGATTGATCTTGACCGCGCCGGAATCATCGGCCTCCTCGCCCGCATAGACCGGGATGTAATCCATCCCCATGCTGTCCTTTTTCGGCACGGGCGAGGTGTCGGGAAGGCCCATCGGGTTGCGGTAGTACAGGATTTTACCTTTGCCTGCCGGTGCAGGCGCCGCTGGCACAGACGATCCGGCAGGGTTGCCCTCCTGTCCCTCATAGACCGGGATGTAATCCATCCCCATCGAATCCTTCTTGGGTACCGGCGAATACTCCGGCTTGCCCATCGGGTCCTTGTAATAGAGGATCCGACGCTCGGGACGCGCCTGTGCGGACACGATCAACGGGGATTGCGGCCCGGCTTCGGCCACAATTCGGGAACCGAAAGCGGCGCCTCCCTGCCCGAGCCGGTATCCGGCGGCGCCGATCCCGACGGCGAGCGCAAGGAGCAGGAAGGCCCAGAGAGCACGTTTCAAAGATCACCGCCTACGAGACGTTCGATCGTTGCGAAGGCGGTCTGCGCTTCGGTATGTACCTGCAGTCGCTCGATGCGCAGCTGCAGCCGCTGGCGGGCGGCGTCCAGGACTGGTATCAGATCGCCGCGCCCTTGCTGGTATGAAGCAAGAGCAGACTGGTACGCGGCTTCGCTTTGCGGGCCCAGGCTGCGGCCGAGCACCGCTTCCGTATGCTGCGCCCGGCTCAGCGCGGCAAGCGCCGCTTGAAGCTCCGAACCGATCTTGAGCAGCGCCGCATCGAGGCGCAATTGCGCCGCCCCCTTCTTCGCCGTCGCCTCCCGTGCCTTGGCTTCGCGCACGCCCCATTGCAAGGGCACCTTGAGGCCAACGCCCGCCACCACGCGCGGCCGCATATCGGGCAGATCATCGGCGCCGACGGTCACGGTGACATCGGGATACCAGCTCTTCTCGACCAGAGTCCGCTCGCCTGCGGCGGCAGCGATTTCGGCGCGCGCCGCCGCGACGGTCGGGTTGCGGCTGCGGGCGCGCGCGATCAGCACATCCAGTTTCAGGGATTTCGCCGGCGGCACCCGGCGGAGCGCCGCCGGAGCCGCAAGCGGCGCGTCCGCGGCCCTGCCGATCAAGGCGTTGATCTTTGCCCGGGCCACCTCGTCGTCCCGCTCGATGGCGGCCAGTTCGGGCTCCAGGCGGCTCTTCTCCAGTTCCGCCCTGATCGAATCCGATTGACTCCCCAGCCCCTGACCGTAGCGGGCGCGTGCCGACCCGGCGACGTCACGCAGCAACCCGGCGATGTCGCGGGTCACTCTGATCGAGTGCTCCGCCTCATAATATTGCGCGAACACCGTCTTGACCTGTTCCTCGAGCATGTCGGCAACCCCCGTCGTCCGGGCTGCGGCAGCGTTCGCGTCCGCTTCCGCGACCTCCTCGCGCAGGCGGCGTTTGCCCCAGAGGGGAAAATCCTGTGATATCGTCACCAATGTCTGGCGAAACCCCTGGTCGCGCGACAGATTGACCATTGGGTCGTCGAGCGCCCCGGCGGGATAGATCCTCGCGACCGCCGCCTCCCGGTCGAGGGCGGCGGCCGCGAGTTCGGGGTTGAACCGCCTGACCATCGCCAGCAGACTTTCGACATTGGCTCCGGGCATGATTTGCGAGGCGTCGGCGATGGCGGCGCCGGCTGCCATCAGCATCGCGCCGGCAACGGCAAGGCCGATGGGGACGCGCCCGCTCCCCCGGCGGGAGTGCCGTCGCATCTCACTTCGCGATCGCAACCGTTACGGTGCCGCGCACCGTCTCCGGTTCGCCCGGGACCTTGGCGGCGAGGATCAAGGCCCAGTGTCCCGCCGCCGATGGCTGGGCCTCGATCCGATAGAGGCCGGGTTCGGAGCCGGTTGACGCCTGGGCGGGCGCGGTCATGGTCGCCATGCCGTCGGGGCTCATGTCGAACCTCGTCCGGATGACGATTGCGCCGGCAACGGGCCTGCTGTCCGGAACGTGAAGCAGGCGCACGTTGACCAAGGTCTTCTCGCCCGATTTGATCGGTGGGCCGGCCAGTTCGAAACGATAATCCGCGGCCGCGGCGAGCAGCCGCGCCGGGTCGATGCCGGCGACGAGAACGAGGACCGCGGCGCTCGCCGCGAGCCGGTATTTTCGCACGGGTCTCTTCCTTCCTGAGGGCGTCAGTGCGCCGTCGCCAAAATGACTCTGATTCGGCCTGAGAAATTTCTCCGCAGGGACTGCTGCGGTGCCGCACCAAGAGCAATGCCGCAGCCCAATAGGCCGATAGGGGGCGCCGAACGCGCGCCCGATTGGTTCAGCCGCCGATCGGAGGGAAGAGGTCGGGCTCGACTGAGAGGCCGGCACGGGGTTGCGCCGGCACCCAATACGCCACTGGCGTGTAAGAGACCGGCGTCGCCAATTCGCCGGAGCGCGACGGTATGACCAGCGAATCGATGCAGCCCATCTTCTTGACGCAATCGGGCATGGGGCCCTTATCGGGCATCGGCTGCGATGCCCTTCGCTCGGGATGCCCGACGGCCATGCGCGAGCAGTCCGTACCCGCCTTTGTCGCCTGTTCCGATCCGGCGAGGCCCAGCGCCTCGGCCGACGGAATGGCTTGTACCGACATTGCGCCGAGAAAGGCGAACATCATCAGGGACGCGATCAAGCGATGCAGCACGGCGCGCATGACGCGGCGCAAGATAGGCGATGCGGGGATCGGCTTCAACCTCGGCCCGATCACGGCGTCGGCAAGAGGCAGATAGGGCTTCGGAAAGGCCCGGTGGTTGGGAGAATCTGATGGATTATCTCGGGGCACCATAGGGCGTGCGGCACTTGACCGGCTGAATGGCTCTGTTGCAAACCGAGGATAGGGTCGTGTGACGGCTCCGATTGGGGTTCTCCGCTCAGGCTGCTTCGAGTTCGAGCCGCTCACTGACGAACTGCATAGCTTCGGCCAACGCGGAGGCGCCGAGACCGAAGGCGCGCTCGACGAGGCGCGCCTCACCGCGAATGTCGCGGGTGATGTTGAAAATTGCCGCCTGATTTTTGCGGAGTGCGTGCATTACCTCGAAGCCTTTGATCGTCGCATAGGCCGTCTTCAGCGTCTTGAAGCCTCTGACCGGACGGATCAGCTGCTTGAGCTTGCCGTGATCGGCCTCGACAACATTGTTGAGAGACTTCACCTGCCGATGCTGCGTGTCCTTCGGGCACTTGCCCTCCTTCTTCAGCTCGGCGAGCGCCGCGGCGTAAGTCGGCGCTCTGTCGGTGTTGATGACGCGCGGCTTGTCCCAGTCCTTCAAGCCGTTCAGCGCCTTGCCGAGGAAGCGCTTGGCCGCCTTCGCATTGCGCGTCGGCGAGAGATAGAACTCGATCGTGTTCCCGAACTTGTCGACGGCGCGGTAGAGGTAGGCCCACCTGCCCCGGACCTTCACGTATGTCTCATCGACGCGCCAGCTCGTCGAGCGCGGCCGGCGCCACTGCCAGCGTAGGCGCTTCTCGATCTCCGGAGCGTACGTCTGGACCCACCG
>DATFCQ010000073.1:0-5891 GCA_035252905.1 Allostellaceae bacterium | reverse complement strand
CGCGCCGCCGTCGCCACTGTGCTGCGCGTCAGGATCACGCCGTCGGCAATCTCGCCGCACAAGGCGATCATCTTCGGGAAGACAGCGGAGAGATAGATCGGGAGCGCGGGCCGCAGCGGGGTGAACCAGAGATCGAAATTGTCGATGCGGAGGGTCTCGCCGGCGCAGCGGGCGCGGCCCTCGCGCAGCAATTCGCGGACCAGCGCAACGGTTTCGCGCACGCGCGTCAGCGGCTTTCGATAAGGGACGCCGTGCTCGGGCTCGACCTGCACCTTGTGGCTCGATCCGAGCCCGAGGATGAAGCGGCCGCCCGAGAGGTCGTCGACGCTCGCCGCGGCCATCGCGATCGTCGGCGCGGTACGGACGAACACGCTGGCGATGCTGGTCCCGAGCAGGATCCTCGAAGTCTCGACGGCGCAGGCCGCGAGCACCGCGAACTGATCGCCGCCATGCCCTTCGGCCACCCACGCCGATGCGTAGCCGAGCGCTTCCGCCAATTTTACGCAGGCGACGATCTCGGACGGGCTGGGTCCGCCGGAGAACGCAATGCCGATCCTGTCCATGGCTTCTCCCGCGCGCGGAAAGCAAAAAAGGGTGCGGGACCGCCGCCGGGCGGGCCGCCGACCGGCCCCTTACGCACCCCCATGACGCGGAGCGGCTCTAGACCTGGCGCAGATTGACGGCCGAGGTCCGTCCCTGCTGGCCGCGCTCGATGTCGTAGGAGATCCTCTGACCTTCCCGCAGATTGCCGAGCCCGGCGCGCTCGACCGCCGAAATGTGGACAAAGACGTCCTTTGAGCCGTCCTCGGGCTGGATGAAGCCGTAACCCTTCTGCGGGTTGAACCATTTGACGGTGCCGGTGGCCATGATGCCCCCTCTCTGAGAAAAACCGCGGCGCGGCTGCGCGCGGGTCGAACTTCGCCTGGCAGGAAAACCGGGTCTCCAGGCTCAGCCCTGAGCGAGGAAGAACAGGCCGAAGCCGAGAACGAGTTTGACCGCGACAGCTTAGAATCTCACCCGGTCCCGCACAAGCCGGGAGGGGCCGGGGGTAGTGCCTCAGTTTCGCTTGGAAAGCTGTCCTATGTCCTTCGAGGCCTCGCTTCGCGAGGCGCCTCAGGATGAGGACTTTTCTTAATGCCATCAAGAACATCCTCATGCTGAGGAGCGCCCTTTGGGGCGCGTCTCGAAGCACGTACGATGCCTATGCAACGTCAAACTGAGACACTACTAGGCCGGGCGCGGCGTGGGTGAAAAAAGCGGCGGAATGCGCTCTCCCGCGGGCTATCTTTCCGTTCCGGCCGCCACGGCTCGTCAAGAAAGATCATACCGGACATTCGCCCGCGGGTTCCCGCCCTACGGTGCTGCCCCGGCCGGCGCCTCTCCGCGATACCAGTCGAGGATCTCCTCGCCGGTCCAGAACAGCACGTCCGGCCGCTCGCGCATATAAAGGAGCGCGTTGCGGAAATATTTCAGGCGGTGCGGCGCCCCCATGATGTAGGGGTGCACGACGAGCGCCATGACCCGCGCCGAATGCGCCGCATCGCTATAGAGCTGTTCGAACTGGTCGACCGCGCGATCGTAATATTCGCCAGCCTTGTGATGCTGGATCAGCATCATCGCCACGTCGTTGCATTCCTGCGTATAGGGGATGCCGACGATCGGCCGGGTGCGGGTGCGCAGCGCGACCGGCTGGTCGTCGAGCACCCAGTCGCAGACATATTCATAGCCCTCTTCGACCAGGAGATCCGGGGTCTCCCAGGTCTCGGTCAAGCCGGGGCCGAGCCAGCCGCGCGGGTTGCGGCCGACCGCGGCGCGGATCGCCGCCGCGGTGTTGCGGATGTCGGCGCGCTCGTCGGCGACCTTCTGCATGTTCTTCTGGGTGAAGCCGTGGCCGATGAACTCCCAGCGGCGCTCGCGCGCGGCCTCGACGATCGCGCCGTAGCGGGCGATGGCCGAACCGTTGATGGCGAGGACGGCGCGCACCTGCGCGTGATCCAACGCGTCGAGCATCCGCCAGAAGCCGACCCGGTTGCCGTATTCGTGCCAGGCCCAGTTCGGAATGTCCGGCATCGGCGAGCCGCCCGCCGGCGGGGTCAGCACCGTGCGGGGCATCGGCTCCTCGGGGTTCCACTCCTCGATATTGACGATGACCCAGACCGCCATCCGCGCCCCCTGCGGCAAGACGAGTCTGGGTCGCCGGGCGATCGGCGAATAGGGCAGGCGCTCGGTCGGCAGCATCACCCAGCCCTCCGCGCCGCCCGGTACCAGTCGAGGATCTCGACGCCGTTCCAGTGCAGCACGCCGGCGTGGCGGTTCGCGTAGTCGTAGACCGCTTCGAGATGTTTGATCCGGTGCGGCTGGCCGCTGATATAGGGGTGGATCGCGATCGCCATGATCTTGGCGCGCTCTCTACCCTCGCGATAGAGCCGGTCGAAGCTGTCGATGCAGCGCTCGGTGAAATAGGCCGAGGGGTGATGCTGCACGAGCATCATCGGAATGTCGTTCAGTTCGACCGTGTAAGGCAGGGTGACGAGCGGGCCGTGGGCGGTCGCGATCTCGCTCGGCTCGTCGTCATAGACCCAATCGCCGATGTATTGGACCCCGGCCGCGGCGAGCAGATCCGGCGTCTCCTCGGTCTCGGTCAGACCGGGACCGAGCCAGCCCAAGGGCCGGCTTCCGGTAAAGCGTTCGAGCGCGGCGAGCGAGTCTTCGATCATCGCCTTCTGGTCTTCGACCTTGTGGATCGGCATCTGTTCGAAGGCGTGGCCCATGAACTCCCAGCCGGCCTCGCGCGCTGCGCGCGCGACCCGCTCATAGGCGGTGACGACGCGGGCGTTGATCGACAAGGTCGGGCGGATGCCGAGCCGGCCGAACAGTTCAAAAAAGCGCCAGACTCCGACCCGCATGCCATATTCGTGCCAGGCCCAGTTCGGCAGGTCGGGCAACAGGGGCTGGCCGGTCGGCGCCGGCAGGACCTGCCGCGCCATCGGCCGGGAAATATCCCAGAATTCGAGGTTGACGATCGTCCACAGGACGAGCCGGGCGCCCTGCGGCAGCCGCAGCGGCGGCCGGTCGACGATCGCCGAATAGGGCGCGCGTTCGCGCGGGATCACGGCGCATCGCTCCGCGGCGGCAACGGGGCGGCGGTGAACGGGGTGGGTTTCGCCATGGCTCCTCTCCGCAAATGCCGGGATGCAGCAGAGAGGGCGATGCTGGCGCCGATCGGCGGCAAAACGCAACCCTCGGCGGCGCCGGCGCGCCGCATCCCCCGAGCCGGCTGCAACCCAGCCGTGCAAACTCGACGGTCGTCAAGACCGGCGGCACCGGCCAAGTTCCCGCGGCGACAGCAGACAGGACTGGACCAGCCGGAAGGCAAAGCCGATGCGATCGCGCAATTCCCGCGGCAACATCTTTGTCGGCAATCTGCCGCCCGACTTCAGCGATGAGCAGTTGGCCGAAGCCTTTGACACCTTCGGCATCGTGCTGAGCGCCTCGGTCGCGCGCGACCCGATGAACGGCAAGCGGCTGCGCTACGGGTTTGTCGACATCGCGACCGAGCGCGCCGCGGAGCGCGCGATCGGCGCAATGAACGGCGTCGCGATCGACGGCCACAAGCTCGACGTGCGCGTCAGCGAGCGCAAAGCGCAGCCGAAAAAGCCGCCCTCCGCAGCCAGGCCGGGCGGCGGCGCGCAAGAACCCGCCGAGCCCGGTTTCGGCCCTCCTCCGCCGCGCCGCAAGCCGCAGGGCTTTGTCGTCGAGCGCCGCACCCTGCCGCGCCGCAGCGGCTAGGCCCGCTCTTCACCCGTCCGTCGCTTCCCCTTCGATGAGCTGCACCCCGGCCGCGCGCATTGCCGCGAGCGCCCGGGCGAGCGAACCGTCCTGGTCGATGCCGCGGCAGGCGGCGAGCGCAACGCCGACCTCGAACCCGGCCGCGCGACCGTCGAGCGCCGAGTACAACACGCAGAAATCGGTCGCCAGCCCGCACAAGACGAGGCGCTCGAAACCGCGCTCCTGCAAATAGGAGGCGAGCCCGGTCGGCGTCTGTCGATCATTCTCGCGGAACGCCGAATAGGAATCGATCGCACGGGCGTAGCCCTTGCGCAGCACGAGTTCGGCATGGGGAATGTCGAGACCGGGGTGAAACGCGGCTCCTTTTGTCCCCTGCACGCAATGGTCCGGCTACAGGATCTGCGTGCCGTAAGCGAGTTCGATTGTCTCGAACGGCCGTCTGCCGGGATAGGTGCCGGCAAACGAGGCGTGGCCCGCGGGGTGCCAATCCTGGGTCAAGACGACATGGGCGAAGCGGTGCGCCAGACGGTTGACCACGGGCAGGATTGCGTCGCTCTCGGGCACTGCGAGCGCGCCACCGGGACAGAAATCATTCTGGACATCGATGACGAGAAGGGCCTCGCGGCCGCTCTGATCCATGGCTTACCTCCCGGTTCTCGCGCCCTCCCCGCCCGCGCCCGACAAGGATGGGTTCGGCTCACGACGGGGCGCCGTCGCCCCTCACCCCAACCCTCTCCCCGCGTACGGGGAGAGGGTTGGGGTGAGGGGCAATGGAAGTTTCTTGCAGAGATATCGGGTCGGGCCGGCGCGTGCGATAGTGCCGGCGCAACATCTCACCAGCGGGCGGAGCGGCGCAGCGATGGAGAGCGAGGGCGATCCCGGCCGTCTGCAGGCACTGCTCGGAGAGCTGGCGCGGCTGCGCCCCGCCGCCGACCCGCAGGGGTGGATCGGGCGGATGTGGCGCGCGCGGCGCCGGCAGCGCCTTCTCGTCCGCCTCGACCGCGACTGGCCCGGCGGATTTACGTTGCACGAGGACGGCGCGCTCCTCTATGTGCCGCGCCCGCTCGACGCGCGCGGCCGACACGCGCTCCTCTACCCGCCGCGCGCCCATCCGGCGGCGCTCGCCTGTCTGCGTCCGGGCGCGGTGGCCGCCGATATCGGCGCCGGCCTCGGCGAATGGACCCTCCCCTTCGCCCGCGCCGTCGGCAGCCAGGGCCGGGTGCTCGCGGTCGAGGCGGCGCCGGGGAGCGCCGCGGCGCTCGCCAACACCCTGATCGCCAATGCACTCCACCAAGCCGAGCGCGTCGCCTGCGCCGCCGGCGAGCATGACGGGGTCATCGATTTCGCGGTGCCGGTGGCGCGCCTGGGCGAGGCGCGGATCGGCGCGCACGAGACCGTGCGGGTACCGCTCAAAAGCCTCGACTCGCTCGCCGCCGAACGCCGATTGCACCGCCTCGACCTGATCAAGATCACGGTCGGCGGGCAGGAGCGAGAGGTCCTCGACGGCGCCGAAGCGACGCTCGACCGGTTCCGCCCGGCCCTCGTGCTCGCCACCGGGCGGGAAGCCGAAGGAGACCGCCCGGCGATCCATTACCGCCTGCGCAGCCTCGGCTATCGCCCGGTCGGCATCCTGCTCGAAGACGGCATGGCCGAAGCCGGATGGCAATCCTATGTCGCCGAGGAGCCGCCGTTCCGCCCGGGACAGAAGCACCGGCTGCTGCTCGTCGCCTGAGGCGATTCAGCCGATCTCGCGGCGATGGCGGGCGACGGTTTCGAGATGGCGCTCGGGGTCGCCGGCAAAGCGCAACACGAGATGTCGGGCGCCGGCCTCGGCCCAGCTCCGCAACCAGGCGACGGCGTCCTCCGCAGAGCCGGCGAAATTGGCCTGGCGGGCGCGCATCACCGCCGCGGGCTGGCCATAGTAATGCTCCATGAAGGCGTCGAGCCGCTCGGCGGCGCGGCCCGCATCCGCATCGATCGCCAGGGTCAGATAGGCGGCGCCGGTGAGCCCCGCGGGGTCGCGGCCGGCGGCGCGCGCGGCGTCCTGCACCTGCTGCCAGCGCTCGCGCCACCGGGCGAGGTCGGGATTGTTCGGAAACCAG
>DATFCQ010000072.1:0-51490 GCA_035252905.1 Allostellaceae bacterium | reverse complement strand
TACATCTCGACCGGGTCGTCCGACTTGGCGCCGATCTCGAACGCCGTGCTCGGCGCGGTCGGGCCGAAGACCACGTCGCAACGCTCGAACGCCGCGAGGAAATCGCGCGCGATCAGGCGCCGCACCTTCTGCGCCTGCAGGTAGTACGCGTCGTAATAGCCGTGCGAAAGCACGTACGTGCCGACGAGTATGCGCCGCTTCACTTCGGCGCCGAAGCCCTCCGCGCGCGTGCGGCCGTACATGTCGGCGAGATCGGTGTAACGGCTCGCGCGGTGGCCGTATCGCACCCCGTCGAAGCGCGCGAGGTTGGACGACGCTTCGGCCGGCGCGATGACGTAGTACGCGGGGATGCCGAGCTTCGCGTTCGGCAGCTCGACCGGCACGGTGCGCGCGCCTTCGCGCTCGAACCAGCGTACCGCCTCGTCGACCGCGCGACGCACACCCGGCGCCACTCCTTCGCCGAAGTATTCCCTCGGCAGGCCGATGCGCAATCCGGCGACGCGCTCGCCGAGGTGGCGCGAGTAGTCCTCCTTCGGCCGCTCGACGCTCGTCGAATCGCGCGGATCGAATCCCGCCATGGCGTTCATGACCAGCGCGAGGTCGGCGGCGCTCTTCGCGATCGGTCCTGCCTGGTCGAGCGACGAGGCGTAGGCGACCAGCCCGTAGCGCGAGACCGCGCCGTAGGTCGGCTTGAGGCCGCTCACGCCGGAATGCGCCGCCGGCTGGCGGATCGAGCCGCCGGTGTCGGTGCCGGTCGCCGCCGCCGCGGCATGCGCCGCCACCGCCGCCGCCGATCCGCCCGAGGAGCCGCCCGACACCAAGGGCCGGTTGTCTCCCCCATGGCCTTTTCGCTGCCACGGGTTCACGGCCGGCCCGTACCAGCTCGTCGTGTTGGACGAGCCCATCGCAAACTCGTCGAGGTTGGTCTTGCCGAGCATGACCGCGCCGGCCCGCCACAATTTCTCGGTCACCGTCGACTCGTAGGGCGGGCGGAAGCCGTCGAGGATGTGCGAGGCGGCGGTCGTCGGCACATCCCGGGTGCAGAACAGGTCCTTGACCGCGATCGGCACGCCGTCAAGCGGCAGGGCGGCGCCGCGGGCGAGCCGCGCATCGGCCGCTTTCGCCATGGCGAGCGCGCGCTCGGGGGTTGGGGTGATGTAGGCATTGAGCGGCTGCACCTGCTCAACCGCGTCGTTATAGGCCTGCGCCACCTCGGTTGCGGAAAACTCCCGGCGCCGTAGCCCGTCGCGCAGTTCGGCGAGGGAGAGCGCCAGCAGGGACCCGCTCACTCGACCACCTTCGGCACCGCGAAGAAACCGTGGGCGCTCAGCGGCGCATTGCCGAGGATCGCCTCCGGGCAATTGCCGTCGGTCACCTGATCCTCGCGCATCGGCAGATGCAGTTCGGCAACGCTCGCCATTGGCGGCACGCCTTCGGTGTCGACCTCGTTCAGCTGCTCGACCCAGTCGAGGATGCGCGACAGTTCCTGCGCGAGCGGTTCGATTTCGGCTTCGGAAAGGCGGATACGGGCGAGCGCGGCGATATGCGCGACGGCGGCCTTGTCCAATGCCATTCTGTCGGTGTCTCCTGTGGTTCCCGCCCGCCGAATATGGGCCGCAACCGCGCTCTCGCCAATGATCCTCGACACTCCGGCGGAACTTCGCGGCATTCTCGCGCCGGGGGCGCGACTGCTGGGTCTCGACGTCGGCACCAAGACAATCGGAACCGCGCTTTCCGACACGAGACGGGTCATCGCCACGCCGCTCGAAACGATCCGCCGTCGCCGCTTCCGCGAAGACGTGGCGCGGCTCTTCGCGCTCGTCGACGCGCACGAGGTCGGCGGGCTGGTGATCGGTCTGCCGCTGACCCTCTCGGGCGGCGACGGGCCGCGCACGCAATCGGTGCGCCAGTTTGCCCGCAATCTTCTGGGCTTGCGCGATCTGCCGATCGCCCTGTGGGACGAGCGGCTGTCGACCGCGGCGGTAACACGCGAGATGATCGCCGCCGATCTGACGCGCCGTCGCCGCGCCGCAATCGTCGACCGCGTCGCCGCCGCCTATATCCTGCAAGGCTGCCTCGATTTCCTCGCCGGCGGCGGCGCCTCCGGATAGCGGCGCGCGGCACCGGGTCGCGGTCGGGACCGCCCGCCGGGCTTGGAACCGGGCCGCCGAGGGTGCTATGGGTCGGCAGCGGCGGACCCTATTGCCGGCGCCGCCTTATGCTTTGGCCTTGCCGGCCCGATCCGCTTCGAGCAAAAGCGCGGATATGCAAGCCTCAGCCCGCACCAGCCCCGACCCGCCGGCCGCCCCGCGGCGCCTCTCGCGCCTGTGGTTTGTCCTGCCTGTCCTCGCCTTTATCGGGCTCGTCGCCACCTTTATCGCCGGGCTCAATTACGATCCGCGCCTCGTCCCCTCCCCGCTCGTCGGCAAGCCCGCCCCTGCCTTCAGCCTGCCGCCGGCGGCCAACCAGACGCGCGGGCTGTCCTCGGCGGATCTTCGGGGGAAGGTGACGTTGGTCAATGTCTTTGCCTCGTGGTGCGTCTCCTGCCGTGACGAGCATCCGCTGTTGATGGCGCTGAAACAGCAGGGAATCGTGCCGATCGCGGGTATCGACTACAAGGACACGCCCGCCGACGCGGCGCGCTGGCTCGCCGCAATGGGCGATCCGTACAACCGCATCGGCGCCGACGCGACCGGCCGGACGGCGATCGATTGGGGCGTCTACGGCGTGCCGGAGAGTTTTCTCGTCGGCCCCGACGGACGCATCGCCTACAAGCAGATCGGGCCGATCACGCCGGAAGCGCTGCAGCACAAGATCCTGCCGCTCGCCGCGGAACTGCGGCGGCACGCCCGTCCCGCGCCGGCGGCCGGCGGCTAGAATGGGGGCTTTGATGCGCAGAGGGCGGCCGCCGGCCCCCTCGCTGCGGCGGTTTGCGGCGATCCTCGCCGTGGTGACGGCGGGCGCGATCGCCGCCTTGTGGAGCGGCTATGAATTGGGGCCGGTGCTGTTCCCGTCCGGTTCTTCCTCCGGCTCCGCCGGACGCCCTGCCGAAAGCCCCTTTGCCGTGCAGGTGTGGGGGCAGCCGCGGCCGATGCCGGCGCTCGCCTTTACCGACGGCAGCGGCCGCCCGTTGACCCTCGGCGATTTTCGCGGCCGCGTCGTATTGCTGAACGTCTGGGCGACCTGGTGCGTCCCGTGCCGCAAGGAGATGCCGGCCCTTGACCGACTCGAAGGGCGGCTCGGGGGCAAGGATTTTGTCGTCCTGCCGGTGTCGATCGACCAGCAGGGCGTCTCCGCGGTCGAGCGGTTCTATCGCCAGTACGGTTTGAAGCGGCTCGGCGCCTATATCGGTTCGTCGGCGCGGCTGTCGCAGAGCCTCGCCCTTCCCGGCGTCCCGACGAGCTTTCTGATCGATGCCGAGGGGCGCGAGGTCGCGCGCAAGATCGGGCCGGCCGAATGGGACGGCACCGCCATGCTGTCCCTGATCCGCCGCTACCTGCCGCCCAATCGCCAACAGGGGGCGGATCCGTGACCGCTTTCGGCCTGTCGGGCCTCATCCTCACGACGAGCTTTGCCGCGGGGGTCGTCTCGTTCCTGTCGCCCTGCGTCTTGCCGCTGGTGCCGGGATACCTGTCCTATGTCGCCGGCGAAACGGTCGCCTCGCCGTCCCGGCGCCACGGCGGGGCGATCCTGCGCGCCAGCCTCCCCTTTGTGCTCGGCTTCTCGACCGTCTTTGTCGCGATGGGGGCGAGCGCCACCGGGATCGGCCGGCTCCTGCTCGCCTACCGCTCCGAAACCAACCTCCTGGGCGGCGCGATCGTGATCCTGTTCGGGTTGTCGATGATGGGGCTGGCGCGGTTCGGCTGGCTCGAACGCGACCTGCGCTTTCATCTCGACCTGCCCGGCGGCCGGCCGCTGGCGGCCTATATCCTGGGTCTGGCCTTTGCCTTCGGCTGGACCCCGTGCATCGGTCCGGTGCTCGGCACGATCCTGACGATGAGCGCGACGCGGGCCACGATCGGGCAGGGCATCGCGCTGTTGTCGCTGTATTCGCTCGGGCTCGGATTGCCGTTCCTGGCGGCGGCCTTGTTCACCGACGGGCTGCTGCGGCGGCTGCGCCTGTTCGGCCGCATCGGCCGCGGGGTCCAGCTCGGCGCCGGCGCCGTCGTCGCTCTGGTCGGGATCGCGATCGTGACCGGCGAATTGTCGGCCTTCTCCTACTGGCTGCTCGACACCTTCCCGATCCTGGCCCGGGTCGGATGATCCTCTCCCCGGAAATCGATGATGCGCCGCAAATTCCGTTACCTGCCGATCGCTTTGTTAAGCCTGATCGCGCTTTGCGCGGTCGGGTTTGCCGGCGTCCTGCTGAGCGGAGCGCGCCCGCCTCTGCTGCGCACCTATATCAGCGACGCAATCGGCGGTCCCTTCACGCTCGTCGCCAATAACGGCCAGACGGTTACCGACCGCACCTATCGCGGCAAATGGCTGCTCGTCTTCTTCGGCTACACGCATTGCCCGGACGTCTGCCCGACAACGCTCAACACGATCGCCACCGCCCTGCGGCAATTGGGGCCCGAGGCGGCGCGGGTGCAGCCGCTCTTCATCACCGTCGATCCGGCGCGCGACACGCCGCAGGTCCTGACCAATTACGTCAAGGTGTTCGACCCGCGCATCGTCGGGCTGACCGGGACGCCCGACCAGATTGCCGCCGCCGCCAGGGCCTACCGGGTCTATTTCTCGAAGGACGAGACTGCGCAAGAGCGCGACTACCAGCTCGACCACAGCGCCTTTGTCTATCTGATGAACCCGCAAGGCAAGTTCGTGCAAGTATTCGGCGGCGCCGTCGCCAACGACAAGATTGCCGCGCGGCTGCGGCAATTGATCGGGCGGCAGGCCTGACCCGATGCCGCAACACGAGCCTGCTGCGCAGCGGCGCAGGCGCAAGAACACGCGGGTCGTGATCGGCCTATTGGCGGCGATCGGGGTCATGGTGACTCTGGTCGTCTTTTCGGTGCCGCTCTACCGCCTGTTCTGCGCCGCGACCGGCTTTGCCGGCACCACCGAGCGCGTCGCCAACGCCGTCGGCGCGGTCTCCGACCGCGTCATCACCGTGCGCTTCAACACTACCGTCGAGCCCGGCCTGCCGTGGCGGTTCCTACCCGAGCAGCGCGCGGTCACGGTTCGTCTCGGCGAGGAGAAGCTTGTCTTTTTCTCGGCCGAGAATCTGACCGACGAGCCGATCGTCGGACATGCCACCTTCAACGTGACGCCCTACAAGGCCGGGCCCTATTTCGACAAGATCGAGTGCTTCTGCTTTACCGAGGAGCGGCTGGGTCCGCGGCAGAAGGTCGATATGCCGGTCGACTTCTTCGTCAATCCCGACCTGGCCCGGGATCCGAACGCCGGGGACGTGCATACGATCACCCTCTCCTACAGCTTCTTCCGTTCGCGCGCGCCGCAAAAGGGCGAGGATCTGTCGCGTTTTCTTGCCTCGGCGCCGCCCGATGCGAAGCGCGGCAAGGCGCTCTTCGCCGAGCGCTGCGCCTCCTGCCACAGCCTCGACGAGAACAAGGTCGGGCCGATGCTGGGCGGGGTCCTCGGGCGCCGCGCCGGCTCCCTCCCCGCCTATTCCTATTCGGCTGGGTTGAAAAAGGCCGGCTTCGACTGGTCGCGGCAGACATTGGATCGCTGGCTTGCCGGGCCCGGCACGATGATCCCGGGGGCGCGCATGCCGGTCCGCGTGCTCGAGCCTTCGACCCGGCGCGACATCATCGCCTATCTGGCCGCGCAGCGTCGCGAGGCGAGCAACGCGGCAACGCCGGCGGCCGCGGCGCATTAGCCTCCCTGAATTTCTCCTAAAACCCGATTTTCTGCGCTTTTGGTCGCCTATTGCGTCCTGTTTGACGCTCCCCATCTTCGGCATGTTGCTGTTCTGTTCGCGCGAGCGATCCTGCGCAGGTGGAGAATGAGCGAAACCCGCTTCCGGCTTGAAATCCGGCGCCTTTGCCCCGGCGACGATGAGGCGACCGAGCGTTTTCTCGTCCGGCACGCCGACAGCTCGGTCTTTCTGCGCGCCAATCTGCGGCAGGCAGGTCTCGCCTATGGCGGCAATCCCTTTGAGGGCGTCTATGTCGGCGCGTTCTGCGGGAAGCACCTGACCGGCATCGCCGCCCATTACTGGAACGGCGTCCTTATCCTGCAGGCGCCCGAACATGCCGGCGCTCTCGCCCGTGCGGCGGCGGCCGAGAGCGGCCGCATCGTCGAGGGGCTGATCGGCCCATGGGCGCAGGTATGCGCGGCGCGTACGGCGCTCGATGCCGCGGAATGGCTGACCTCGTTGGACAGCAAGGAAGTCCTGATGCGGCTTTCGCTGTCCGAATTGCGGCCGCCCACGGCGCTGGCCGAGAGCGCTCTCTTATGCCGCCGCTCGCGCGACGGCGATCTGCCCTGGCTCGCCGATTGGCGGATGGCCTATCTCGCCGAATCGCTCGGCGAAACGGACACGCCGGCCAACCGCGCCAAGCACCTGCCGATGCTCGAACGCACCCATAGCGAGGGCGATCTGTTCATCCTCGAAGACGGCGACCGCGCGGTCTCGACCTGCAGCTTCAACGCGCCGGCGGGCGATACCGTGCAGATCGGCGGAGTGTGGACGCCGCCGGAGTTGCGCAGCCGCGGCTACGCCCAGGCGGTCGTCGCCGGCGCCTTGTTGACAGCCCGGGACCGCGGCATCGCCACCGCGGTCCTGTTCACCGGCGAAGGCAACATCGCCGCCTTGCGCGCCTACCAGAAGATCGGCTTCACGCCGGTCGGGGATTACGGCCTCGTGTTCTTTTGCGACGCGTGAACGCCGTTTGAGCAGAGAAAGCGGCAAAACGCACTCTGCCGCTTTCCTGCGCTATCGCTTGAACGCCCTCTCCTCCAGGCGGGTCTGGACGGTCCGGCCGCTCTCCCAGAAATTGGCCCCCGGCACCAGTTTGGGCATCGGGATGTCGGCCCGGTTCTGCCGCTTCCGCCGCCAGTCGATACTGAAACGGCGGTCGCGGTCCGCAACCAGAGCCTCATTGACCTGGCCGTCCTCGGTAAATCCCATCATCAATTGCGGGATGCCGTACGGAAAGTCGTCCCGATCGATCTGCCAGGTATGGAAAGTCTTGCCGTAGGTTGAGACCAGGTCGGCAAAATACGCATGCTCGGCCATTTCCGGGATGCCGGGAGCCGCCAATGTACCGGATTTGACTTCGTAATGATGGCTGTGCCACAGCCGCTTTTCGTCCGCGGGAAGCTGGCGGAAGCGGTCCTCGCTGATGATGTATTCGATGCCGATCAGCCGCGCGCCCGGCTTGTTGGAATCGAAAATCACGCATTGGTGCATGTCGTGGGTGAGATGGATGCAGAAATGATGCGCCTCGACCTGCCGTCCCATGTCATCGGCATAGAAGTGGAAGCCGTTGAGGAAGGTGCTCATCGCGTCGAGAGGATATTTCTGCTGGATCACGGAGGCTGCCAAATCGAGGGCGCGATGCTTGAGGCTATGGCCCTGCCCCACTTTGGCCTGCACAGTTGCCTTGCGGCCGACGAGCGCCCCGGCGGCGATCGCGATGCCTGCAGCAAGGCCCCACCCGAACGAGCCGAGGAAGCTTCCGTCCGAGCGTTGCGGGTCGGTCTGGGGATGGGAAGATGTCATTGTGCACTCCCGAATGACGGAATGCGTTCCGCTTTTCCGACCTACGGTTCCGTGTGGGGCGGAAAAGTATAGCGTATTCCGCCGATTCCGCTTACACCGCCGGCCGGCTGCGGATCTCCTCGGGCACCTTGCGCGGCTGGAACTGGCCGTCCTTGAGGTCGCCCGACAGGATGTTGTTTTCGACGACGATCTTGCCGCGCAAGATCGTCACCGACGGCCACACTGCGAGGTTGCGGCCCTCCCATGGGCTGTAATCGGTCTCGTGCATCGCGGCGGCGCGCACGGTATGGCGCCGGCGCGGGTCGAGCAGCACGATGTCGGCGTCGGAACCGATCGCCAGCGCCCCCTTCTTCGGATAGAGACCCATGATCCGGGCGGCGTTGGCCGAGACGAGGCCGACAAAATCATTGAGGCTGTAGCCGCGCTTCTCGACCGTCTCGGTATAGATCAACGACACGCGCGGCTCGACCCCGGCATTGCCGCCGGTCGTGTCGTCGATGCGCCGTCCCTGCAATTTGATGCGCAACGGGCAGCAGATCTCGTCGGTGGCGACGGCCTGGATCGCGCCGTGGTTTGTCGCCGCCCACAGCGCCTCATGGTCCTCACGGTACTTGAGCGAAGGATAGGTGTGGTAGATCTGTCCGTTCGGGCGCTTGTAGTCTTCGGCCGTGTACAAAAGGTACTGGTGCAGGGTCTCTCCGTAGATCGGGAAGCCCTGCGCCCGCGCCGCGGCGATCGCCCTGACCCCGGTCGCCGCCGAGGTGTGCATCATGTAGAGCGCCGCGCCTTCGATGTTCGAGGCCAGACGGATCACCCGGTTGAACGACAAATCCTCGCTGAGGGTGTTGTGCACCTCGGCCAGGTGCTCGAAGCCGGTGCGCTCCTCGCGGAACAGTTTCTCGTACATGTGCATGACGATGTCGTTGTCCTCGGCGTGGATCGCAGCGATGCCGCCGGCCGCGGCGAGGACCTTCAGCACCTCCCAGATGTCGCCGAAATCGACCATGCGGCCCTTGCGCGAGGGGGTGATGTCGGTGGTGAAGATCTTGATGCTGGCGTGCCCGGCCTCGACCGCCTCCTTGAGCTGCGGCAGGAGTTCGGGCGCGATCTTGCCCTGGATCATTGTGTGGAAGGAGTAGTCGCAATAGCAGTCGCCGGCCCATTCCTTCTGGCGCCGCTCGATTGCATCGGCGACGCGGTCGCCGCCTTCGACCAGGGCAAAGTCGATGATCGTCGTCGTGCCGCCGTGGAGCGCCGCCTGGCTGACCCGGGCCGGGCCGTCGGTCATGTGATGCTGGGTGGTGCCGGGGACGACGATGGGCCAGCGGCAATGGACATGCGGATCGATGCCGCCGGGGATCACGATCTGCCCGGCCGCATCGACGACGCGGCGGGCGCCGATTTCAGCCAGGCTGCCCGGCGCGCCGATCGCGGCGATCTTGTCGCCGGCTACGCCGATATCAGCCGGTTCTGCTCCCGAGGGAAGGACGGCGAGGCCGCCCGCGACGACGATGTCCAGCATCAAGAGCCTCCTATTGCGGGTTGGGCGGGGAAAGGGGAGACCATGGGGCTGGCGCGGCAAAGGCGAAGCGCTCCAGGATCTCGGCGCGCGGAATGTCGTGAACGATGAAGACGAGCCGGCTGCGCACGTCGGCATCGGGCCAGGATTCGAGCCACAGGGGCGCGAACAATGCGTGCTGCGCGGCCTGCACGACGGCCGGCCGCTCGGGGCGGTCGGAAAACGACAGGATGCCTTTGACCCGCAGCAGGTCGGTGCCGCGGGCGCGGGCGAGCCCGCCGAGCGCGCGGGCGAAATCGAGGCGGCTCACCGCACCTTCGAGCACGATGGCGAACGTATCGACGCCGTGGCTGTGGACGGCGGTCGGCTCCTGCGGTGCGCCCGGAAAGCGCGGCGGCCCGGCGGCGCCGAACAGCACGATGCCGGGGTCGGGTGCCGCCGCGGCGAGAAGGCGCGGGGCCTCGGGGTTCAGCGCATCGAGGCGTTCGACGAGAGCGCTTCCGAGCGGGGCGAGATCGGTCTTGCTGATCGCGATCAGATCGGCGAGCGCCGCCTGCCGTCCGGCCTCGGCAAAGCGGTCGAGCGTCGCGGCGCCGTTCACCGCATCGACGAGGGTGACGACGCGCGCCGCCGCCAGTTCGGCGTCGAGCATCGGGTCGGCCCCCAATGTGTAGAGGATCGGCGCCGGGTCGGCGAGACCGGTGGTCTCGATGACAAGGCGCCGGAAGGAGCGGATCGCCCCCTCCTGGCGCCGCGCCAAAAGGTCGCGCAGGGTGCGCGCCAGATCCTCGCGCACGGCGCAGCACAGGCACCCGCCGGGCAGTTCGAGCACGTTTCCTTCGACAAAATCGACGAGATGGTGATCGATGCCGATTTCGCCGATCTCGTTGATGACGACCGCCGTGTCGGCGAGCGCGGGAGACGCGAGGGCGCGGCGCAGCAAGGTCGTCTTGCCGCTGCCGAGAAAACCCGTCACTACGGTCGTGGGGAGGGGCTGCGGCTCTTCCATCGGCACGGCTCGCTGGTTTCGCCGCGATCGTTTCACGATCCCGGCGGGCCGGCAAGCGCCCCCGGAAGGAGTTGCAGGAAATGGTTAACACATGCCGCCAGGGCACGGGAAAGATTGCATTCTAGCGGCTGCATCTTCATCATGGCTTTATAAATCCGCGGCATAGCCGTGAAATCGGGGTGAGGACATGCCCAGAGGCGGAGCAGCGCAGCCGTGAGCGAGCCCGGCCGGGACGCCGAGGAGATGCTCGTCGTTTCCGAGGTGTCGAAGCATTTCGGCGGGGTGCGGGCGGTCGCCGGGGTCAGCCTTTCGGTCCGCGGCGGCGAGCTGATCTCGATCATCGGCCCAAACGGTGCCGGCAAGACTTCGTTCCTGAATATTTTGAGCGGCTTCTATCGGCCCGATAGCGGAGCGATCCGCTTTGAAGGCCGCAATATTACCGGCATCCGACCGTCCCGGGTCGCTGCGCTCGGCATCGCCCGCACGTTTCAGAATATCGCCTTGTTCGGCGGCATGACCGTCCTCGACAACATCATGCTCGGCCGCCATGTGCGCATGCGCTGCGGCGTCTTGTCGTCCTTTCTGTATTGGGGGCTGGCGCAGCGCGAAGAGGTCAAGCACCGCGCCCGCGTCGAGGAATTGATCGAATTTCTCGAACTCGAAGACCTGCGCAAACAGCCGACCAGCGGGCTCGCCTACGGTCTCAGAAAGCGGGTCGAATTGGCTCGCGCCCTCGCCCTCGAACCGAAATTGCTGTTGCTCGACGAGCCGATGGGCGGCATGAACCAGGAAGAGAAAGAAGACATGGCCCGGTTCATTCTCGACGTGAGCCGGGAATGGGGCGCGACAATCATCCTGATCGAGCACGACATGGCGGTGGTCATGGACATCTCGGACCGCGTCGTCGTGCTCGACCGCGGCCGCAAGATCGCCGAAGGCAGCCCCGCCGAGGTGCAGCGCAACCCCGCCGTGATCGAGGCCTATCTCGGCACCGGCCGGGAGCGCGAGGAGGCGGCCGCGTGACCCCCGGCGCGACCCTGCCGCAACTGTTGCGCCGCAATGCCGGCGCGATCGCCGGCCGGCCGGCGATCCGCGAGAAGAACCGCGGCATCTGGCGCAGCGTCACCTGGGCGCAGTACTGGGAGGAAGTGCGCGGCTTTGCCCTCGGCCTTGCCGCCCTGGGGTTCCGGCGCGGCGATAAACTGGCGGTGATCGGCGACAACCGCCCGCGGCTCTATTGGGCGCAGTTGGCGGCCCAGTGCCTCGGCGGCGTCGCGGTCCCGGTCTATCAGGATTCGATCGCCGCCGAACTCGCCTATGTGCTCGATCACGCCGAGGTCTCGGTGATTGTCGCCGAGGACCAGGAGCAGGTCGACAAGGTCCTGTCGCTGAAGCACCGGCTCGCGCATCTGCGGCTTGTCGTCTATGACGACCCGCGCGGTTTGCAGCATTATGCCGAGCCGCTGCTCAAATCCTTCGACGCGGTCGGTGCGGCGGGTCGCGCCTTCGGCGCTCGTAACCCCGGCCATGTCGAAACCGAAATCGACAAGGGCGCCCCGGAGGATCTCGCCCTCCTCTCCTACACCTCCGGCACGACTGGTCACCCGAAAGGGGTCATGCTGTCGCACGCCAACCTGATCTGGTCGGCAGAAGCCTTTCTTGCCGCCGCGGAAGTGCGGCCGAACGAGGAATGGCTGTGCTACCTGCCGATGGCGTGGATCGGCGACAGTCTGTTCTCGCTGGTCCTGCACCAGCTTGTCGGCTTTACCTGCAACTGTCCGGAGGGGCCGCAGACCGTGCCGCGCGACCTGCGCGAACTGGGGCCGACGGCGGTCCTGGCGCCGCCGCGCCTGTGGGAGAACATGCTGACCCTGGTGCGGGTTCGCGCCGCCGATGCGACACCGCTGAAACGCCGCATTTTCGAATTCTTCCGCCGCATCGCCGAGCGCGCCGAACTGGTCAGAGCCGAGGGCGGAAGGCTGCCTCCCTTGACCCGGCTCGGCCTCGCCCTCGGCGAATTCCTGGTCTATGGCCCGGTGCGCGACCAGCTCGGGGTGCGCCGCGCCCGCTGGGCCTATACCGGCGGCGCCGCGCTCGGCGCCGACAGCTTTCGCTTCTTTCGCGCATTCGGCGTCAATCTGAAGCAGGTCTACGGCGCGACCGAACTCTCGGGCGTGGTCTCGGTGCAGCCGGACGGCGAGGCCGACCCCGACACCGTCGGCCGCCCGTTTCCCGGCGTCGAGATCCGCATTGCCGAAGACGGCGAGGTGTTGATCCGCTCGGGCGGGCTGTTCCTCGGCTATTTCAAGGACCCCGAGGGGAGCCGCGCCGCGGTGACCGAAGACGGCTGGTTTCGCACCGGCGACGCCGGCCATCTCGACCAACGCCGCCATCTTGTCGTTATCGATCGCGCCAGGGATCTGGGCAAGCTCGCCGACGGCGCCCCGTTCGCCCCGCAATTTGTCGAAAACAAGCTCAAATTCAGCCCGTTCATCGCTGAAGCCGTGGTCTTTGGCGATCGCCGGCCGTTTGTCGCCGCGATTGTCGCGATCGACCTCGAAACCGTCGGCAACTGGGCGGAGCGGCACAATCTCGCCTATACCTCGTTTCAGGATCTGAGCGCCAAGCCGGAGATCCGCCGCTTGATCGGCGCCGAAATCGAGAAATGCAATGCCGGTTTGCCCCCGGCCACGCGGATCCGCCGCTTTCTGCTGCTCAACAAGCCGTTCGACGCCGACGACAACGAGATCACTCGCACCCGCAAGATCCGCCGCCGCTTTGTCGCCGAGAAATATGCCGGCGTGGTCGAGGCCTTGTATGGCGCCGCCGCTGCGGTCGAACTGGTCGCCGAGATCACTTATGAGGACGGGCGCACCGCCCAGCTCGCCTCGACCATCGCGATCGACGACGTCGCCGCGGCGGAAGCGGCGCAGGAGCCGGCCTATGCTTGACCTGCCGTGGCGCTTCATCGCGATCCTCGTCGCCAACGGCGTGCTCGTCGGCTCGATGTACGCGCTCGTCGCGCTCGGCTTTGTCCTGATCTACAAGGCGACCGACGCGATCAATTTCGCGCAGGGCGAATTCGTCATGTTTGCCGGCTTCCTCGCCGCCGCCGCGATCGGCTACGCCGGATTGCCGTGGTGGGCGGGAGCGGTGATCGCGATCGCCGGCATGATCGCCCTCGGCTTCGCCCTGGAGCGCGTCGTATTGCGGCCGATGATCGGGCGGTCGACGATCGCCGTGATCATGGCGACAATCGGCCTTGCCGCAATCCTGCGCGGCACCGCAACACTGGCGTTCGGCGCCGGCATCCAGACCATCCCGTTGCCGATCGGCAGCTCGCCGATCCTTGTCGGGCCTCTGATCCTGCCGCCGATCGAACTGGTCGGCGCCGGCGTCAGCCTGTTGTTTCTCGCCGTTTTTGCCTGGTTCTTTCTGAAGAGCCGCATCGGCGTTGCGATGCGCGCGGTGGCCGACAGCCAGCAGGTGGCGATGGCGATGGGCATCAATGTCCGCCGCTATTTCGCATTGGCCTGGGCCTTGGGGGGCGTCGTCTCGGCGCTCGGCGGGATCCTGTGGGGGGCCATGCTCGCGGTCGACACCCAATTGGCTCTGCTGGGCCTCAAGGTCTTTCCAGTGATGATCCTCGGCGGTCTCGATTCGATCCTCGGCGCGGTCGTCGGCGGGCTCATCGTCGGCGTCGTCGAGAGCCTCTCGGCCGGTTTTCTCGACCCCGTGGTCGGCGGCGGGACCAAGGATTTCGTCCCCTATCTGCTGATGATCGCGGTCTTGATGGTCCGCCCCGAAGGCATGTTCGGGCGGCGCCGCATCGAGCGCGTGTGATGGCTGGCCGAGAGTACCCTCACCCACCAGCCCTGCGGGCTGGTCCCCCCTCTCCCGCAATGCGGGAGAGGGTGCCTCGCGCAGCGAGGCGGGTGAAGGTGCGGCGGCTCATGGCTTTGACGGTTTGGTAAGCAAGCATGTTCCACAGCGAAACCGGCATCTTCAAGACCAGCTATGCCGCCGACATGGCGCTTTATCCGCTGCCGGTCGCGCGCTGGTCGGCGGCGGCGCTCGCTCTCGTCTTTGTGGTGGGCGTACCGCTCGCCTTCACCCCCTATCTGGTCACGATCGTCAATCTCTGCCTGATCGCGGTCGTCGGCGCGCTCGGTCTCAACATCCTTGTTGGTTATACCGGACAGATCTCGATCGGCCACGGCGCCTTCATGTCGGTCGGGGCCTACACGGCCGCCAATCTGATCACCCGCTTCGGCGCCCCGTTCTATATTGCGATCCCGGCCGGCGGCCTGATGGCGGCATTGATCGGCACGATCGTCGGCATTCCCTCCTTGCGCATCAAGGGCATCTATCTGGCGATCGCCACCCTCGCCGCTCAGTTCATCATCGAGTGGGTGATCAACCACGTAACCTGGATCTCGGGCGGCATCGAATCGTCGATCCAGGTGCCGCCGCCCTCCGTGTTCGGGATCAAGCTCGAAAGCCAGCGCCAGCTCTATTTCTTTCTATTGTTCTTTGCCGTATTGGCGATCGTTGCGACGATGAACCTGATGCGCAGCCGCATCGGCCGCGCCTTCATCGCCGTGCGCGACCAGGACATCGCCGCCGAGATCATCGGCATCAACACCTTTCGCTACAAGCTCGAATCCTTTGCAATCTCGTCGTTCTATGCCGGCGTCACCGGCGTCCTCTATACCTATTATCTCGGGATCGCCAATTACGAGCAGTTCCAGCTCGACGTTTCGATCGACTATCTGGCGATGGTCATCATCGGCGGGCTCGGCTCGATCCTCGGCTCGATCTTCGGCGCCGTCTTCATCACCGTATTGCCGATCGTAACGCGCGTGTTTTTGACCCAGTTTGGCGGCGTGCTGTTTTCGCAGGCCTCGATCGCCAACATGGTCTCCGATTTGCGACTGATTCTGTTCGGCGTCCTGATCATCCTGTTTCTGGTCGCCGAGCCGGAAGGCCTTAGCCGGTTGTGGCGCAACGTGCTGAACTACTTCAGAGTGTGGCCATTCTCCTATTGAGGCGTAGAAAAGAAAGGGAGGAATCGCAATGACAAGCACAAGGGCCCGGCTGTTGGCGCTCTCCGCCGGGGTGGCGGCGGCTCTCGTCGCCGCCGGCACGGCGCAGGCGGCGGAGAAGACGATCCTGATTGGCGTGCAGTGCGACCGCACCGGCGCGACCCAGATCGTCGGTACCGCGCTGTGCCCGGGCGTCCACGATTACATCGATCTCGTCAATTCGCAGGGCGGGGTCGACGGGTGGAAGATCCTGGACCCCGAGATCGACCAGCAATACAAAGTGCCGCTCGCGGTCGAGGCCTATGAGCGCGAAAAGCAAGAGGGCGCCGTCGGCATCATGATCTACGGCACCCCGATCACCGAGGCGCTCAACCAGAAGCTCGAACAGGACAAGATCCCCGGCACCTCGCCCGGCTTCGGCATCGCCGCTTCGGCCGACGGAACCTACTACCCCTATCTGTTCCCGATCGCCGCGACCTATTGGTCGCAGGCGGCGGCCGGCGTCAAATTCGCCAAGGACCAGTTGGGCGGCAGCCTCAAGGGCAAAAAGATCGCCTACATCTATTACGACAACCCGGCCGGGCACGAGCCGCTGCCGATCCTCGCCGATCTGCAAAAGCGCGAGGGCTTTGAACTGCGCACCTTTGCCGTCCCGCCGCCGGGGGTGGACGTCAGCGCCCAGGTGCTCGCCATCGCCCAGAGCTACCGGCCCGATTTTGTCATCGACCACACCTTTGGCAAATCTCCGGCCCTGATCATCAAGGGGCTCAAGGAGAACGGCTATCCATTGTCGCACGTGGTCGCCATGGTGTGGGCCTCGGGCGAGGCCGACATCAAGGCGGCCGGCGGCTGGGGCGTGGCGCAGGGCTACAACACGATGCAGTTCGCCGGCGCCGGCCAGAACTATCCGGTGATCAAGGCGATCAAGGAGATGTATCAGAAGGAGGGCAAGGCCCCGCCGGCGGCAATGCAGCAGACGGTCTATTACAATCGCGGGGTCATGCAGGGCGCGATCTGGGTTGCCGCGATCAGGAACGCGCTCAAATTGACGCACGGCCAGAAGCCGACCGGCACCGATATCAAAAAAGGCTTCGAGATGATCCGCAATGCCAGTCTCGGCGGTCTGGTGCCGCCATTGACGATCACCCCGCAGGATCACGAGGGGGGCGGCTGGGTGCAGATCTTCCAGGTCAAGGGCAATGGCTTTGCCCAGATGACGCCGTGGATCCAGGCCTATCGGCAATTGGTGGTCGCCCTTGCCGACAAGACGGCCAAGCAATTGGCCGCGAAATAACGGCCGCGGCGGGCGGGCCGCGCTCGCGGCGGCCCATCGCCTGTGCCAGGACGCAGAAAACAAGAGGAGATCAGCCATGAAGCGCAGCGTCGCAGCCCTGTCGGCCGTGCTCGCCGCAGCCCTCGCCGTGATCGGCTCTGCTGAGGCGGCGCAGGCGGCGGCGCCAAAGACGATCCTGATCGGCGAGCAGTGCGACCGCACCGGGGCAACGCAGATCACCGGCGTCGCCCTGTGTCCGGCGGTCAAGGATTACATCGATCTGGTCAATTCCGAGGGCGGCGTCGACGGCTGGACGCTGAAGGTCGACGAGATCGACAATCAGTACAAGGTGCCGCTCGCCGTCGAGGCCTATCAGCGCGAAAAGGGCGAGGGCGCGGTCGTCATGATGCCTTACGGCACGCCGATGATCGAGGCTCTCTACAAACGGCTCGACCAGGACAAGATCCCGGCGACGACGCCGGGCTTTGGCATTGCCGCGGCGGCGGACGGGATGCGTTTCCCCTATGTCTTTCCGATCGCGGCGACCTATTGGTCGCAGGCGGCGGCGGCGGTCCAGTTCGCCAAAGACCAGTTGGGCGGCAGCCTGAAAGGCAAAAAGATCGCCTATATCTATTACGACAACCCGGCCGGCCGTGAGCCGCTGCCGGTCCTCGACGCGCTCAAAAAGATCGAGGGCTTCACCCTCGAAACCTATGCCGTGCCGCCGCCGGGGGTCGACGTCAGCGCCCAGATCCTTGAAATCACCCAGCGCTACCGGCCCGATTTTGTCATCGACCATCTTTTCGGCAAGGCCCCGGCCCTGGCGATCAAGGGGTTCAAACAGAACGACTATCCCCTGTCTCATGTGGTCGGACTGGTGTGGGCCTCGTCCGAGGCCGACATCGACGCCGCCGGCGGCTTCGGCATCGCCCAGGGCTATAATGCAATGCAGTTTGCCGGCGCCGGCGACAACTACCCGGTGCGCCAGCAGATCAAGGCGATGTACAAAAAGGAAGGCCGCACCCCGGTCAAGTTCATGGACAGCAACACGGTCTATTACAACCGCGGTCTGTTCCAGGCCGCGATGATCGTGCAGGCGATCCGGAACGCGCTCCAATCGACTCACGGGCAGAAGCCGACCGGCACTGACATCAAGAAGGGCTTTGAACAGATCCACGACTTCACATTGGGCGGGCTGGTACCGCCATTGACGATCACCCCGCAGGACCACGAAGGCGGCGGCTGGGTGCAGATCTTCCAGGTCAAGGGCGACAAACTGGTGCCGGAAACCAAGTGGTTCCGCGCCTATCGCGGGGTCGTCAAGACGGTGCTGGCCAAGGTCTCGGGGTGAGGTCATGCTGGCGCTCAACAATATCGAGGTCGTCTATGACGGCGTCATCCTGGTCTTGAAGGGCGTTTCGCTCGTCGCCCGGGAAGGCGCGATCACGACCTTGTTGGGCGCCAACGGCGCGGGCAAGACGACGACGCTGAAGGCGGTCTCCGGGCTCCTCTACAGCGAGCGGGGCGAGGTGACAAAAGGCACGGTCGAGCTCGACGGCGAGCGGCTCGACCGCCTGCCCCCGCACGAGGTCGTGCGCCGCGGGGTGTGCCAGGTGTTCGAGGGCCGCCGCGTTTTCGAGAATTTGAGCGTCGAGGAGAACCTCGTCGCCGGCGCGCATACACGGCACGATGCGCGGCGCATGCGCGACGGCATTGCCCGCATCTACGACACCTTTCCGGTATTGAAGGAACGGCGCAACCAGGCGGCGGGCTACCTCTCCGGCGGCGAGCAGCAGATGCTGGTCATCGGCCGCGCCTTGATGTCCGATCCGAAAGTCATCCTGCTCGACGAGCCCTCGCTCGGCCTCGCCCCGCTCCTCGTCGCCGAGATTTTCGACATCGTCGCCCGCTTGCGCGACGAGCGCGGGCTCACCGTGCTGCTCGTCGAGCAGAACGCGGCGCTCGCGCTCGACATCGCCGATCACGGCTATGTCATGGAGAACGGGCGCATCGTGCTCGAAGGGCCGGCGGCGAATCTGCGCCAGAATTCCGACATCAAGGAGTTCTATCTGGGGCTCAACGAGGTCGGCACCCGCAAATCCTACCGCGACCTGAAGCATTACCGGCGCCGCAAGCGCTGGCTGTCATAGGATTGTGGCATCGGCGGAATACGCTGCGCTTTTCCGCCCTACATCCATGCCGAGCCGAATTGTAGGGCGGAAAAGCGCAGCGCATTCCGCCGCTTACAGCCGCCGGCGCGTCAGAGGATGCCGTCCTGACGCAAGCCCGCGACCGCGGCGGCGTCGAGGCCGAGCCAGTCGGCCAGCACTTCGTCGGTATGCTCGCCGAGCAATGGCGCCGATTTGACCGCGGTCGGGACGCCGTCAAAGCGTACCGGCCAGGTCGGCATCGTCATCTTGCGCTCGCCGTGGGTCATCGTCTGCAGGATGCCGCGCTGGCGGAAGCTCGGCTCGTTGGTCAGTTCCATCGAGTCGAGGACGGCGCCGGCGGGAACGCCGGCCGCGCTCAATTGCGCCATCGCCTCGTGCTTGGTGCGCGTTCGCGTCCAGGCGGCGACGATCTCGTCGACCTCGGCCTCGCGCTGCAGGCGGGCGTCGGGGGTGTCGTAGCGCTTGTCGCCGATCAGATCCTCGCGCCCGATCAGTTTCAGAAGGCGCGGCCAATGCTCGGGGTTGGCGCGGCTGGTCAACAGATAAACGTAGTCGTTGGAGCCCTCGGGATGGCACGGATAGATGCCGCCGGGCGGGTTGTTGCCGGGCGGCCGCCGCGGCGCCGCGGCGCCGGTGCGCGCCTGGGTGATGAACATGCCGCGGCTGTAATGCATGACCGAATCCTGCATCGCCACCTGCAGCCGCCGGCCCTTGCCGGTGCGCGCACGATCGAACAAGGCGCTGACGATGCTGAACGCCATCAACATGCCGGTGCCGGTGTCGCCGATTGTCGGACCGGGCTTGACCGGTCGGCCGCCGCGCTCGCCGGTGATGCTCATCGCCCCGCCCGCAGCCTGCGCGATCGGGTCGAAGGACAGGCCCTTTTCGTACGGGCTGCCGTCGCCGAAACCCTTGACCTGGGCATAGATGATGCCTGGATTGATCGCGCTGACGACGTCGTAGCCGAGCCCTAAGCGCTCGACCGCACCGGGCGCGAAGTTCTCGGCGAAGACGTCGGCCTTCTTGACCATTTCCTTGACCAATGCCAGGCCGCGCTCCGATTTCAGGTTGATTGTGACCGACCGCTTGTTGGCGTTGTACATCATGAAATAATAGGCGTCGCCGAATCCGGTGCGGCCGGCCTCGCCGCCCTTCGGGTTCTCCACCTTGGCAACGTCGGCGCCCATCCAGGCGAGCGCCTCGGTGCAGGTCGTGCCGGCCTCGAATTGCGTCAGGTCAAGCACCCGAACGCCGGAGAGACAGCCGGGGGATACGGGAGTTACGTCCATTACAGGCTCCTTACGGGGAGGGCTGGGCAAGCACACATCTTCGCCCCTCTTGTCGTCATGTCCGCGAAAGCGGGCATCCAGGGACCGAATATCGGGCTCTCTGTCTGTGGCCCCTGGGTCCCCGCTTCCGCGGGGACGGCGGATAATTATAAAGCGATCTCATCAATAGCTCGGCCGCGCCGCAAACGGCGTCAATTGCAGTTCGTGCGTCCAGCACGAGCGGTCCTGGGTGTGCAGATAATAGAACGCTTCGGCGATCTTGACCGGGTTGATGATCAGATCGCGGCGGTTCTGGTTCCGCGGCAATGCGCGGGTGCCGGGAGAATCGATCGTGCCGTCGATCACGATATTGGCGACGTGCACGCCGTGCTCGGAATATTCCTCGGTCAAGACCTGCACCAGAGTGCGCATCATCACCCGGGGATAATAGAGCGACTGCCCGGTCAGGCGCTTCCTGCCGCGCAGCGAGTTCGAGTTGTTGGAGAAGAAGAACGATCCCGAGCCTTTCTGGCGCATCGCCGGCAAGACTTCCTTGGCGACGAGAAACGGCCCGCGGCAGGCGATATGCAGCGCGGTGTCCAGGATCTCGATGGGCACGTGTTCGAGCAGCTCCTTGTCGGGCGGCAGATCGCGTCCCTCGAGGTAGCCTGCATTGTAGATCAATGCGTCCGGATCGCCGGCTTCGCGGCGGATCGCAGCGAAGGCCGAGGCGATCGAGTCCTGCGAGACGAGGTCCAATTCGACGATCATGCAGTCGCCGCCCTGCTCCCGGATAGCCTGCGCCAGCGGCGACGCATTGGCCTCTCTGCGGGTCGTCAATACGGTGAAGAAACCCTCTTGCGCGAATTTCTGCGCGATCGCGCCGCCGACGCCCCAGCGCACGCCGACCTCGACGTCGCTGTCGTCCACGGTATGTCCGTGCGCCAACACGGTATTGCGGCCGTCGGACTGCCATTTGGAGGTGGCGCCGATTACCACACAGACTGGTCTATCCTTCGAATTTGTTTTCATCGGAATTTCCTTCTTGCAGCTTCGTAGGGCGGACGACCCCGGCGAAAGCCGGAGGTAATCCGCCGTCGGCATCGGCGGAATGCTCTGCGCTTTTCCGCCCTACGCTAATCCTTGCGGTTCCAGCCCCACCAGGCGCAAACCGCCTCGCCCATGACCAGTTCGAGGTCGCGGCCCTTGAGCCACGGCAATTCCTCGGTGAACATCGTCACGCATTGCCTCCAGGAACAGGGCATCTTGGTGATGTCGGTACCCCAGAACATGCGGTGCGGGCCGAACGCATCGTAGACCTGTCGCAAATACGCATGCAGCGCCGGAAACGGGTAGGCTTCGCCGGAATAATGCGGAACGCCGGTCGCCTTGACCGCGACATTGGGGAGCTTCGCCAAGGCCAGAAGCTGCGGCATGTGGGTCATCGCCGCAGCGTCTTTCAGTGTCGAGGTGCCGCCCCGGCCGCCCAGATGGTCGATGGTCAGGCGCAGTCCGGGGTGGCGCTCGGCGATGCGGCCGAGTTCCGCCAGCGAATCCGTCGCCAATGCGGCGATCGGGACGCCGGCCTCTTCAGCGGCTTTCCAAAGCCAGTCGAGGGTGCCGTCGTGGAGCCAGCGCCGCGCGGGGTCGGAGAGGAACCCGTAGCGCAAGCCGAGCATCCCCGGCTGCTCCCGCCACTGCGCGATGCGCTCGCGCGAGTCCGGCCGGTCGAGCGGCAGCGAGCCCATGATCGCAAACCGCCCGGGGTAGTCGCGAACCGCCCGAAACGCCATGTCGGTCGAGCCCGGGTCCCAGCCCGGCGGATGAATGACCGCGGCATCGACGCCGCCTTCGTCCATCAGGGTGATGGCCTCCTCGGGGGTAAAGGCCGTCACCTGCCGATGCGACAGGTTGCTCGGCAAGCCGCTTCCCCACAGGTGAATCTGGGCGTCGACGATCTGCATCGCCTAATCTCTCCTTATTGAGCCGCCGGGGACGCCAGGCCGTCGGGCGGCCAGACCCTGACGCCCTCCGCCAACGGGATGCGTAGATTGCGAAACAGCAGCGAAAACATCATCCAGTTGCCCATGGCGATGACGAATTCCACCTGCTGTCCCGAGTCGGCGACGTGCTTTGCAACCTCGGCCCAGGTCGCATCCGAAATCGATCCCCCGCCGAGACATTCGTCGGTGGCGGCCAGGATCGCCTTGTCCGCGGGCGTCAGCCGCTCGGAGTTCCGCCAGTCGCGCACCGCCAGGATATCCTCGGGCGGGATCTCCGCCGTGGTCGCCACCCGCCAGTGCTGCGTCCACTCGTAAGCCGAGCCGGTGACCCAGCCGATCCGCATGATCATCAGTTCGCGCAGCCGCGTATCGAATGTATTGTTCTCCAACAATTGCATCAATTGGCCGAACGCGACCCTGGCCACGCCGGGATTGTTGGCCACCGTGCGAAACGCCTCGCTCTGCGTGCGCCGCGCGGGCAGACCCATGGCTGCGCCGAGTTCGCGGGCGCGCTCCGACGACACCATCGGCACGCGTGAGGTCATCATCGCTCTCCCCTTGTTCCGTCCCCGATCGTGCTACAGGGCGAGCCGGCCTTCAACACCCGCCCCTCGGCCGCCGGCAGATATCCCCTGCCCGCTATCGCCCGCCCGGCGGTCCTGTGCGATGATCGGCGGGCGGCCATCACAAGGAGCGAGGATCATGCCCGACGATGCGACCCCTCCGGCGACAGAATTGCACGAGCTGACGATCGCGGAGATGGCCCGCCTCTTCGAGCGGCGTCGCCTCTCGCCGGTGGAATTGAGCGAGGCGCTCCTGGCCCGCATCGAGGCGCTCGACCCGCAGCTCAACGCGTTTCTGCTGCCGACGCCGGAGAAGGCGCGCGAAGAGGCGCGCGCCGCCGAGCGCGAGATTATGGCGGGCCGGTATCGCGGCCCATTGCACGGCGTTCCGTTCGGGCTCAAGGACATCTACTGCACCGCCGGCATCCGCACCACCAGCCACTCGCGGATCTGCGAGGATTATGTTCCGACCGAGGATGCGACGACGGTCGCGCGGCTGTATCAGGCCGGCGCGGTTCTGCTCGGCAAGCTTGCGACCCACGAATTCGCGCATGGCGGGCCGTCCTTCGACCTGCCCTGGCCGCCGGCCCGCAACCCCTGGAACCGCGAGCATTTCACCGGCGGCTCGTCGAGCGGGGCCGGCGCCGCGGTCGCGGCGGGCTTGGTCCCCGGAGCGCTCGGCTCCGACACCGGCGGCTCGATCCGCGGCCCGGCGGCCTTGTGCGGCATCGTCGGCCTGAAGCCGACCTATGGCCTGGTCAGCCGGGCCGGCGTCTACGCCAATTCCTACACCTTTGATCATGCCGGCCCGATGACCTGGACGGTCGAGGATTGCGCGATCCTGTTGCAGGCGATCGCCGGGCACGACCCGAAGGACCCGGCCAGCGCCGAGCGCGAAATCCCCGATTACCACGCCGCTTTGACCGACGACATCCGAGGATTGCGGATCGGCATCCTGCGCCATCTCTACGAAGAAGACCTGACGGTGGCGCCCGAGGTCCATGAAGCGCTCGAAGAAGCCTATGCCGTGTTCCGCTCGCTCGGCGCCACGCTCGCAGAGGCCCGCATCCGGCCGGCGGCCGATTACTATGCGGTCAAGATCACGATTGCCGAGAGCGAGCAATACGCGATCCACGAGGTGGAATTGCGCACCCGGCCGGACGCCTTCGGCGCCGATTTTCTCGGCCGCGCCCTGCCGGCGATCCTCTACAGCAGCTCCGATTACGTGCAGGCGCAGCGCGAGCGGCGGATCATGTTGGCGGAGATGGCGCCGATCTACGAAAAATACGACGTCTTGTTGGCGCCGACGGCGCCCGGCCCGGCGCCGCGGCTCGATTCCTGGCGCACGATCCGGTTCTGGCAGCAGGCCTCGTTGACGACGCCGTTCAACGTCACCGGCGGCCCGGCGCTCGCTCAATGCATGGGCTTCACAAAGGCGGGTTTGCCGCTGTCGTTGCAGATCGTCGGCCGTCCCTTTGACGAAATCACGGTGTTGCGGGCCGCTCACGCTTACGAGAAGGCGACCGCCTGGCGCCAGCGCCGGCCCGCGCTCGATCCCGGCGCCCCTGTCTCCGCCGCATTACCCCCGACCCCCGTGCCGGAACCGGTCGGCGATCCTGCCACGCGCGCGATGGTCATGGCGGCCTGCCGGCGCGCCGGGCTGACGCTGAGCGAGGACCAGATCGCGATGATCTGCGCCGCCGCTCCCCATGTCGCGACGATGACCGAACGGCTGCGGCGGGCGCGGGATTTCCGCGAGGAGCCGGCCAACGTTTTCCAATTTCCTTGCTGAGCGCCGTGCGGCGGACAAGGATCTGAAACGGGAGGGTACGCCATGCTCGATCTGATTGTTTCCGGCGGCGTCGCGGTCATGCCGGGCGCTACCGCCGCCGTCGATATCGGAATTGCCGGCGAGAGGATCGTCGCGATCGGCGCGCCGGGCAGCCTCGGCGCGTCCGGCGCCGCGCGGCGGGTCGTCGACGCCGCGGGCCAGATCGTCATCCCCGGCGGCGTCGATCCGCATATCCACTGCCTGTCGCCGATCCCGTTTCCCGGCCGCAATGAGGATTTGCTGAGTGCGCCGCCCGATCAGGTCAGCCGCGCGGCATTGTTCGGCGGCACCACGACCTTGCTCGATTTTGTCGATTGCCCGCCGGAGAACGCATTGCAGCAATCGATCGAGGCGCGGCGGCGCCAATGGGACGGCGCCTGCTATTGCGATTACGGACTGCACCTGATGGTGCGCGGCAAGCCGCCGCTCGCCCTGCTCGGCGCCTTGCCCGAGGCGATCCAGGCCGGCTACGCCTCGGTCAAGATGTTCACCACCGACATCCGGCCGAACCGTCAGGGCCGCATGGTGCAGTTCGGCGACATCTGGGAGGTGTTGAAGGTCGTCGCCAAGGCCGGCGGCATCGCCGCGATCCATGCCGAAGACAACGACATCGTCATGCACATGTACGAAAAGCTGATCCGCGAGGATCGCGTCGGCTTTGAGAACATGGCCGAGGTGCACAACACCCTGTCGGAAGATCTGTCGTTCAACCGGGTGATCCGCCTCGCCGAGAACATCGAAGGGGCGGCGCTCTACATGGTGCATACCTCGGCGGCAACCGGCGTCGCCGCGATCGCCGGGTCACGCGCGCGCGGTTTTCCGATCTACGGCGAGACCCTGCACCAATACCTGCTTTATACGGCCGAGGACTACAAGCGCCCGGGCGGGCAGATGTATCACACCTACCCCTCGCTCAAATTCGCCGAGGATCAGAAGGCGCTGTGGGCGGGAACCAATCACGGGGCGATCCAGACGGTCGCGACCGACGAGGTCTGCTGTCCGCTCAAAGTCAAATTGCAGGGCAGGCGCATCGACGACACGACCGGCGGCAATTCCGGCGTCGAGCCGCGGATGGCCTTGATGTATACGCATATGGTATCGAAACGCGGCTACAGCCTCGCCGATTTTGTCGGACTCGTCTCGTCGAACGCCGCCCGGATCATGGGCCTCTATCCGAAGAAGGGCGCCTTGGCGGTCGGTTCGGATGCCGACATCGTATTGCTCGACCCGCGCGCCGGGCGGGTCGTCCATAAGGAGGATCTGCACGAGACCGATTACACGCCGTGGGAGGGCCACGAAGTGACGGCCTGGCCGAGCATGACGATCCTGCGCGGCAAAATCGCCGTGGAAGGCGGCCAGCTCCTCGCCGCCCCGAATGAGGGTCAGTTCCTGCCGCGCAAGATCGGCGAGGACATCCGCGCCCGGCCGGCGGTTTGAGGCGGCGGGCGGGGCGGGTGACGCCTCGATTGACGGGGTCAGCATTGAGCTAATGCGCTATCGAACGAAACAGGAGTCAACGCCATGAGCAGCATCGCCCGCGCCGTCAGCCCACAGGTCAATGAGCCGCAACCGGGCACGTGGTCGAATTGCCTGGTGGTCGGTGGCATCGCCTACATCGCCGGTATGACCGCAAGCGGCGGCGATTTGAGCGACGAGTACACCCAAAGCAAAGCGATCTTCGGCAAGATCAAGCATCTGGTCGAGGCCGCCGGCGGCACAATGGCCGACATCGTCACGGTAACGATTTTCGTCACCGACATCAGCCAGCGCGAAAAAGTATGGCAGGCACGCCGCGAGTCGTTCACCGGCAACTTTCCGTGCTCGACATTGGTGCAGGTGGCGGCATTGGCCAACCCGATGCTGAAGGTCGAAATCAACGCGATAGCGCATATCGGCGCCAGTCAGCGCTGAAGGCGGCCAGTTTGCAGCCGGTCCGGCTGCCGATCCATATCGGCGGCTATGGGTAACATGTGCTGGAAGCGGTCATTATCAGGGCGTTTGGTCTAAGAGCCTGTTTGAATGAAGAAAGCGGCGGCGGAATGCGCTGCGCTTTTCCGCCCTACGATGGTCCCGACAAGCGTAGAGTGTAGGGCGGAATAGCGCAGCGCACTCCGCTGACTTGACTGAATATTGTGCTTTGGTCTGAGCCCGCGCGATCGTGCGCTAAAAGCCTCAGCCCTGCGCAATCATCGCGGCCCGCGGAGGCTCGCTGTCGAGGCTGCGGAACCCTTCCGCACCGCGATCGATCAGCCGTCCGTCTTTGATGACCGCGGCGAGCTTGTCCGATTGCTGCAATACGGTGATGTCGGCCAATGGGTCGGCGTTCCAGATCGTGATGTCGGCCAATTTGCCGGGGCCGATGACGCCGACGCGGCCGGCGAGCCCGATGACCTTGGCGTTGAGGCTTGTCGCCGCGACGATGGCTTCCATCGGCGACAGGCCGATTTCCCTGACGAGAATCTCAAGTTCGCGCGCATGGTACTTGCCATAGGCGAAGGCGGCGGCGTTGCCGGAATCGGTGCCGACCAGGATCGCGATGCCGCGTTCGCGGGCTTTGCGGATCGTCTTGTAGCTCCTGTCGAGCTGGCGCCTTACCCGATCCCGCATGATCCGGCCGAAGCCGGTGGTCTCGTCCTGCTCCCCGATGATTTGGCACTGCGTGAACACCGGCATGATCGGGATCTGGGCTTCGGCGACACTGTCGAGGTCGTCCTCGGCGGCGAGATCGGCGTGGAAGATCCAGTCGACGCCGCCGCGCGCCGCGGCGCGCGTGCTGCCCGATCCGCGTGAGTGAATGGACACGACCACATTGCGCCGATGCGCTTCCTCGGCGACGGCCCGGATCTCCGCCTCGGAGACGGTTTGCGTGTCGCCCCAATAGGAATCGGCGATCTTGATCATGTTGACGCCGCGCTTGCATTGCCGGCGCGTCTCGCGAACATAGTCCTCGACCGAATGGCACAACAGGCCGACCGCATCCGCCGGGGCGCGATCCGCGGACGGATCGGCCGCGTCGAAGATGCCGCCAAACGGGGTCAGCGCGCGGCCGGCGCAGAACACCCGCGGACCCTCGATCAGTCCGCCGTCGATCGCCTCGCGCACCGTCACGTCGACAAAATGCTTGCCGCCGGGGACCGAAATGCCGGTCACGCCGGCGTGCAGGATCTTGCTCGCCGCGCGGGCGGCCCACAGCGTTGCGAATTCGGGCGAGGACGGGTAGCGCACGCCCGGCAGGGCACCCTGATGCGAGGACAGATGCACATGGCCGTCGATCAGGCCGGGCATGATGTATTTCCCGGCCGCGTCGATCACGACGTCGCCGCGCCGCTGTTCGCCGGCGGCCGAGACATCGCCGGCATGTGTGATCTCGTTGCCTTCGATGATGAGGACGCCATTGGCGAAGGGCGGTTTGCCGGTTCCGTCGATGACCGTGCCGTTCCGGATCAGCAGGCGGTGAGGCTGCGCGCTCATGGATTTATCCTTCTCTGATCCCGAAGCCGCTCTAATGCCGGCCCGCATCGGGCTCGCCGACAAACTCGGCGAGCTTTACGCCGTGATCCGCGGCGATCATCTCCGCCGCCTTCTCGCCGATCATGATTGTCGGCGCATTGGTGTTGCCGCCGGTCACCCGCGGCATTACGCTGGCATCCGCCACCCGCAATCTCCCGACGCCTTTGACCCGCAGCCGCGGATCGACGACATCGCCGATCCGGCAGGTGGATGTCGGGTGGTAAACCGTCAGCGAGAAATGCAGCGCGAAATCCTCAAGCAGCGCATCGCTCGGCTCGTCGCCTTCCCGATAGCCGTGCTTTTCCGCCAGGAACGGCGGCACCGTCAGCGGGCCGAGCTTACGGTTCCCCGGCCAGCGCGCGGCAATCTCCATTGTCCGGCGGATCGCCGCCGCCATGACCTTGAGGTCGTGCGGATCGGCGTAATAATTCATCCGGATCACCGGCTGCCCCCCCGGATCGGCGCTGTCGAGGACGATTTCGCCGCGGCTGTGCGGCAATACTGGGTTGGCGAGCAGCAGCAGGTTTTCCGCATCGTTCGCCGCGCGTTTGGGCGCGTCGTCGAAAAACCGCGACGTGTCGATATTGAGGATCGTCCGCAAGAAATCTTCGTTGCCTCCGGTCAGGAAGCAAATGATCTCGGTGTCGTGGCTGTGCAGATCGCCAAGGCCGCTCGAGCAGAAGACCACGGCATCGGCCAGCGATGACGCCCCTAGGCCGCGTCCAGTGGCCTGCCATTCGGCGAGCCGCTGTTCCGCCCCCTGCTTCAATGCCCGGAGTTCGGGAGACAGGTCGGCATCGGCGGCAGGATCGGCCGGCAACGGCCCGACGGGCGCGCGCAAGGCGTCGGGCCCCATGGCCAGAGCCACGTCGTTCATCGGCACGCCGATGCCCGGCGCAGGGTAGATCAGCGGACACATCAGGTGGTCCTGCAGATGCTTGCCGACATGCGGCGCGTCGACGACGCAGGAGACGCCGATGGCCTCAATCTCCTGCCGCGGTCCGATCCCGGACAACAGCAGCAGGTGCGGCGAGCCGATCGCACCGGCGCAGAGGATCACCTCCTTGGCGGCGTGCACCGTCACACTCTCGCCGCCCGCAGTGCGGTACTCGACGCCGGTGGCGACCCTATGGCCGTCGGCGCCGTCGAGGAGCGCGCGCATCGCCTGCGCGCCGGTGATGATCGTCAGGTTCGGCCGCTCTTCCGGCTCGCCGGCGAGAAACGCCTGATAGGTGCTCGACCGCCGTCCATCCCGCGTCGTGTACTGGGTCAACGACGCGACGCCGTTCGCGCTGCCGCGGGTGCGGCCGTTGTAGTCGCCTTTCGGGATGCCGGCGGCGACCGCCGCCTCGACGAATTGCCGGGCTGCCGGCAGTATCGGATCGCGCACCGAGACCCCGAGGGGGCCGGTGGTGTTGTGCGCGGCGGCGTCGATGACGATCTCCTCGCTCGCCGTGAGGCCCTCGCTCTTGCGGAAATAGGGCAGCACTTCGGCGTAGCTCCAGCCGATTGCGCCGCCCGCCGCCCAGGCGTCGAAATCGCCGGGATGGCCGCGCACATACATCATGTAGTTGAGGCTGGACGAGCCGCCGAGCATCCTGCCGCGCGGCACCGGCATCCGCCGCCCGTTGAGCCCAAGCCCGGCCTTGCCGGGATCGGCAGTGAACATCCAGTCGGTCGCCGGGTTCAGCTGCATCAAGGGCGGCGCAATCGGCAGTGCGGAGATGTCCGGCGGCCGCTCGCCCGCCTCGATCAGCGCCACCCGACACGACGGGTCTTCCGAGAGGCGCGACGCGATCACGGCGCCGGCCGATCCGCCGCCGACGACGATGAAATCGAACTGTTCGGACACGGCATTCCTCCCCTGCGCAAAGCGGTCGGGCCGGTTGGTTCCGGCCGCCGTCGACCCGGGAACCCATCCGGCCGGCCGACAACGCGAATCTACGCGTGGACGAGGGGGCGAGGCAATCACGGCCCGCGATTGCCGCGCTCTACCGAGCGCGTCGAAGCCGCCGTCCGACAGGGCCGGCTTGGGTGCCTGGCCGCACGCCTTCGGCGGTATTCGTCCCGGACGCGGCGCTCTCTCCGTTCGCGCTTGTCGAGCCCGTCAACCTACGCGGGATCGGTGCGATCGCCGGCTCTCTTTACCCAACCCCGTCGTGTCCGGCGCGGTCATCGTCGGCCGCTGCGCGCCGAAAGCATCCGCTCCCCAGGGTGCAAAGTCGAACTCTGACCGCGGAACGCGAGCCAGACTTGCTCAGGTCGCGGCCTTCCGCATCATGTCCGAAGCTTTCTCGCCGATCATGATCGAGGGCGCGTTCGTGTTTCCCGAGGTCAGCGTCGGCATGATCGAAGCGTCCGCGACTCGCAATCCTGCGATGCCGTGCACACGGAGCTCGGCATCGACGACGGCCGCCGGGTCGGAACCCATCTTGCAGGTCCCGACCGGATGGTAGGTCGTCTCCGCCGCCGCCTTGACCCAATCGAGGATCTCGTCATCGGTGGTCCGGTCCCGGCCTGGCGCGAGTTCGCTCAGCTGGAGCGGAGCCATCGCCGGCGCGTTCATGATGTCGCGGGCGATGCGGACCGCCCGGGCGGTTATCTCAGCGTCGATCGGCGCCGACAGGAAGTTGAAGTTGATCGCCGGCGGTTGGCGCGGGTCGGCCGACGTAATGTGGATGTGTCCCCTGCTCTCCGGGCGCATCGGGTGGGCATAGCAGGTGAAGCCGGATTGGCGGGAGATCTTTGGGCCCTTTGGCCCCGGCTCGGTGAGCATCGGGATCCAGCCCAGCATGACATCCGGCGCCTCGAGCCCCTCGCGGGAACGCACAAAAGCGCGGATCGGCGCGCCGACCATGGCCAGCATGCCCTTTCTGAAGAGCGCGTACCGCAGGACTTGATAGGCCAGTGCAAGGCCACGGCCGAGATCATTGAAGGTGATCCCTCTGCGGCCGACAGACCAGCGGGTTCGGGGGGCATAATGGTCGCGCAGGTTCTCGCCGACGCCGGGCAGCGCCTGACGCACCTCGATGCCGAGGCTCCGCAGGCGCTCGGGCTGGCCGATTCCGGACAGCTCCAACAATTGCGGCGAGTTGATTGTGCCGCCGCTGACCACGACTTCGCGTGCCGCGTGCGCGTCGCGCATTCCGGTTCCGATGGAATACCGGACGCCGGTGCACCGCTTGCCGTCGAACAGCAGCCTCTCCGCCAATGCGCCTGTCTCGATATGCAAGTTCCGGCGATTGCGGATCGGGTCGAGATAGCAGCGGGCGGTGCTCATCCGGCGTCCGCCTGCGATCGTCGCCTGGCTCATCGCGATGCCGTCCTGGGCAGCGCCGTTGTAGTCGAGGTTGTGAGCAATCCCAACCTCGCCTGCCGCCGCGATCAGAGCGGCAAAGATCGGCTCACGCGGCGCGGGGTTGGTGACGCGAAGCGGCCCGTCCCGGCCGCGATACCTGTCGTCCCCGCCTCCGGCATAGCTTTCCATGCGCTTGAAAAAGGGCAGGACCTCCGCATAGCTCCAGCCCCGATTGCCGAGCTGCGCCCAGGTGTCGAAGTCCTGCGCCTGGCCGCGCACGAACACCTGCCCGTTGATCGAGCTGGAGCCGCCCAGCAATTTGCCGCGCGGCACCGGGATTCTGCGGCCCTGTGTGTTCTTCTCAGGTTCCGAGCTGTAGAGCCAGTTGGCCGCGGGATTGGTGATCAACCGGGCATAGCCGATCGGAATACGGGACCAGGGGTGGCTCGCGCGCCCGGCCTCCAGCAGCAGCACCGTGTTGCGCGGATCCGCCGACAGGCGGTTCGCAATGACCGCGCCGGCGGATCCGGCGCCGACGACGATGTAGTCGTAGCTCTCTATGCTCATGGCGTGGCCGGACCGCGCGAAAATCCAAAGCCGGATCTTAATACGAGAAGGCGTGACAGGGCCGCAAAATGCTGTTCGGCATCGCGCCAAGCGGGCGAGCTGCCCGGCTCAGCGCGCCAGCAATTCGAAGACCGCGCGGTTGATGAAGGCGGCGTCTTCGGGGTTGAGCGCCGGGTTGCCGGCGCGATGGCCCCAGATCGACGGGATCGGCCGCAATTCGGCCTTGGGCATGCGTGCGACCTCCCGCCGGCTGTCCTCGACGGTGAAATAGAGGTCGGTCTCGCACGGCATCACGATCGCGTCGGCCGTGATCGCGCCCAAGGCTCTGTCGAGGTCTCCGCCGTACAGCCCGTTGGCGCTGATGTCGGCGTGCTGCCAGGTCCACAGCATCGCCAGCAGGTCGTTGGCGTCGCGGCGGCGGAAATTGGCTTCCCAGCTGCCGACCAGGAAATCTTCGAGCGAGGAGAAGCCGATCGTGCGCCACACTTCCTCGCGATAGAACGCCTGGCTCAGCCCCCAGCCGGCATAGACCCGGCCCATCGCCTGAAAGCCGCGCGTCGGCTCTTTGGCGAACCAGCCGTCCTGCCACGCCGGGTCGGCGGTCAGCGCCGCCTTAACGCCTTCGAGAAAGACGAAATTATGCGGAGAGGTCTTGGCGGAACCGCAGATCGGCGCGATCCGCTCGACCCGGTCGGGAAACAGGGCCGCCCAATGGAACGCCTGCTGCGCCCCCATCGAGAAGCCGTAGACCAATGCGACCCGCTCGACGCCGAACACCTCTGCGAGCAATCTCTGTTGCACCCGCACATTGTCGGTCATCGTGAAATGCGGATAGCGGCCGCGATCGAACGGCGGCGGCGTGTTGCTCGGCGAGGACGAAAGCCCATTGCCGAATTTGTTGATGATGACGATGAAGTACTTGGTCGGATCGAGCGGCTTGCCGGCCGCGATCTGCCATTCGAGGTCGGGGTGCTGCGCGCCGTAGGACGTCGGATAGACGATAACGTTCGATCTGGCGGCGTTCAGCGTACCGTGGGTTTTGTAGGCGAGGCGAGCGCCGCGATAGGTCAGCCCGGACTGGAGCACGACGTCTCCGGCCTCGAAGATCTGGTAATTGGACATCGCTTCCTCGCTTTCGATGCGCTGTCATTCCTACGGTGTCGCGGGGCGGCGATAGGCGACCCTTCCGAAATCGCCGCGGCGCGCGATCAGCGGATTTTGGCGATCACGGTATTCTAGGGCAGTCTCTACATCTTCGGATCGAAAGGATACGCCAGATGCTGATCGTCGACGGCCAGATCCACCTCTGGGAAAAGGGTACGCCGTCCCCACCCCATCGTCAGGAGCCGTACTCCGCCGAGCAGGCGATCGCCGATATGGATCGAGGCGGCGTTGACCGGGCCCTGATCCACCCGGTGCTGTGGGATCCCGACTCGAACGAACTGGCCGTCGAAGCGGTGCGGAAGTACCCCGACCGCTTCGCCATCATGGGGTGGTTCTATCTCGACGACCCGAAGGGTCGCGACCGCGTCGCCCATTGGAAAGAGCGGCCGGGCATGCTTGGCCTGCGCTTCTATTTTAACGAACGGCACAAGCGGGAGTGGATGACCGACGGGACGCTCGACTGGCTGTGGCCTGCGGCCGAGCGGGCCGGCGTGCCGGTAGCGCTCGCCGCCGCGCTGTTCCTGCCGATCGTCGGCCGGATCGCCGAGCGTCACCCGGGGCTCAGACTGATCGTCGATCACATGGCCGTGCCGCCGGGGAGTCGCGGCGAGTCCGCCTATCGCTTCCAGCCCGAGCTGCTGGCGCTCGCCAAATACCCCAACGTCGCGGTCAAGGCGACCGGTCAGCCCGGTTACGCGGAAGACGGATATCCGTTCCGCAGCTTCCATGAGCACCTGCACTGCTGCTTCGACGCGTTCGGTCCGGAGCGGATGTTCTGGGGCACCGACATCACGCGCATGCCCTGCTCCTGGCGCCAATGCGTGACCGTGTTCACCGAGGAGCTGCCGTGGCTGAAGGGCCGCGATCTCGAGCTGGTCATGGGCGAAGCCCTGTGCAACTGGGTGGGTTGGTCTCTTCCCGGCTGAGCGCCTGTTTGAGTAGAGAAAATGGCGGAATACGCCGCGCTTCGCTACGCTTTTCCGCCCTACAATGTTCCTGACAAGCGTGGGGCGTAGGGCGGAATAGCGTAGCGTATTCCGCCGACTCCGCGGCACGGCGGCTCAAACAGGCTCCGAGCGCAAATAGGTACGGGACGCAACATGAAGCCTTATGTCATCTGCCACATGAACGCGAGCGTCGACGGCCGCATTCTCGGCAGCCGGTGGCGACCTGCCGAGAACCGCATGGCGGGGCTGTTCGAGCGCCTGCACGAAGAGCTCGGCGGCGGCTCCTGGCTCATCGGCCGCGTGACCGGCAGCGAATACGCCAGGGCCGCGGCCTATGGCGATCGCGCCGACCGGACCTATCCGCGGAAACCTTGGTTCGCCCGGCGCGATGCCGTCGCCTACGGCATCGTGCTCGATGCGCAGGGCAAGATCGCGTGGGGACGGTCCGACATCGGCGGCGACCCGATTGTCGCCGTGCTGACGGAGCGGGTCTCCGACGCGCATCTGGCGGGCCTGCGCCGGGATGGCGTCTCCTACATCTTCGCCGGCGAGCGGGAGCTCGATCTGGGATTGGCGCTGGACATCCTGAACCGCGAGCTGGGGATCGAACGATTGCTGCTCGAAGGCGGCGGCGGCTCGAACGGGTCCTTTCTGCGGGCCGGCCTGATCGACGAGATCAGCATTGCGATCTGCCCTGCCGTCGATGGAGCGAAGGGCGCGCCGAGCCTCTTCGACTCCAGCGACAAGGATTCCGGCGTCGCGGCGCCGATCCGCGCGATGACGCTGGCGAGCAGCGAGGTGTTGGAGGGCGGCGTCGTTTGGCTCCGCTATCGATTGCAAAACGGCTGATGCGCAGCGGCGTACGCCCTGCCCGAGCCCTTCCGGCACGGCGAGGATCGCCCGCGAGGGGCGACCCTCGCCAGTCTCGATCCGCGATAATTCAGGTCGGCGATCGTGTCCTGTCTTGAAGCACGATCGCCCGCTTTCGCAGATCGATCCCGGTCAGATCTACCCGTTGACCTGCCGCATGATTTTTGTCCAGCGATCCACGATCGGCAGCACCGTGTCTGCCTTCTCGGGCGGGAACATCGGCACCACGCGGGCGACGCCGATGTCGGCGAGGCGCTTCACCCGGTCAAGATCCTCGCCCAGGCCGAACGAGGTGATCTCGATGGACGCTGGATCGCGGCCGGCCTCCTTCGCCATTTCGCGGAATTTCGGCAGGACCTCGGCGATGTCGCCGCGAGCGGTCGGAATCCAGCCATCGCCGTAACGGATGGCGCGCCGCGCGCCGTACGGGAAGGCACCGCCGACATGGATCGGCGGATGCGGTTTCTGTACCGGTTTGGGCCTGGCGATCATCGGATCGAAATTGACGAACTCCCCATGGTACTCAGCCGTCTCCTTCGTCCAGATTTCCTTCATCGCCTCGATGGATTCGCGCATCCGCTTGAAGCGGGTCGCATAGACGGTTCCGTGGTTTTCCATTTCGTCCTGGTTCCAGCCCCCGCCGACGCCGAGCAGGAACCGCCCCTGGCTCGCTTGGTCGATCGAGGCAACCAGCTTGGCGGTCTGGATCGCATCGCGCTGCTGCACCAGCAGCACGCCGGTGCCGAGCTTGATGGTCCTGGTCGCCTGGCCGGCCGCGGCCAGCACCACAAAGGGATCCATGGCGTCGTAGTATTGTTTGGGCAGATCGCCTCCTCCCGGGAACGGCGTCTTGCGCGATAACGGGATATGCGAGTGCTCAGGCGCCCAGACCGACTCGAAACCGCGCTCCTCAAGCGCGCGGGCGAGCTCGGGCGCCGACATCGAATAATCGGTAAAAAACATTGCGCCGCCGAAATGCATACCACTCTCCCTTGCTGTCTCCTGGTCCGGCGGCTGAGGTTAGCCGGTGGCGTCTGCCGACGCTATCGGTTAACTTCAGACAACATGCGGTTGATGCGCGAACAGCATGTTCGTCTTATTGGCGACAGGTTCACCAAGAAATCATTGACCAACCCGGCGTGTTTGCGAGCGATATCCGATCGAACCGCCGGCGCTCACCCATGCTGCGATGATAGAATACGGCGACCCGCATCGAGCAGCATATCGCTGACCCACGCCCCGTGCATCACGTCCTGTTGCATCGTGCGCCCAGCCTGGCGGATGCGACGTGTGATTTCCTGCATGGTCTTGACGACTTCCGGATGGTCGGGCTGGCCGGGATAGCCAAGGCTTTGGGAAAAATCGTTTGGGCCAATACTGTACAGGTCGATGCCCGGCACCGAGAGAATGGCGTCGAGGTTGTCCAGCACGGCGGCGTCTTCCAGCAAAGCGCACACCAGCATCTGTTCGTTTGCTTCACGATAGTACGCCGCCTTGTCGGCAATCCCGGCATTGTAGTCGGTGCCCCGGTTTGCCCCGAACGACCGCTCACCCAGCGGACCAAAATAGCACGCCCGCACGAGCTGGCGCGCGTCCGCCTCCGCGGCGATGTGCGGACCCACGATGCCCATGATCCCACGATCGAGATAGCGCAGGATGGTTGATGAGCCGATGTCCGGCACCCGGGCGATCGGCGTCATGTTATGGCGTTCGGCGGTCCTGCACAGGTCCTCAAGCTGGTCCAGGCCGAACGGCCCATGCTCGCCATCGATGAAGACGAAATCGAAGTCGAGCTTCCCCAGAATGTCGATCACCCATGGGGACGGGAAGGAAAGGTTGTAGCCGTACGCCTTGCGTCCGGCACGCATGGCGGCTTTGACCCGGTTGGGTTGCTTCATCGTATGTCCTCATCTGTGCGGCGGCTGCGATCCGATTGTCCCATTATATCGGTGGTTGGCCCGTTGGCAGCGGCCGAACTCTGCACCGGCAAAAGCACGTCCTCCAAGATGAGATGTAACGTGCCGAATGGGCAACGGCTTCTATGCGCGCCGCAAGCGGATACCGGGCGCGCACGCACCGGGTTGAGAGTTCTTGCTACGCCCGCAGCCTCTCCTTAAGCTCGCCCACGTCCTTCCTACAGGAGCGCCCGGGATGCCCCAATCACAAGGAACCCGCTTCACCGCCGATCCCCTGACCTTCATCGTTCGGCATCAGTTGTGGGATGCCAATGTCGAGGATCATTCGGACCAGGGTGTATCAATCGAGGTGGCGGCCGATGTCGACGGCACGCAAACGACCCTGCTGCGCTTCAACTGCTTCGACCTCGAGAGAAGCTACGTCTATGGTCCGGAGAATCCCGAACTGGCGACCCCCGGTCGCCTCGGAGGCGGCATGGGCGTCCACTGCCGCATGGATCCGATCACCGACGGGAATCCCATTGGCTGGACGATCCGGACCCTGGGTCGAAAGCTCCCGCAGATGATCGAACGGGCCGGATACAAAGAAATCGCCGAGGCGACCGACCTGAATGCGGTGCGGGACATCCTGCCCGACGTCGAGGCCTGTGCGAGAGAGACCTTTATCTCCAAGCGGAACACGGTCAAGCACAACCGCGGGACCGAAATCTTCGAGGCCGGCAACATCCGCTTTGGCCTTGAGATGCGGCGGCTGCAAAATGGCGACGGCGGCCTAGCGGTCCATGTTCTCGCGGATGTCGGCGGATCGAAAGGAAAGGCATACGTCGAAGAAACGGAGCTTCTGGCGTTCGATTGCTTCTGGAAGAACCCGCATTACCATTATGGTCCGCGCAACAAGAACCACCGGACCAATTGGGACCTGACCATCATCGACGACCCGTTGGAGTGGACCTTCGAGCAGTTCGAGAACAGAAAGCTCGGCGCCATGATCGAACGCGCCGGTTACCCGGGCATCGCCGCCGATCTCGACCTGGAACAGATCGCTGCAATCCTTCCGGCGCTGAAGAAGCGGGCCTTCGAGATGTACGAAGAAGGCGAAAGATTGACCGGTCACAAGGGATTGCCGCTGGAGTTCACCCCGAACCTGGCGGCCGCCGAGTAGCGTCACGCGAAGCTGGTGGCGGGCTCAGAGGCTCTCCACCGGCTCTGCGCACGACACGATCATCAGGCAAGGCGATGCGTGCCTGACGCCTCCCGCCGCATTCCTGGCGCCGTGCTCTTCTGCCGACGGGCGGCAGCAAGATAGGGCGACCGGTCGGTCATTGATCCCAAGAAGGCACGGTCGCCGATGAGGCCAGCATCGGCGCCATCAGCGGTGTGGACTTTCCTCATGCCAGCTGCTTCGGGGCAACTCCGGTCGATAGCCGATGAGTGAGCCGAAGGCGAGAATGCGCCGAAAGCAGTCCTCCACTAATCGCAGCGTCGGCGTCCGCGGTGGCCGGAAACGGGATGCGTTCCGAACCTGTTTTGCGCTAACCTCGCCTCGAAATCCTGGCTTTCACACCAGTCGGCGACAAGGAGTGCTGTGGGAGTCGGTACATGGTTGCGGAGCCTGGGACTGGACGGCGCCCTGGCCGAGCTCACGGCGCCCAAAGCGGCGATGGCGTGATGACGCTTGTTCCGGCGCTCCGACGTATGCGCTTGGCGCGGCCGCACCCGGCAACGACCGGCGCACCGACGACCAGCGCGCTCGAACGACCGCCCTCAGCGCCGCCTTCGTCGCTGGCGGCTGAATCGGAGGAAAAGCCGCGCCTGCGCGACTGGATCAGCGTATTGGCGATGTGCACCGGCCTCGTCATGGCGATCATGGATGTGCAGATCGTCACCAGCTCGCTGACCCAGATCCAGGGCGGGCTGTCGGCAAGCGCCGACGAGATCGCCTGGGTCCAGACCGCCTACCTGATTGCCGATGTCGTCATGGTGCCGCTGTCCGGCATGATGTCGCGGCTGTTGTCGACCCGCATCCTGTTCGTGGTCGCGGCGCTCGGCTTCACAGGCGCGAGCGCGCTGTGCGCCACCGCGACGAGCCTCAGCCAGATGATCCTCTATCGCGCGATGCAGGGGTTCTGCGGCGGTGCAATCACGCCGACCGTGTGGCCGGTGGTTTACAGCAAGTTCCGCGGGCCGCCACTGGTCACGCTGATGGTGATCATTTCGATGATCTTCAACCTCTCTGGCACTATGGGCCCGACGATCGGCGGCTTTCTCACCGACACCTTCTCCTGGCATTGGCTGTTCCTCGTCAATGTCGCGCCCGGCCTCTTGGTCGCCGCCGTCGTGTGGGTAACGCTCGACGTCGACAAGCCCGATTTCTCGCTGTTGCGCGGCTTCGACCTGACCGGACTGTTGCTGATGGCGGTCTTTCTCGGCTGTCTCGAATACGCGCTTGAAGAGGGCCCGCGTTGGGATTGGCTCGACGAGAAGACCGTCCGCGCCGCTGTCATTGTCTCGGTCGTGGCCGGCAGCTTGTTCTTCTGGCGGGTGCTGAGCTATCGCCAGCCGATCGTCGATCTGCGCACGTTCGGCAACCGCAATTTCGCAATCGGCTCCTTCTACACGTTCATGATGGGCATCGGCATGTACGGCACCACCTATCTGGTGCCGCTGTTCCTCGCCCAGGTGCGCGGCTTTAACGCACTGCAGATCGGCGAGACGGTCGTCGTTGTCGGATTTGCGCAAATGGTGCTTTCACCATTTGCCCCGCGTATTGCCCGGCATCTCGATTTGCGCATCATGCTGTCGATCGGCATCGCCGTGTTTGCCGTCTCGATGTACCTGACGGCGGTGCTGACCAATCAAACCGGCTTTTGGGAGTTGTTCGTGCCGCAGTGGGTGCGCGGTATGGGCCTGATGTTCTTCTACATGTCGGCCAACATGATCGCGCTCGGCACGCTGCCACAGGACAAGATGAAGAACGCCGCTGGCCTGTATAATCTCATGCGCGACCTCGGCGGCGCGATCGGGCTGGCGTCGATCGGCACGATCATGAACGCCAGGCTGCATTTCCACTGGAACCGGCTGATCGAGGACATCAACCCGGCGCGCGCGCGGGTACAGCAGTTTCTCGAAGCGCAGACAAGCCGGTTCGATCTATTGATCCCGGGCGATCCCCACCGCGCCGCGCTCAAGCTGCTTGCCAATCTGGTGCAGCGCGAGGCGCTTATACTGACCTATAACGACCTCTTTCTGCTGCTCGCGGCTCTGTTCGTCTTTGGGCTGATGCTGCTGCCGCTGGTCCGCCGACCGCGTTCGTTCTTCGCGCATTAATCCTTTTTGTCGGCGCCCACGCCGCGCCGGATAGCCGGGATGACTGAGGCTGAGACGATGCGCTGTAATCTGTCGGAAGACCCATGCGAAGGGCTTGCTCTCCGGCACGGTCAGTCTCAGGATCAACCAAGCCGTCTCTATAAGATGCCGGGGAGGATGAGACGATACCCGATCATACCCAACTGGTGGCGCGCGCTGCTTCCCTCGTGCCGATGCTGCGGGCGCGTGCGGCCGAGGCGGAGCAGTTGCGCCGGCTGCCCGACGCCAATGTCGCCGAAGTGCGCGCGGCCGGCCTCTTCAAGGTGCTGCAGCCCAGGCGCTGCGGCGGGTTCGAGATGTCGCTCCACACGCACATCGACACTGTCGCCGAAATCGCCCACGGCTGCGGCTCGACGGCGTGGTGCATGGGCGTGATCCATGCGCATAGCTGGCTCATCGGCTCGTTTCCGCAGGAGGCCCAGGCGGAAAGCTATGGCGCCAACCCGGATGCGATCGTTTGCGCCGTCATCGCGCCGCGCGGCAAGGCGCGAGCGGTCGCGGGCGGCTACCGGCTCGACGGGTTTTGGCCGTTCGCGTCGGGCTGTCAGCATGCGGACTGGCTGCTGTTGGGCACCGAGATCGCCGACGAGGGCGGCACGGTCGTCGATGTCGCCGAACTGCTAGTGCCGGTACGCGACATCGTGATCCGCGATGACTGGAACGTCGTGGGGCTGCGAGGAACGGGGAGCTGCAGCATTGTCGCCAATGACATATTCGTGCCGAAGCACCGCTATCTCTCGCTGCCTGGCATCATTGCCGGCGAGGCGCCGGGGGCGGCAGCGCACGACACGAGCCTTTACAGGGGCGCGGCCGTGCCGGTCCTGGCACTTGCCATCACGCCAGCGGCGCTCGGCATGGCGGAAGCGGCGCTGGCCGCGTTCAAGGAGCGGCTGCCGGGCCGTGAGATCGCCTATACCGAGCACGAGATCCAGATCGACAGCCCGACGACGCACCGCCAGGTTGCCGATGCCGCCACCCGCATTCACGTCGCGCGGCTGCTTCTACACCGGTGCGCCGATGACATCGAGGCGGCGGCCGCTCGCGGCGAGATGATGGATTTCGCCGCCCGCGCCCGCGTCCGCATGGACTGCGCCCATGCCGTACGCCAGTGCATGGAGGCGGCCGAGACCCTCTATCTCGCCTGTGGCGGCTCGGGCATTGCCGAGACCAACCCGGTCCAGCGCGCCTGGCGCGACCTCCATGCCGTCAACATGCACGGGGCTCTGACGCTCGAAACCAACCAAGTGATGTATGGCCGCATCTTGCTCGGGCTCAAGCCCAACACGCCGCTGATCTGACTGCGTCCAGCTAATGCGTCAGGTGCCGGCGCACGGAAAGGAGACGGAGGTCGAAGCGCCGCACCACGAGGCCCCGCAACCCTTCCTGGGCGGGCAGCATGATGACCACGGCGACAACGCCTTAGCAGGACAGGTACCACGTACCATAGCCGGCCAGCACCTTCGAGTTGCCTCGATCGAAGATGCAGCAAGGCAGCATCGCGGTGCGACGGCGCCCTCAATGACGCCTCCGGGGCAAATCCTGCCGTTCGGGCGCACAATGGAGACGGAGGCTCGGGGTCGGACCCGGCCTTTTGCTGCTGCTCGATGAATGCCTCGGTTGCGGCAAGAAGCATCAACCTACCCATCGTGGCGCAAGGTCAACTCGCCACCCTCCTGCGCCGATCCGGTCAGCCGGGTTGAAATCGGCTGCGGTGATCCACTACCGGGCGTTCAGCCGCCGCCGGGAAAGCGGGAGGTTGCGAACCAACGCCGAGGTTAAGGCCCCGTCGCTCTCCTCAAGCCTCGCCGTAATGGACCCGGCGAAAGTTGCGCGACGGGATCAGATCGTCGATGTGCACGTCCCACAGCGCCGCGCCGGCGCCCGCTTGGTATTCGCGGAACAGGCCTGCGAGCCGGCCCAGTTCCGTCACCTTGGCGCTGGCGAGGCCGAAGCCGCTCGCCACGCGGGCGAGGTCGCCGCGGCCGTGGACCGCGTGCTCGGGATTGACCCCGGAGGCGCGGAACTTGTGCGACTCGGCCCCGTAGCCGCCGTCGTTCAGGATGCAGATCAATAGTTTTATGCCGTGGCGCCGCACGGTTTCGAGTTCCTGGATGTGCTGGTAGAGGCTGCCGTCGCCGTCGATCAGCAGGATCTTCCCGTCGCCGCGCGCGGCGGCGACGCCGATCGCCGCCGACAATCCGGAGCCGATCGCGCCGAAATCGATCGGAATGTGGTATTTGCCCGCCGGCCGGCCGCGCAGGTGCGTCATTGCAAAGCTGAAGCAATGGCCGCCGGCGACGATGACGTCCCAGTCCTTCGGGATCGCCGCGTCAAGCTCCTTGACCACCGGGCGCGGGTCGAGCGTTCCCGGCGTCGGGGTGTAAGGCTTCGGGTCTGGAATCTCCGCCGCCGCAGCGATCTTTGTTGCGACCTCGTTGCTGCGCCAGCCCTGGCGGCGAATGCCCTTGTTCCTGAGCCGCGCGACGATCGCCTCGGCGGCAGCGCGGGCATCGGCCCGGACGTGCAGATCGGCGGTCTTTAAACCCTGCCACAACCCGCGCGGCTCTGTGTCGATCCGCACCACCCTGGCGTTGGGAAACAGATAGCCGCCCTCGGTCGTGTAATGGCCGAGCCCGGCTCCGGCGGCGATGACGAGGTCGCTCTCGGCGAAATACTCGCGGCCGAGATCGGTCGCGAAGGTGCCGGCGATGTCGAGCGCGAACGGGTTGCCGTCAAACAGGCCCTTGCCAAGCAGCGTCGTCGCCAACAATGCGCCGGCCTCGTCCGCGAGGGCTTCGAGCGCCGTCTTGGCGCCCGACCAGATCGCGCCGCGCCCGCCGATCACGATCGGTCGCTCGGACTCGGCCACCATCGCGGCGACCGCGTCGACGATCGCCGGGTCCGGACGCAGCACCTGCGGCTGCGGCATCAGCTCGGTCGACGGCGTGTAATCGGGCAGATAGGGAAATTCCTCCTTCTGCAGATCGAGCGGCACGCTCAAGACGACCGGCTTCCTTTCGGCGCGGGCGACATAGAACGCCTCGCGCACGCAATCGAGCGCCCGGTCGACCGTGCGGATCGGCACGAAATGCGCGCCGGTCGCCAAGGCCAGCGGAGCCTGGTCGATCTGCTGAATATACCAGGAGGCGCCGATCGGCGCGTCGCCGGCAAACACCACGACCGGGGCGTTGCCGCGCGCCGCCATTACGAGCGCGGTCATGATCTGGGTATAGCCGGGGCCGCAGGTCACCGAGCCGACGCCGACCTTACCGCTGGCGCGGGCATAGGCGTCGGCCATTGCCACCGCGCAGTGCTCGTGCCGTGCGTGGACCAGCCGGACCCGATGATTGTCGGCCATCGCCGCCGACCAGTACATGTTGGCGTCGCCCATCAACGTGAACAGGACCTCGACGCCCTCGGCGGCAAAGGCCTGCGCCAGAATGTCGGATAACTGGTTGTCGCTCATCGTGCTTCCCTCTGCCCCTTGCCGCGAAAGACCTGCCGCAACCATGACAGGAACGCCCGCCACAGGATCCTGCCGGCGCGCAGTTCGGCCGCCGGCTGCGGCGGAGCCGCAGCGGCGGCCGGTGCGGCGCTAGCCTCTGTCGCCGGAGCGGCCCGTTCGGCCACCCGTTTCGCGACGTTTTCGGCGAACTCGGCGAGGATCGAGCGGGCGAGATGGACCCCGCCGGCATTGGCGAAGGTTTCGAGCGGCCCGGTGACCGTGAAGTTTCCCTCCGCCCTCAAGACCGTCGTCGCATCGCCGCTCGCGGTGACGACCCCGGAGGCGAGCGCGCGCGAGGCGCCGCGTCCGTCGATGCCGCGCCCTTCGATCGTGCAGCGCCGCGCTTCATGGTCGTAGGCAAGCTTGGCCTCGCCGCGGAAGGTTGCGACGGTCGGCCCGAACTTGACCCGCATCGTGCCCTGATAGGCCCCATCTTCGCCGGCCTTGGTCAAGGTCGCGCCGGGAATGCACGAGGCGACCACCGCCGGATCAGACAGCAGAGGCCACACCGCTTCCGGCGGCGACGGGATCGTGATGTCCTCGCGGATCGCAATCATCGCCCAAGGTTATCCGCAGCCGGCGGGGCTTGTCGATGCGCCATGGCCGCGTACGAGGCATGACAAGGCCCGGCGGCGGGGAGGCCGGAGGCCGTTCGTCTCACTTGCATCTGGCGCCTGATCCGCCGATCCGGCACTCTGCGGGGGCGAACCCCAACCCGAAGGGAACGGCATGCCTGTCATCGAAACCGCGCTGACCCGGCTGCTCGGCATCGAGCACCCGATCCTGCTCGCGCCGATGGGATCGGCCGCCGGCGGCCGGCTTGCCGCGGCCGTGACCCATGCCGGGGGGCTAGGTCTCGTCGGTTCGGGCTATGCCAGCACCGCAGCGATCCGGCAGGAACTGGCCGAGGCCGGCAATGCGCGGGTCGGCATCGGCTTTATTCTGTGGGCCCTGGAGAGAAATCCGGCGGCGCTCGACGTCGCCCTCGAGGCCCGGCCGGCCGCGATCATGCTGTCCTTCGGCGATCCCGCCCCGTTCACCGGCCGGATTAGGGACGCGGGGTGCAAGATCATCTGTCAGGTGCAGAGTCTGGCTCAGGCCAGGGAGGCCGCCGCGTGCGGCGCCGACATCATCATCGCGCAGGGGCGCGACGCCGGGGGCCATGCGGGGACGACGCGCGGCACGATCGGGCTCGTCCCCGCCGTGGTCGATGCAGTCGCGCCGATCCCGGTGGTTGCCGCCGGCGGAATTGCCGACGGGCGCGGCCTTGCCGCCGCCCTCGCGCTCGGCGCCGCGGGCATCTCGATGGGGACCCGCTTCACCGCCTCGCGCGAATCCCTGTGGGACCCGGCGATGAAGGCGGCCGCGCTCGCCGCCGGCGGCGATCAGACCCAGCAGACGCGGGTTTTCGACATCGTCCGCGGCGCGCCCTGGCCGGCGATCTATCCCGGCCGCGCCCTGCGCAACGCCTTCTCGGCCGAATGGCACGGCCGGGAGGAGGCCCTGGCGGCGAGGCAGAAGGAGGAAGAGCAGGCCTATCTCGCAACCGCCCCGGACGATTTCGGCACGCGCGCCGTGTGGGCCGGCGAAAGCGTCGATCTTGTCAATGACATCCCGACGGCGGCCGAGATCATCGACCGGATCATCGCCGAGGCCGCGGCGACGCTCCGGCAGGGCGCCCGGCTCGTCAGGGAATAGAGTCCGATCGCGATGAACGACCTCATCCTCCGGCACGCCGAAACCGACGCCGAGACTGCCGCCTGCTTCCCGGTCATGACGCAGTTGCGGCCGCACCTTGCCGATGCTGCGGAATTGGTGGCGCGGGTCGCGCGCCAGCGCACGGCCGGCTACCGCATTCTCGCGGCCTGGCGCGGCGACGTCCCGATCGGGCTCGCCGGCTATCGCACCGAGGAAAACCTCGTCCACGGCAGGTTCGTCTATGTCGACGATCTGGTGACGGCGGAGCCTGAGCGCCGCAGCGGGGTCGGCGCCCGTCTGCTCGACGCGGTGGCCGCCGAAGGGCGCCGGCTCGGCTGCGACCGGCTGGTGCTCGACACCGCCCTCGGCAATGTATTGGCTCACCGCTTCTATTACCGTCAGGGCCTGCTGGCGCGCGCCCTGCGCTTCAGCTGCCAGATTGCATCCCCATGACCACGATCCTGCAGATCCTCGTCAGTCCCCGGCCAGCCTCGTTCAGCCGCCGGGTCGCCCGCGACGTCACCACCCGGATCGCGGCGCTGCGCCCGGGGGCGCACATCATCGAGCGCGATCTCGCCGCCGAGCCGCCGCCGCACCCCGAGATCCTGCTGTACGAGGCGATCCTGTCGCCGACCGCGGCCGAGGACCCGCGCTTTGCCCTGTCGGAGCGGTTGATCGCCGAACTCGAAGCCGCCGATTTCGTGGTGATCGGCACGCCGATGAACAATTTCACCGTGCCCTCGACCTTGAAGGCCTGGATCGATCACATCGTCCGCATCCGCCGCACCTTCCACTCCGCGCCGGAGGGCAAGATCGGCCTGTTGCGCGACCGGCCGCTGATCGTGGTCAGCGCGCATGGCGGATATTGCGGCGACACTCCGCCGGCGCAGCCCGATTTTCTGACGCCGTATCTCCGCGCGATCTTTGCGACGATCGGCATCCATTCGGTCGATTTCCTCCGCCTCGAAGGCGTGACCCGCGGACCCGAGGCCGTCGCCCGGGCGCTCGATCAGGCAAGCACCTGGATCGCGCGTCGGCTGCCGGAACTGACGGCCTGAGCTGCCCGAAGGCCGAGCCCGAGACGCGGGCGCTTTCGGGTCCGGCGCGGGCCGGATAGAGTGGCGGAGCGGCATCGGACCGCACCGGGTCGGGAGGATCGAATGACGTTTTACTCGCTGATGCCGCTCAGCCACTCGCTCGGCGTCGAGGTCCTGGGGGTCGATCTGGCCGGGCCGGTCGACGCCGAGATCCGCGCGGCATTGTCGGAGGCGCTGGCCGCGCATCTGGTCCTGGTGTTCCGCAACCAGGCGCTGACCCCGGAGCAGTATCTGCAGGCGGCGACGATCTTCGGCCCGCCGATGCGCCAGCATTATTCGCAGCACCTGATGCCTGATCATCCCGATATCGGCCTCGTCTGGCACCGCAACGGTCAGCGCGCCGCCGAGATGTGGCATACCGACCATACCAACCGCGAATGCCCGCCGGCGGCGACGATGCTCTACGGCGTCGAGATCCCGTCCGCGGGCGGCGCCACCAGCGTCGCCAATATGCGTGCGGCCTTCGCCGATCTGCCGGACGAAGAGCGCCAGCGGCTGATCGGATTGCGCACGGTCAACAGCCTCGACCGGGAGCGCACCGACACGCGCCCCGAGGATCTCGAAAAATACGGTACGCCGGTCGTGCACCCGATGGTGCGCACCCATCCGGTGCACGAGACGCCGGCGGTGTTCTTTCACATCGACAAGGTCACGCACATCGAGGGCATGACACCGGAGGCGAGCCAAGCCTACATGCGCGATCTTCTCGACCGCATGATCCGGCCGGAGATCGTCTATACCCACGCCTGGCGCAAGGGCGACGTATTGGTCATCGACGACCGGGCAACGATGCACCGCGCGCATGACGACTACGACCACCGCGAGAGCCGCGTGTTGTGGCGCATCATCGTCGAGGGCGACCGGCCAAGGCTCCTCTCCTTTCATTAAAGTCTGGTTGAGTCATCACCATGACCGCAAAATTGGCGGAATACGCTCCGCTATTCCGCCCTACACCGAATCGTAGGGCGGAAAACCCCGGCGAAAGCCGGGGGCATTCCGCCGTCTTCCGGGTCTGAACGAAGGAGTCACGTAATGGCCGATGCTGCCGCGGCGCCGAATTGCCTCACCGGCGTCAAAGTTCTCGATCTGACGCAATTCGAGGCCGGGCCGACCTGTACCGAGGTCCTGGCGCAGCTCGGCGCCGAGGTGGTCAAGGTCGAGAACCCGAAATCGGGCGAGCCGGGCCGCGTGCTCGGCACCGGCCCCAAGCCCGGCGCCGACGCCTATTACTTCATGATCTACAACGCCAACAAGAAGTCGGTGACGGTCGATCTCAAATCGCCGCGCGGTCTCGCTTTGGTCAAGGACATGGCCAAACATGCCGACGTCTTTGTCGAGAACATGGCGCCCGGCACGATCGAGCGGCTGGGCCTCGGCTGGGACGTTCTGCATGCGCTGAACCCGCGGCTCATCTATGCCCAGGTCAAGGGCTTTGGCGAAGGCAGCCCCTATGAGCACAACCTTGCCTTCGACATGATCGCCCAGGCCTGCGGCGGCACGATGAGCGTGACCGGCGAGCCCGGCGGGCGGCCGTGCCGGCCGGGCGCGACGCTCGGCGACACCGGCACCGGCATGCTGATGGCGATTGCGATCCTCGGCGCGCTCTACCAGCGCCATACGACCGGAGAGGGCCGGCGGCTGCAGGTGGCGATGCAGGATGCGCAGCTCAATTATATCCGCGGCGCCTTTACCGTGCATGCGCGCACCGGCAAGCCGTCGCCGCGCAACGGCGCCCGCGGCGGCTTTGGCGGCCCGCCGCCCAGCGACATCTACCCGTGCAAGCCGGGCGGTCCCAACGACTACGTCTTTGTCTTCTGCAGTCACAACAATCCCGAGCATTGGCGGCGGCTCGCCGCGGTGATCGGCCGCCCGGAACTCGCCGACGATCCCGAATACGCCGACCGCGACCGGCGCGCCGCCCACGCCGCCGAGGTCGAAGAGATGATCACCGCCTGGACGCAGCAGCACACCAAGCAGGAGGCGATGCGCCTGATCGGCGCCGCCGGGGTGCCGGCCGGCGCGGTGCTCGACACCAGGGATCTGCTGTCCGAGCCGAGCTTTGAGGAGCGCGGCATCTTGCAGGTCATGCAGCATCCAAGCGGAACCTTGAAGATGCCGACCTTCCCGGTGCGCTTTGACGGGGCGCCGCCCAGGATCGAGCGCTCGCCGCTGTTGGGCGAGCACACGGAGGCGGTGTTCGGCGACTGGCTCGGCCTTGGCGCCGGCGACGTCGCGGCGCTCAAAAAGGACGGCGTGGTGTAGCGCCGGGTTTCGGGCGTTATCCGGGCGCCGTTGCGCGGCGGTTGGCCGACAGCGGCGCGCCCGGCCACTGGTCGGGGCGGGCGCGCCGGTATTGCCGCGGGTAGGCGATCTCGGCGCCGAGCGCGTCGGCGGCGTGCCAGGCCCAGCGCGGGTCGTCGAGAAAGGCGCGGGCAAGCGCCACGCAATCGGCATGGCCGTCGGCGACGACCGCCTCGGCCTGACGGGGCTCGACGATCATCCCGACCGCCTGCACGGCGATGCCGCTCGCCTTCCTGACTGCCGCGGCGAACGGCACCTGGTAGCCGGGCGCAAAGGCAACGCGCGCCTGCGGGCCGATCCCCCCGGACGACACGCAGACATAGTCGAAACCGATTTCGCGCAATTCGCGGGCGAAGAGGCCGGCCTCTTCCGGGGTGATCCCGCCGGCGATCCAGTCCGAGCCGGTGATGCGCATGCCGAGCGGCTTGTCGCGCGGCCACACCGCGCGCAAGGCCGCCGCCACCGCGAGCGGGAAGCGCATGCGGTTGGCAAGGCTGCCGCCGTAGCGGTCGCTGCGCCGGTTGGCGATCGGCGACAGAAAGCTGTGCAACAGAAAGCCGTGCGCGCCGAGCAGCTCGACAAGATCGAAGCCGAGGCGGTCGGCGCGCTTCGCCGCCTCGACATGGGCGTCGCGGATGCGGGCGAGCCCTTCCTCGTCGAGCGCCTGCGGGAGCGGCCAGGATTCGTCGACCGGGACCGCCGAGGGCGCCAGGGTCGTCCAGGCCCCGGCATCGGGGGCGAGCGGTCCGCCGCCCTGCCACGGCAGCTTCGCCGAGGCCTTGCGCCCGGCATGGGCGAGCTGGATGCCGAGCCGGGCCGAGCCCCAGCGGCGGCACAGGGCGACGACCCGGGCCAATGCCCTTTCGTTCGCATCCGAATAGAGGCCGAGGCAGCCGTGGCTGATGCGGCCCTCGGGCTCGACCGCGGTCTGCTCGACAATGACGAGGCCGGCGCCCGACAACGACAATGCGCCGAGATGCTGCAGGTGCCAGTCATTGGCCGAGCCCTCCTCGGCGCTGTACTGGCACATCGGCGACACCGCGATCCGGTTCGACAGGGTGACGCCGCCGAGGGTCAGCGGCTCGAACAGGCGGCTCGTCGGTTCCATGGATAGGCCTCGGCTGGGTCGGACGGCGGAGAGGGCGGGGATTTGAACCCGTTTTCCCGGGAAAGGGAAGTGCGGGGTCGGGTTGTACGAGCGCCGGCCGGCTGAGAAAAAGTCGGCGGAATGCCCCCGGCTTCGCCGGGGTTTTCCGCCCTACGGTTTAGTGTAGGGCGGAAAAGCGCAGCGCATTCCGCCACTTTTTTGGCCGAAGCTGCGGCGAAGGCCTTATCCCGCGGCGACCGCCGCGGCGCCCGGGCGCAGCGGCAGGGCGAGGCGATAGAGCCGCAGAGTCAACAACGCGGCAACGACCGCGAGCCCAAGGGCGAGGCCCCACCACAACCCGGCGGCGCCGTAGCCGAGCGGAAAGGCCAACAGCCAGCCTCCGGCGAAGCCGGCGCCCCAATAGCCGAAGGTGGCCAGTACCATCGGAACGAGGGTGTCCTTGTAGCCGCGCAGGGCCCCGGCGGCGATCACCTGCATCCCGTCGAACACCTGGAACAATGCGGCGATCGCGAGCAGCTGGCGCGCGATCTCGACGACGTCGCGATTGGCCGGATCGGCACTATCGACATAGACCGCGATGATGGCCTGAGGGAAGGTCCACAGCACGATCGCTGTTGCGCTCATGAACCCGATCCCGAGGGCGAGCGCGATAAAGCCCGCCCGGCGCGCCGCCTCGGCCCGGCCGGCGCCGAGTTCGTGGGCGACCCGCACCGTGGCGGCCTGCCCGAGCCCCAGCGGCACCATGAAGGTGACGCTCGCGCAATTGATGACGAGCTGGTGCGCCCCGAGCGCGGCCGCCCCCAAAAGCCCCATCAATACGCCGGCGGTCATGAAAACGCCGGCCTCGAGCCCCCGGATCCCGCCGATCGGCAGGCCGAGGCGGAGGATCTCCGCAATCTCGGCCCGGCCTGCCGTGCAGGCGTTGCGCACCAGCCGCAGACCCCCGAGGCCGGGCATGATGCGGAGGCACAAGAAGAGACCGGCCACGATCAGCCATTGATTGATGGCGCTCGCATAGCCGGCGCCGGCGACGCCGAGGGCGGGCGCACCGAAATGGCCGAAGATCATCACCCAATCCAGCATCACATTGTTGGCCACGCAGACGAGCAGCACGACCATCACCGAGCGCGTGTGCAACAGCACCGCAAAGAGACTGCGCAATACCTCGAAACCGAGGAAGGCGGGCGCCCCCCAAGCGATCGCCCGCAGGTAATGGCCGATCTCGGCCGCGAGCGCGGCGTTGTAGCCCAACATCTGCAACAGGCGGTCGAGGCGCGTCAGCGCGGCGACAAAGGGCAGCGCGAAGATCAGGGCAAGCACCAGCCCGGCTCCCGCGGTCCGGCCCACCATGCGGCGATCGCCGGCGCCCAGCGCATGTGCGGCAAGCGGCGCCACGGCAGAAAGGATGCCCTGGAGCATGACGCCGCCGGTGAAATACAGCATCCCGCCGAGCCCCGTGGCGGCGAGCGGAACGGCGCCGAGATGCCCGACCATGACCGTATCGGTGACGCCCATCGCGATCTGCGCGAGATTGGCCGCCGCGAGCGGCGCCGCGAGCGCAAGGGTCGCGTGCAGTTCCGAACCGCCGCCGCCGCGAGGCCGCCGATCGGCGGGTTTGACCGGTCTCATCTGGGTCTCTTGCTTGATCGTGGCGATGCGGTCTCGACCTCGATCGAGCGCGCCGACGGTAACATGCCGCATCGCACAACGTTCTCCCATCAAAATACGACAGCGGGCACCCGGCGTCTTGGGTATTCACGGGAGAAGTAATGAA
>DATFCQ010000071.1:0-17055 GCA_035252905.1 Allostellaceae bacterium | reverse complement strand
GCGGCCGCCGGCTCCCCCGAATGGCTCGCAGACGTCCGAGCGCTGCGCGGCTCGGTCCTGTTCGACAACGGCCGGCGCCCCTGTTTCCGGAACGCGGACGGGAGCTGCTGCGACGCCGATCCGATCGACCTCCATGCCTATCATGTCCTGGCCTATGACGGGCCGATCCTCGCCGGCTGCGTGCGGGTCTATCCGCTGACCCCGGACGGCCCTGCCTGCCTCTCCGAGCAGATCCTCGGCCGCACCGGCTTTGCCGTCCTGCTCGACGGGCTGGGAGGCCGCCGTACCGCCGCGGCCGAGATCGGGCGCTGGATCGTCCATCCCGCCTATCGCGGCACGGGCCTATTGGCGGCGCGGCTGGCCGCGGCGGCGGCACTGACGGCGACCCTCGGCTTCGGCCGCGGTCTCCTTCTGTGCGCGGCCGGGACCGGCGACGGACAGGATAGTATGCTCGCCCGGATCGGATTGGAGCCGGTCTCGCCGGCGATCGCCTGCGCGATGTTCAGCGACGCCGTGCGGATCATGCGCTGCCCCGATCCGAGCCGGCTGCACCCGTGGTTTGTGCGCCTGATCGCGGAAATGGGCCGAACCCTCGGAATGACCGGAACGCGCGCCGATCCCCGCCGGATTTGATGCCCGCCGCCGCCCCGGCTATGCTGCCGCAGCGGCGACAGCGGAGAGAGCGATGCCCCGGCACATCAAACAGGCGGCGCTCGCCGGCCAGCAGGACCTGGCCGATCGGCGGGTCAGGGAGGCGGTCGAAGCGATCATCGCTGCGGTCAGGGCGCGGGGCGACGCTGCAGTGCGCGAATTGTCCGAGCGCTTCGATCAATGGTCGCCGCCGAGCTTCCGCCTGTCGGACGAGGAGATCGCCGCGCTCGTCGCCCAGGTGGCGCCGCAGACGCTTGACGACATCCGCTTCGCCCAGGCGCAGATCCGCAACTTTGCCGAGATCCAGCGCGCCGCACTGAAGGACGTCGAGGTCGAGACCCTGCCCGGGATCGTGCTCGGCCACCGCCACATCCCGGTCGGCGCAGTCGGCTGCTACGTGCCGGGAGGGCGCTACCCGATGGTGGCCTCGGCCCACATGTCGATCGTCACCGCGCGGGTTGCCGGAGTCTCGCACATCACCGCCTGCACGCCGCCGAACCGCGGCGGTCCGCATCCCGAGACGATCGCGGCGATGCATCTCGCCGGCGCCGACGAGATCCATGTCCTGGGCGGGGTGCAGGCGGTGGCGGCGATGGCGCTCGGCACCGCGACGATGAAGGCGGTCGACATCTTGGTCGGTCCCGGCAACGCCTATGTCGCCGAGGCCAAGCGCCAGCTCTTCGGCGAGGTCGGCATCGACCTCTTCGCCGGCCCGACCGAGATCCTGGTCATCGCCGACGACGGCGCCGACGCCGAGATGTGCGCGACCGACCTGTTGGGTCAGGCCGAGCACGGGCCGACCTCGCCGGCGATCCTGCTGACGACCTCGGAAAGGCTCGCCCATGACACGGTCGCCGAGATCGACCGCCAGCTTACGGTCCTGCCGACCGCCGGAATCGCCGGGATCGCCTGGCGGGATTACGGCGAGGTGATCCTGTGCGCCGATGACGCGGAGATGGCAGAGGAGGCCGACCGCATCGCCGCCGAACATGTCGAGGTCCTGACCCGGACACCGCGGCACTGGCTCGACCGCCTGAAGAATTACGGCGCGCTGTTTCTCGGCCCCGAAACCAACGTCGCCTATGGCGACAAGGTGATCGGCACCAATCACACTTTGCCGACCAAGGGCGCGGCCCGTTACACTGGCGGGCTGTGGGTCGGCAAGTTCCTGAAGACCTGCACCTATCAGGAGATCAAGACCCCGGAGGCGAGCGCCATGATCGGCGAATATTGCAGCCGGCTGTGCGCGATCGAGCGCTTCTGGGGCCACAAGGAACAGGCCGATCTGCGCGTGCGCCGCTACGGCGGGAAGAACGCGGCAGAATAGAACGCGCACGCAAATGCCAGCCGGACTGCGGGCGCCTCGCCCGCAGTCCGATCCGGGACACCCGCACCGGCTTGGCAATGCGGCGCTTCTTGTACTTCCAGGCGTAACGCGTTACATTATCACGCGTTACGCCTGGAAGCGGAGATCGATATGACCGCGCCTGCTGAACGCATGAGGGCGATGCGCGAGCGGCGGCGGCGGCAGGGCTTGCGCGAGTTGCGCCTTGTCGTTCCGGATGCGCGCTCGGAAGCCGTGCGCAGACGAATTGCGGCGCAGGTTGCAACGCTGAACCCCGACAGCGAGCGCGACGCTCTCCTGTGGATCGAAGCGGTTTCCGAGTTCGATGCGGACGAGCCGCGGTGACGTCGTGATCGTCGCCGCGCCCGGAGATTACGGGAAACCGCGGCCGGCTGTCATTGTGCAGTCGAATGCCATTCCAGAGAGTCATGCCTCGATTATGATCTGCCAGATGACCTCTGAGTTGGCAGAGGCGGATTTTCGCATCACGATCGAGCCGAGCCCGGAGACCGGGCTCGTCGCGCGCTCGCAGGTCATGGCCGACAAGCCGGTGACGGTCCGGCGGGAGCGGATCGGGCGGCCTATCGGTCGGCTCGGGGCCGCAGACATGGCACGCCTGAATGCGGCGCTGGCGTTTGTCATGGGGCTCGCGGACTGAGGACCGGGCCGACCCCCGCGGGCGCCGCTATCGCGTTGGGCAATAGTGCTCCGTTCCCGCGGAATTTTAGGGCGAAGAGCTCCGTTTGCCCGATGGGCTTTCGACCGGAACCGCGGCGGACCGAATGGACAACCTGATCGAATATGCCGAGGACTACGTTGAGCCCCGTTACGGGCTCGACCGCCGCGGCGCGCCGCACCGGCTGTGGCGGCGGATGCTGCGGCGCGCCATTCATTTTTTTGCCTATCATTTCTTCCTGAAGCGGGGCGGCACGGCAGCGACCCGGGCGGCGGGGTTCCGGCTGCGGGTCAGGCCGACGGTTTTCCATCCCCGCTATTTCATCACCAGCCAGTTCTTCGCCGCCTTTATCGGCAGGCACGATTTCAGCGGAAAATGCGTTGCCGACGTCGGCACCGGGTCGGGCATTCTCGCCCTTGCCGCCGCCCGCGCCGGCGCCGGCACTATCGTCGCCCTCGACGTCAACCCGGCCGCCGCGCTGAACGCGGCCGAGAATGCGCGGGCGAACGGTTTTGGCGGCCGGGTCCTCTGCGTCGGGTCGAACCTGCTCTCGGCCCTGGCGCCGCTGCCGCTGTTCGACGTCATCCTGTCGAGCCCGCCTTCCTTTCCGGGAGAACCGCGCGATCTTGCGGACCGCGCCTGGCATGCCGGCCCCGATTACCGGGACATCGCCGCCTTGTTCGACCAGGCGCGCGAGCGCCTCGCCCCGGGCGGGCGCCTCTATATCCTGCTGTCGTCGGATTCGGACCTCGGGCAGTTGAGTGCCCTGATCGCGCGAGCCCGTTTCACGGCGCGGCGGGTCGCCGAGCGCTCGATCCTGATCGAGTCGCTGATCATTTACGAATTGCGGGCCGGTTGAGCGCACCGCGACGCGGCGTCCACCGTCAAGAGCGAAATATTCAGACCGCAGCAGGCGGCATGTGGACTGTGCTCTCGATCGGATCAATATCTGTTTTTTTCGCCATGCGTCCGCGCGAGCTGCCGGTCGATCATGCAATCGAGCTTTCATCTTCTTGCGTTGCTGCTGGCGTTGGCGGCGGTCTTCGGCTATCTGAACCATCGATTTCTGCGGCTGCCGCTGACGGTGGGCCTGTTGGTGCTGGCCCTCCTGGGATCGGTCGCGGTCATTGCGCTCGACGCGGCGATCCCGCAGCTCGCATTGCGGCCGGCCATCCGCTCCATGCTCGCTCAGGTGAACCTTCCGGCAGCCCTGCTCAACGGGTTTTTAAGCTTTCTGCTGTTCGCCGGCGCGCTCGAGGTCGACCTCGGCGACATGATCGCGCGCAAATGGACCATCCTTGCGCTGGCCACGATCGGCACGATCCTGTCCACCGGCCTTATCGGCGGCGCGCTCTACGGCATAGGGCGGGCGTTCTCTCTCGACATCCCGCTGATCTGGTGCCTGGTCTTCGGCGCCCTGATCTCGCCCACCGATCCGGTCGCCGTATTGCTGGTCTTGAAGCGGGTCGGCATCCCGCGCGAACTGCAGGCGATCATCTCCGGCGAGAGCCTGTTCAACGACGGCATCGGCGTCGTCCTGTTCACATTGATGCTGTCGCTCGCCTTCGCGGGCAGCGGTCCTCTCGAAGGTCCGTGGAAGATTGCCGAGTTCTTTCTGATGGAAGCCGGGGGCGGCGCATTGCTCGGCCTCGCTCTCGGCGGCATCGCCTTTCTGATGATGCGCAGCATCGACGAGTATCACGTCGAATTGATCATCTCGCTGGCCCTGGTGACTGTAACCTACAGCCTGGCCGGGAGGCTCGGCGTGTCGGGACCGGTCGCGGTCGTCGTCGCCGGCATCCTGATCGGCAATCAGGGCATGGAACTGGCGATGAGCGCGACGACGCGCGCCAATCTCAGCACCTTCTGGTTGCTGGTCGACGACATCCTGAACGCTCTCCTGTTCCTGTTGATCGGGCTCGAATTCACCGCTCTTCATCTGCAATGGAGCGTGATCCTGGCGATGCTGACGATGATCCCGGTCGTGCTGCTGTTGCGCTGGCTCAGCGTCGCGGTTTCGGCCCTGCCGTTGAGCAGCCGGCTTCCCGCCCGCTTCGGCTCCTTTGTCGTACTGACCTGGGGCGGGCTCAGGGGCGGGTTGTCGGTGGCGATGGCGCTGGGTCTGCCGGGGAGCCCCTATAAGGGGCCGATCCTGACCATTGCCTATGGCATTGTCGTGTTTTCGATTGTCATCCAGGGGTTGAGCCTGGAATGGGTGGCGCGCCGCACCCTGCCGCATGCCCGTGCCTGCACTGCGGGGGCCGGGAAAGCCTGACCGGCGGGAAAAAGGCGATGATGCCGCCCTCCCGGGCGGTACAATGGGATATGGACGCAAAACGCCTTTACGAGATGCTCACCCCGGAGGGTGCGAGCATGGCGGCGCGGCTGTTCCGGACGGCGCATCACGCGCTGGTCGCGATCGGAACGGGGGTCATTCTCGCCGACAGCATGGCCTCGTGGCGGCAGGCCCGGGGCGGATTGCTGGCCGCCCTGTTCTGCCTCGTTTCGGCCGGCTTCGCGATCGAATATGCGGCCCGGCTCTATGCCGCGCCGGCCGCTCCCGGGGCACGGCATCGCTCCCCCGCCGATGTGCGGCTCGCCTGGGCGCTGTCGGCCGGCGGGATTGTCGATCTGCTGGGCGCCCTGGCGGGCCCGGCGAGCTTCGCCCTCGGCGGCGGCGATGCGTTGCTCTTCGGCCTCGTCTGGCTGTTCAAGCCGGTCCGCTACGCGCCCGGCCTCGTCAGCCTGGGGCGCGTCGTCGCCCGCACCCACCGCGCCCTGTTGTCGCTGTTGCTCGGCTTCGGCATCATCCTCGTCGTCGCTTCGAGCCTTGCCTTTATGTTCGAGCACGAGGCGCAGCAGGACCGTTTCGGCTCATTGCCGGCGGCGCTGTGGTGGGCGATCGTGACCCTGACCACAACCGGCTACGGCGACGTCGTGCCGCAGACGCCCCTCGGCCGCATCCTGGCCGGGCTGGTCATGATCGGCGGCATCCTGGTCCTGGCCTTATTGGCCGGCATTCTCGCCAGCGGCTATGCCGACGAGATGCGGCGGAACGCCTTTCTCAACACCTGGAAGGTCGTCGCCAAACTGCCGTTTTTTCAGCAGGTCGGGGCGCCGATCGTCGCCGAGGTCGCACGCCTGTTGCGGCCGCGGGATTACCCGGGGGGAGCGGTCATCTGCCGCCGCGGCGAGCCCGGCGACTGCATGTATTTCATCGCCTCCGGCGCGGTCGAGATCCGCTTGAGCCCCGCGCCGCTGCGGCTCGGCAGCGAGGAATTCTTCGGCGAGATCGCGCTTTTGACCGGCGCCCCGCGCAACGCGACGGTGGTCGCCGCGGAAGCCTGCACGTTATTGCGCCTCGACATCGCCGATTTCCACGAATTGATGGCGCGCCAGCCCGAACTCGCCCAGGTGATCGAGGAGGAGGCGAAGCGCCGGCTCGGCGAAGCGCCCGTCCCGAGCCCTCCCGAAACCGCTGCGGCGCCAGCCGACGAGCGCGCCGCCTGAATCCTGTCGTGATCGCTTCCCCTTTCGCCTAAGCTCGGATCCGCCAAAGGCCCGGGAAGGAGTGCCGCCATGTCCTATGTCTATGTCGTGCAGATGGATATCCCGCAGGAATTGGAGGCCGAGTTCAACCGCATCTACGACGAGGATCACGTGCCGACGATCCTCAAGGTCCCCGGGGTCCGCTCCTGCGCCCGTTATCGGCTCGATCACTCGACGGTCGCGACGATGCCGCGCTATCTGGCGATCTACGAACTCGATCGAGCTGAGATCGTCGACAGCCCGGAATGGACGGAAGCCTCCGATCTCGGCGAGTGGAAGCCGAAGATCCGGCCGCATACGACCAACCGCCAGCACAGCGTGTTCCGCCGCATCGCCTGAGGCGGGAGGGATCTCTAATGTCGCATCTCTTTTTCGTGCAGCTCGACATCCCGGCCGAGCACGAGGCTGAATTCAACCGCGTCTACGACACCGAGCATTACCCGACCCTGTCCAAGGTGCCGGGGGTGTTGCGCGCGGCGCGCTACCGTCTCGACCATTCGAGCAATCCGAAGATGGCGCGCTATCTGACCCTTTACGAGGTCGAGTCGCCCGCGGTCTTGGAGAGCCAAGCCTGGCAGAAAGCCGCCGCATTCGGCGACTGGATCGCCAAGATCCGCCCGCTCTTGACGACCCGCCACCACAGCGTCTTTGAACGCATCGCCTGAGGGGAGATCCCGGATGATCCACGTTGTCGCAATCATCACCGCCAAGCCCGGCATGCGCGGGGCGATCCTTGACGCGTTTCGCGCCAACATGCCGGCGGTTCACGCCGAAAAGGGCTGCATCGAATACGGACCGGCGATCGACGCCGAGGGCGCCGGCGGGGTGCAGACCAAATTCGGCCCCGACACCTTTGTCGTCATCGAGAAATGGGAGAGCCCGGAGGCATTGCGCGCCCACGCCGCCTCGCCGCACATGGCCACCTACGCCGCCAAGACCCGCGACATGATCCAAAGCCGCGTGATCCACGTCCTGTCGCCGGCCTGAACTTCGGCTGGGCGCGTCTTTGGGTGATCTTCTCAGGATGCGGGTCTTTTGATGCCGTTAAAAGCCTCCCTATGCTGAGGAGCGCCCGCCCCTTCGAGACGCCGCCTTGCGGCGGCTCCTCAGGATAAGGGGCGCGTCTCGAAGCACGTATAGCGCCCATGCAACGTCAAACTGAGGCATTACCAAGGGCGAAACCGGGAGGAATGATCGATGCAGGTGATGGACGCGATCGCCGAGATCCTGAAGCGCGAGGGCATCTCGACCTTGTTCTGTTTTCCGACAACGCCGGTCATCGAGGCGGCCGTCGCCGCCGGCATCCGGCCGGTCATCTGCCGGCAGGAGCGGGTCGGCGTGCACATGGCGGACGGCTTTGCCCGGGTCGCCAACGGCCGCCCGCCCGGGGTCTTTGCGATGCAATACGGTCCGGGCGCTGAGAACGCCTTTGCCGGCGTCGCCACCGCCTATTCCGACTCGACCCCGGTCTTGTTCCTGCCCCTCGGCCACCCGCGCGAGACGGCGCAGGTCTTTCCGATGTTCAAATCCTCGCGCACCTACGCCTCGGTGACGAAGTCGATCGAGGAGGTGATCCTCCCCCACGAGGTCGGGAACGTGATGCGGCGCGCCTTCAACGCATTGAAGAACGGGCGCAGCGGACCGGCCATGGTCGAGATCCCGGCCGACGTCGTCGGTTTCGACCTCGGCGACGGCGCCGTCGACTACCGCCCGGTCGGCGCCGTGCGCTCGGCCGGCGATCCGCGCGACATCGACGCCGCGGCGCGCCTCCTCGTCGAGGCGCGCGTTCCGATGATCCTTGCCGGCCAGGGGATCTTTTATGCCGAGGCGACGGCGGAACTGGTGCGGCTCGCCGAGTTGTTGCAGATCCCGGTCATGACCACGGTCGACGGCAAGAGCGCCTTCCCCGAGGACCACGCGCTGTCATTGGGGACCGGCGGCGGCTCCTTCACCGGACACGGCCGGCATTTTCTGCACGCATCCGATCTCGTCTTTGCGGTCGGCTGCAGCCTGACGCGGCACGGCGTCACGACGCCGGTGATCCCGCCCGGCAAAAAATACATCCACGCCACCAACGACGCCCGCGATCTCTACAAGGCGGCAGCGATCGACCAGCCGATCCTCGGCGACGCCAAGCTGGTCCTGGCGGAGCTTGCCGAGGCCGTCCGCGACCGCCTCGGCAGCCAGACGCGCGGTCCCGAGCGGGCGGCCGAGGTCGAACAGAAGCGCGCCGAATGGCTCGCCCGCTGGCAGCCGAAGCTGCGCTCCGACGAGCACCCGATCAACCCCTACCGGGTGATCTCGGAATTCATGCGCGTCGTCGATCCGGCCGAAGCCATCGTCACCCATGATTCGGGCAGCCCGCGCGAGCAGCTCCACCCGTTCTACCGCGCGACCCGGCCGCGCGGCTATCTCGGCTGGGGCAAGTCGCACCAGCTCGGCACCGGGCTCGGCCTGACGATCGGCGCCAAGGTCGCCGCGCCCGACAAGTTCTGCGTCAACTTCATGGGCGACGCCGCCTTTGGCATGACCGGGCTTGATTTCGAGACCGCGGTGCGCTGCGGCATCCCGATCTGCACAATCGTTCTGAACAATTCGTCGATGGCGATCGAGACGCATGCAATGCGCCTGTCGCACGAGCGCCACAACGCCCGCGACCTGGGCGGCAATTACGCGGCGATCGCGCGCGAACTGGGCGGCTGGAGCGAGCGGGTCGAGAACCCGGCGGAGATCGGCGAGGCGATCCGGCGCGCCCGCCGCCAAACCGAGGACGGAACGCCGGCCCTGCTCGAATTCATCACGAGCCAAGAGCAGGGCTTCTCGCACCGCCGCGGCGCCGCGGAGTAAGGAGCGCCCCCGCCCTCACCTTCCCGCTTCGCGGGTCCCTCCCTCTCCCCGCCTTGCGGGGAGAGGGCTGGGGTGAGGGGCTTTCACCCCGGCAATCTGTCGCCGTCGGGCGGCGCCGGCAGGGCGAAGGCGTTGACCATGCCGGACAGGAACGCGAAGTAGTTGATCGCCGCGGTCAACTCGACCAGCCATTGGTCGCCGTGCCGCTTCTTGAGCGCGTCGAACAGGTTCTCGTCGACCCGGTTCGTGCGTATCAATTGCCGCGTGTACAGGATGACGTCGCGCTCCTCCGGCGGCAACGCAGCGGGTTCGCCCTTGGCACGAAGCAGGTCGATCGTCGCCTCCGGCACGCCGTTGCGCCGCGCCGCGCCGACCTGCGCCGCCCAGACATAGGCCGCCTCGCGCTCGCGCACCGCGGCGAGGATCGCGAGCGAGCGCAATCGCGGCGCGACGACGCTCTGCTCCCGGAAAAAGGTGACGAGCGGCAACACCCGCTCGGCCAGTTTCGGGCTGTGCAACAGGATGCTGAACGGCCCGCGCACATTGCCGAACACCTTGACGACGGCATCGACGACGTCGTGATGCTCGGCGTCAATATCGGATTTGCCGCCGACGGGGGCAATTCTTGGCATTCCCGCCTCCCTGTTCAGATGCCCGGATAGGGCTGGCCCCAGCGGTCGAGATAGACGATGTCGGACAATGGCCCGCGGCCGACCGGCCCGAACCGGCCCATCGGATAGCCGATCGGCAGGATCGCATAGGAATGAAAGCCCTCGGGTATTCCCATCGCGGCCTCGGCCTCCTTCGCGTGGAGCAGATGCCGGGTCGTCAGGGTCGAGCCGAGGCCGAGCGCGCGCGCCGCCAACAGCATGTTCTGCACCGCCGGGTAGATCGACGAGCCGGCGGAACGGTCCGATCCCTCGAAACAGGCGACGATCCATACCGGCGCCTCGTGGAAATGGTCGGTCAGATATTCGACCGCGGCGTGCTGGCGCAGATAACGTTCGCGCGTCACTCCCGGCGGCGGCTCGCTCGAACGGTAGCGCGGTCCGACAACCTCGTCGAAGGCGCGCTTGTAATAGACCTGCACTTTCTTCTTGATCTCCGGGTCCTTGATGACGAGGAAGCGCCAGCGCTGGTTGTTGCCGCCGCTCGCCGCCGCCTGCCCGGCCGCGAGGATCTTGCGGATCAGTTCGTCGGGGACCGGATCGGGTTTGAGCCGCCGCATCGCCCGGGTCGTATGCATAATGTCGAAGACGTCGCGTCCCTCGGCCATTCCGTCCCTCCTCGTTGCGCGCGGCTGCGGGGCCGCCCTCGGGGCAAGCGTAATGCCGCGGCGGCCCGCCTGTCGAATGCCGAAACCGGGAGCGGCTATGCGAGACGGGAGGCGCAGTCTATTCTGCCGCCGTTCAGCAGTGACAGAGGTCGATCCGTGCGGAGCCGGTCTTGGGGTGGAGAGCGCTCGGGACAAGCGCTGGCGAACCTTGCCTTATTGCTCGGGCGCATCCTGATCGCGGCGATTTTCGTGCCGAGCGGTTTTGGCAAGCTGACCCATATCGACCATTTTGCGCATGTCCTGGTAGGCCGCGGCGTGCCGGCGCCCCATGCCCTGGCGATCATCGGCGCATGCGTCGAGTTCTTCGGGTCGCTCGCAATCGTATTCGGCTTCCTGACCCGCTATGCGGCGCTGTTGATGGCCGCATTCACCCTGGTCGCGGCGCTGATCGCGCATCGCTTCTGGGCCGCGGCGGGGGCCGCGGAAGCTGCCCAATATACCCAGTTTATGAAAAACATGGCGATCCTCGGCGGCTTTCTGTTCCTGTTCGTCGCCGGCCCCGGGCGCTACAGCATCGGCCGCGGGGGCAGGTAGGGCCGCCCGCGGATGTCATCCGAGACGAGGTTCAGCCGGTTGCGAACGCGCGCGATGTCCGGCCGAGGAGCCTCGGGTTGCTGCGCGCGCTCCGCCCGGTCTGGCTCGGATCTGCCGCCGCCCAGCGGAGCCGCGCCTCGAACGGGCCGAGGGGGACCACCCTGTCCGCCGGGAGGCCTGCCGGAAGGCCGGGGGGATTGTAGGGCGTCGCCGAGGACGCGAAGGCGGCGCGCCTGGCCGTCACGCTTTCGTGGATCTTTTCGCCGTCGGCGGCGCCCGCCAGAGCCGTGCGGTTGACCCGGGGACGCAGCGCAAAGATCCCTGTCGCCGAGTCGTGGATCTCTCCCAGTCCCCACGCCTCCCGCCGATCCTGTTTTGCCGCCAGATACGCAGCATCGATCGCGATAAAGCGCTCGACCCGCCCGGCCATCCAGGCGAGCGCGATATCGGACAACCCGTGCTCGGCGTAGCCGCCGCCGACATCCGCGTGGGCCCCCGGGAACCAGACCTGCACGAGCGTCTGCCCGGGCGGCGGGTGCGCCGGCCGGGTCCACAGGGTCGCGACAAAATCCTCGCGATGCTCGTCCAGGGCCAACGCCTGAAACGCGTTCTCGACATGCGGCCCGAGATCGGTGTCATGGAACTGGTAGAATTTCCGGAACAGGCCGCCGAGATGACCGGGGATGCCAAGCGCACCGACGGTATCCCACACGCCGATGCATTTGATCGGCACCGCTTCGTGCCGGTCCGGGAATTGCCGGCGGATGTCGGGCTGGCCCGGATCGGCTCTGAGGCGATACCCGTCCCACAACAGGGCGAAATCGTCCATGTCGCGCTTGTGCAGGAGACCCGCCCAGCCGATCAGACCGGCGATGCTGCGCGCCGTATAGGCCCCGCGGGAGAATCCGAACAATGAGATTTCGTCGCCCGCGCAATAATTGTTCGCCAGGAATTCGTAGGCTTCGCGCACGTTCCGGGACAGCCCGAGCCCGGTTGCGCCGCCGACCAGGACATCGATCGCATCGCCTCCCGTGCCGACCCCCGAGTGGTAATAGACGATCTGCGCTACGCCTTTGTTGTCGACCGGCTTGATGGCCCAGGCGATGCGGGCGACATTGGTGCACTCGGCAGCGGCATCGGCGTCGTTCCAGGTGCCGTCGCAACACGCGACAAGGCGCTTTTTCGTCATTTTTCCGTCCGGTCGATCCCGGTCCGGCGCGGTCAGAACGCGCTCCCGATTGTCCCGCCCGCAAGCCTGCGGGAAGGCCGTGTCATAGGGGCGCGGGTTGGACCACGACGTCCGCACGGCGCAGGCTTTGACGCCTGCCCCGCTGCAGGGGCGCCGTAACGGCGGGATGTCGATTGATCACTGGCTCCGAGCGACCCCGCTCAAGGCGGGAGCCTCGGGCACTATGGCAATTCTCTATCACATTGATCCCGATGCGTCAAGAACAATTTACTATAAACGCAATAATTTACATATCGCAATCCGAGCGAGAACACAGGCAATCGTTCCTTCGGAGGATCCGCCGATCGGCGTTCCCCGACCCCCCTCCGTCCGCTATGATCGGTTGAAAAGAGAGGGAAGCGGGCGGGATGGACAGCTTTGTCGCGAGCGACGGGGTACGGCTCGCCTATTATGTCGATGATTTCACCGATCCCTGGAAAACTCCGCCGGTCCTGCTGCTGTTGCACGCCGCAATGGGCAGCGCGCGGCGCTATTACGCCTGGGTCCCGCGGCTTGCCCGCCATTACCGGGTCGTGCGCCTGGATCTGCGCGGACACGGCGCCTCGCAGATCCCGCTGCCCGAGCCTGCGCTGACCCTGGAGCGGCTGGTTGCGGACATCGCCGAATTGCTGGACCATCTCGGCGGCGCCAGCGCCCACATCATCGGCAATTCGGCCGGCGGCTATCTCGCTCAGCAACTGGCGATGACGCAGGGCGAGCGGGTGCGCAGCCTATTGCTGTACGGCTCGACGCCGGGCTTGAAGCGCAGCCAGGCGCCGAGCTGGATCCCGCAGATCGCGGCGAAGGGGCTGCGCGCCTTTCTGGCCGAGACGATCGCCGAGCGGCTGCCCTTGGATCGGGTCGATCCCGGCCTCGTCACCTGGTTTCTCGACGAGGCCGCCAAGAACGATCCGGCCTATATCGCCAAATTCGTGCTGCTGATGGCGAGCTACGACTGGAGCGACGAGCTCGACCGCATCCGCTGCCCGACCTTGGTCGTCGTGCCTGGCGCCGAGCCGATCGGCTCGACCGCCAATTACGAGCCGTTTCGCCAGCACGTCCCGGATGTCGAGATGCGCGTCTATGAGGGCGCACCGCACAACATCTGCGACGCCTTCCCCGACCGCTGCGCCGCCGACGCGCTTGATTTTCTGTCCCGGCGCTTTGGGCCGTCTTGAGCGGAGCGCCGTTCGGAACAGTTGCCATGGAGCGCGACCCCAAGCGCATCGCCCGGGAATGGAAGCGCGAGATCGACGCCGAGATCCGCCGCCTCGCCGAGAAGGAGGACAGCGGGTGGGGCAGGAATCTGGTCTGGGCGCTGCTGGCCTTTGCCTGGCTCTTGCTCGTCATGGAGGGCTTTGGGATCCTCCCCCGGCCGTGACCGGGCGCGCTCCCGCCCCAATGTCCCCGGACGGTGAACTGCACATTGACCGGCAGTCCTTCGACGGCGGTTGGTAGGCGCCGTCCGGTTCACCCCTGCGGCCGGAAGCCCAGCGCGTCGAGCCGGCGGGCGATCATCTTGTCTTCGAGATGCGTCTTTGCCACCCATTCGGCGATCGGGCGGGCCGCCGCCGGGTCGTGCGCCGCCCATGCGGCTTCGACCAATACCCGCGCGTCGACCGGGGCGTGCTGGACCGCCCAGTTGCGCGTGGCGAGAGCGACCGCCTGCCGCGGGTCGTGCTCGATCCCGAGCGCAAAGCGCGCGGCGCCGCGCAGGTGCAGGATATCGCCCTGGCGCCGCGCCTCCTCGTACCGCGCCGCGAGATCCTTGCGATAGGCAGAGAGCCGCGCATCGCCGAGCGCCTGCGCCGCCAGGGCCAGCCGCAGATAGAGTGGCTCGACCGCCTTCATCCCGTGCAACAGCGGCGGGATTTCGCCGAACCGCCCGTGATCGCGCAGATAGTCGGCATAGGTCGTCAGCACATAGATATTGCGGCGATCGAACGCTAAGGCCGCCTTGAAGAAGCGGTCGGCGTCGGGCTCGTCGAGGCGCCAGCCGATTTCGCCGAGGATCGTCAACGCCCAGATCTGGACGTCGGTATTCAATGAGGGCTGGCGCTCGACCGCCTCTTTGAGACGGCGATAGCTTTGCGCGGCGTGACCGGTCAGCGAATCGACGCTGGCCAGGCACGCCGTCGCCAATAGCCCTGGCCGCAGCCGGGCTACCGTGGCGCAGGCGGATTCAGCCTCGGCGAGATCGCCGGTGACGTCGTCGACATTGGCCAGAACGATCAGCGCCTGAATATTACCGGAGTCGGCTTTGAGCGCCGCGCGCAATTCGCGCTGCGCATCGGCGTAGGCGTGCTTGGCCTCGAAGATCCGGCCGCGCAATACCAGCAGAGCGACCGGCGCCGGATCATGCCACCATCTCGCCAGGCTCGCCTCGGCATTGCCGATAAAGCGCGGATCGGCTTCGGCGACACCCATCGCCAACTGGATCTCGGCAAGCCTCATCGCCAGTTGCAAATCGTCCGGCCGCGCCGCGAGCCGGGCGGCGAAGCGGCGGATCAACCGCACGCGCGGATCGGCCGATGGCAATCCCCTCTCCAGCACCATCGCGTCGTCGGCCGGCACGAACGGCGCTGCCAGCAACAGGCCGCCGTGACCGAGCGCGGCGAGGAGCAGAAGCGCGCCGATCGCCCGGGGCAGCAGGGGGACGCCGTTCCGGCGCCGCCCGATCATGGCGGCGCGGTCCGGCTGCGCATCAGCCTGTCGCCTGATGCGGGGGCGCCAGGAACGGGAAATGGTTGAGGAAGGGGCGGTCGTTTCCCGGGGTGTGGTCGGTGAAACTAGGATCGTTGAGGGCGATCTGCAGGATAATGTCCTGCACGCGGTCCGGCAATCGGCGCCCGTTCGGAAACCCGTCCGGCTTGGTGAGGTCGAGCTTGAGGGTATCAGGGATGATGACCGAGATCAGGGTCTGCATGTTTGCGGTGCTCGTCCCGAAACCGGAGAGCGTTTTCAGGATTGCCGGCTCGAAATCGCGCGCATCGTTGATCGGTTCGCCCATATTGAACGCATCCTTCAGCGACGCCGGGATCAGCGCGGCATTGACAAGCGGATTGCCCTGCCGGTCATGTTGCATCAGGTTCACCTCCCGCTGCCGACGCGCCGGGAATGCGGAGCTGTTGCCTCCGGTATAGGTGGCCGCCCACGCTCCGAATGCAGTGGCGCCGCCGGTGACCATGGCAACCGGGAACTCGGCGACGATCGACATGACGTTGAAGCCGGCGAACGAGTCGAGGCCGCTAAAGGTGGTCGTCCCGGTCCCGCCAATCAGACGTTGGAAAGCGACGACGTCGAAAAAGAACGGGTCGTCGCGCGGCCCGGCAAAGACCCTGATGTCCGAGCCTGCCGGACCTTGCGTGATGACCGGCGGGTTGGGCTTGTCGTTGGGGTCGATTTCCTCCCCCTGGGTGGTATCGCCAGTGAAGGCGGGTACGCCCGGGAAGAAAGCGGTAAAACTCTGCTTGCCGCTGGCGAAGGGCGTGAACACGAAATCGATATGGGCGGTCGGGTTCGCCGCAGGATCGGTGGTGAAATTGAACCGGTATACTATGTTCGTCTCGTAATGGTAGGTGTTCGCCTCGGCCGAGACCGAGAACGGGTGCGTGTTCATCACGACGACAAGCTTGTTCGCATTGCGCGGCGAGCGAAACATGTAGAAATCGGTGATGTTGGTGGCGATGTCGTTGTCCACCGACGGCGAACTGCGGTGGTTCGAGGCGCGCGCCGCGCGGCCCAGCGCCAGCAGTGCGGCCGAGCCGAGCAGGAGCTCTCGCCGCTTGATCGAGAGTGGCATCGTCATCCCCCCGTTTCTCAAAATTAGCTATTCACAGACTAGCAGATCAGCGGGATAATACAAGAGATACGCGAAGAGCGGAAAAAGAAAAACAATCAGTAGTGTAACTCTAATCCGCTCAACTTTGAGGGGGACTGCCCGTGGGTGGGGAATCGAATGAGCGGCGCGGGGCGCTGCAACCAGCTTTATTGCTCCTCGTGCTGATGATCGCGGCGAAACCGGCATTGGCTCATGTCACCGCCGCCAACATGGCCGGCGGGTTTGCCACCGGCTTTCTTCACCCCTTGACCGGCCCCGATCATCTGTTGGCGATGGTCAGCGTCGGCATATGGGGCGCGCAGCTCGGCGCCCCGGCGATCTGGGTCCTGCCGATTGCCTTTCCGCTGATCATGGCGGTGGGCGGAGCGCTCGGGGTGATCGGCGTCCCGCTCCCCGCGACCGAATTGCTGATCGCCCTGTCGGTTCTCGTCCTCGGGCTCATGGTGGCCCAGGCGAAGCGGCTGCCGCTCGCCGTCGCTCTCGCGATCATCGCCGTGTTCGCGATCGCGCACGGCCACGCCCACGGCGCCGAATTGCCGCACTCGACCGACGCGGTCTCGTTCTGCGTCGGTTTTGTCATGGCGACCGGACTGTTGCACGCGCTCGGCATTACCATCGGCCTGTTGATCCGATGGCCGCAAGGCGCCCTCGCGATCCGCGGTCTCGGCAGCCTCGTCGCCACGATCGGCGTCTATTTCGTGTATGTATATGCCGCGGTCTGAGGAAGGCGCCGCCCGCGTCAATCCCGGCGGCGCGATCCTTCTTGCCGCGTCCCTGATGCTGCTGCCGCGGGCGGCGGCGGCTCATGTCGCCTTCGCCGAGATGGGCAGCTTCTGGGCGGGCGTGTTGTATCCGCTGACCGCGCTCGATCAGGTCGGGTTCCTGCTGGGCCTGGCGATCCTGGCGAGCTTTCAGCGGCGGCGGGCCGAGGTCGGGCTGGTCGTTGCGGTCTTTCTCGGCTGCGCCGCCGGTTCGGCGGCCGGGCATGCCTTCGGCTGGCCGTCCGCTGCGGGGGCGCCGATCGCGGCGCTGATGATCCTCGTCGGCT
>DATFCQ010000070.1:0-52496 GCA_035252905.1 Allostellaceae bacterium | reverse complement strand
GGCGGCGGCGTTGTCGACCAGGGCGCAGCTCGCAATCGCAGTGCGCGCGCTGATGATCGGCTTTGGCCGCGCGGTGCTGTCGTTCTTTACGCCGCCGTCTCCGGCGCCGGTCATCATCAATCCAACGCTCGAAATCCAGTCGAGCCGGGCGCCGGGGCTCAGCCTCTCCGGGCAGAAGAATACGCTGATCTTGACCGCGACCAATACCGGGCCATTGAAGGGATAAGGACATGCCGCGGCTGCTGAAGGACTTCGCGGTGACCGAGCCGGGCGCGGTCGGCACCTATGCGGTCGATTTCGCGCAGAACGTGCCGGCGGGAACGGGCCTTGCCTCGGCCCAATGGGCGCTCGGCATCCATTACACCGCGCCGGGGGCAGTCGCGGATCCGATGCCGCAAATGCGCCTTTCCGATGCGGCGAATGTCAGCGGCACAGTGACGGCGCAGAGGATCGCCGGGCTTGTCGCCGGCAACGATTATCTCGTCACGGTCAGCGGCACGATGTCGGATGGCGCGGTCGTCGTGCTGTGGACCGTGTTGCCGTGCCGGGCGCCGCAATGACGGGAGCGCCCTGATGCCGGCCGGAGGCCGGCGCACGCCTTTGGCGGCGATCCTTCGGGGCCGGGACGGCATCCTTGTCGGGACGCAGCGCGCCGGCGAATTGAGCGAACGACGGTTGTCGCCCGGCCGCGAGAGCCGGTTCGGAGAGATCGCCCGCGGGATCGCCGCGCACTTCCGCCAGGTGTGGGGCACCGGCGGGATCTTCTCCCCGGGCGAGCCGCTGGCGCCGCCCGATCCCGGGAGGACCCGGACCTGGGACTTCCCTGTCGGCTGGAATTCCCTTTATACGCCGCGCGCCCATGAGTCGATCGGCTTTGCCGAACTGCGTGGGCTCGCCGACAGCCACGACATCACTCGCCTCGTCATCGAGACGCGCAAGGACCAGATCGAGCAGCTCTCCTGGTCGATCCGCTCGCGCGACGCGAATGATCCGAAGGCCGACGCACCCAAGCGCATCGACCGCGTGACCGCATTCTGGCGCCGCCCCGATGGCGAGCAGCCGTTCGGCTCGTGGCTGCGGGAAGCGCTCGAAGACCTTCTGGTCATCGATGCGCCGGCCTTCGAGGTGCGACGCAATCGCGGCGGCGAGGTCATCGGTCTCGACGTCGTCGACGGCGCGACGATCAAGGTTTTGATCGACGAGACCGGGCGCCGCCCGTTGCCGCCGGCGCCGGCCTATGAGCAGGTCATTCACGGCCGCCCGTGGCGGCTGTTGACGAGCGACGAATTGCTCTATGCGCCGCGCAACCGGCGGCCGTCCAAGGCCTACGGCACGAGTCCGGTCGAGCAGATCGTGATGACCGTCAATATCGCCTTGCGTCGCCAGGTCATGCAGTTGCAGCACTTCACCGACGGCAATGTGCCGGTCGGGCTGGTCAATGCGCCGGACAACTGGACGGTCGAGCAGATCGGCCAGTTCCAGGAATGGTTCAATGCGAAGCTCGCCGGCAATACCGCCGAGCGCATGAAGCTGATCTGGGGCCCTGCGGGGGCCAAATACCAGAGCTTTAAGGAGGCGCCGTTCAAGGACGATTTCGACGAGTGGCTGGCGCGCATCGTGTGTTTTGCCTTCTCGGTCAGCCCGAACGCCTTCACCCGCTATGTCCAGCGCACGACTGCCGACACATTGCAGGAAGCGGCGCTCAAGGAGGGGCTCGAACCCCTGAAGAAATGGGTCAAGCATCTGGCCGACGGCGTCATCCAGAAGCGCATGGGGCACCCCGACCTCGAATTCGCCTGGGACGAAGAGGAGGCGCTCGACCCGCAGAGTCAGAGCGTGATCCTCGATCGTTATGTGCGCGCCGGGCTCTACAGCCTCAACGAGGCGCGCGCCGAGATCGGCTTCGACCCGGTCGAGGGGGGCGAGGAGCCCCATGTTTATCTGTACGCGGGGCCGGTGCCGGTCTCAGAAATCAGAAAACGGCTCTCAGAAGACAGTAATCAGAAGGAAGGCCATGAACTGACGGCATCTCCACCCCCGCAGTTCTGATTGCTGATTACTAATTGCTGAAATCTGCATCATGAAGCTCTTCGTCCCGATCGCCAAGGTCGATGCCGAGCAGCGCATGGTCTGGGGCTACGCCTCGACGCCGGCGCGCGACGACCAGGGTGAAATCGTCACCCTCGCGGCACTCAATGCGGCGCTGCCCGATTACATGCGCTTCGCCAATATCCGCGAGATGCACCAATTGTCGGCGGTCGGCGTCGCCAAGGAAGCCGCGGTCGACGATCGGGGCCTGTTCCTCGGCGCCAAAGTGGTCGACCCGCTCGCCTGGGACAAGGTGCGCGAGGGCGTCTACAAAGGCTTCTCGATCGGCGGGCGGGTGGTGGAGCGCAACCCCTCCGACCGCAGCGTCATCACTGCGATTCAACTCAACGAGATCAGCCTCGTCGACCGCCCGGCCAATCCGGAGGCGGTCTTCGACTGCTGGAAGGCGGCAAAGACCATGACCGATCCAAGGAGCGCGGGCGTCCCGCCCGTCAGGAACGCGGCCGCTCCGGCTGCGAGTCAAATCGCGGGCGGCCCTTCGATACCTCAGGAGCCCGCGCTCCACAATACGGCCGACCCTTCGACAGCAACTCAGGGGGCCGTGCTCCAGAATCCGGTATTGCAGATCTGGGACTGCGGCGACCGCGCGCACCGGCACATTTCGAAGGCCGAAGCCTTGAAGTGCGCCGGAAAGCAAGCCGCGGTCAAAGGGGGAGACACGCCGGGCGATGGCTCCAAACCTTACGGCAATGTGCAATACGCTGATCCGGGGTATCAGCAGGACGGCAAGAAGCGCTACCCGATCGATACCGAGGCGCACATCCGGGCGGCGTGGAATTACATCTGCAAGCCGAAGGACGCCAAACTTTACTCGGCAGAGCACTTGGCCGAGATCAAGCGCCGCATCGTCGCCGCCTGGAAAGAGAAGATCGACCCCAATGGACCAAAGGGGGACGGGCCGCCGGAGGCGCAGGCCGGGAAGGCGGGCGAGACGCCCGCCTTCCGAAAGGCGCTCGAAGACCTCGGCGAGGTCGCCTGGTTCCTGCGCTGTCTCGACCGCATGCGCGAGCGGCTCGAAGTCGAGGCGATCTGCGAAGGCGACGCCAACCCCGGGTTTAGCCCCGACGGACCGTCGCAGCATAGCCCGGGAGCGCAGCCGGCACGGCTCGCCGCAATCGTCAAGGAACTGGCCGATTTCCTGAATGCGCTCGCCGCCGAGGAGACGGCCGAATTGATCGAAGGCGAGGAATACGACCCGGCGCCGCGGCCCGCGGGCGAAATGCGGGTACAGCGGTCATCGTCCGGCCGCGAAAGCTGGTTCGGAGAGATAGCCACCGGGATCGTTGCGGCGGCGCAAGGAGGGACTATGCAAAAGACGTTGGAGGGCGACGGCGACCGGCATCTGCTGGAAGTCGCCCATACCGCCGTGCACAAGGCGTTGCAGATGAACGGGTTGCCGGCAGCTTCGCGCGGCCATCTGGTGCAGGCGCGCGAAGCGCTGAAGGCGGCCGGGACGGTGCCGGAGACAAGCTCAGGAGGCGGCTCGGCCAGCGACCCGATCCCCGGGCTCAGCACCAACGGACCGTCGCGACATAGCCCGGGGATGATGCCGGGAGGGGATCCGACCGGCAAATCCGCAATCATGGAATTGATCGAGGTGGCTCTCGGCAAGCGTGCCGGGCACCAGCATCTGATGGACCTGGCGTACGACGCGGTCGCCAAGATGACCGACGGCATGACCTGCGCCGCGGGTCCTTCGACAAGCTCAGGAGAAAAGGCCGCCCGGCATTCGGCCGCAGTCATGGAGCACCTGCACAAGGCGCATTACCACCTGTGCGCCGCCGGCGCGGTGTGCGACGGGGCCGGGGGCGCGGGCGCGATGAAGCGGAGCGCGGGCGTATCGCCCGCAGATGCGGCCGGCCCTTCGCTTCCTCAGGAGGCCGCGGTCCAAATCGCCGCGGCAACCGAACCGCTGCTGAAGGCGCTGAAGGATCAGGGCGAGGCACTGGCGCAGGCGCTCGGCGCGCTCGACGCATTGGGCAAGGACGTCGCCGCGATCAAGGCGACGCCATTGCCGCCGGCGACGGTCAAACTGCCGCCCGGCGTCACCGCGCTCGACAAGACCGCCGATGGAGCCGCCGCGCCGGCGGTCGACGACGATGCGCTTCTCAAGCGGCTCGCCGCGATGAGCGAGGAGGAGCGCACGATGCTCTTGATCAAGGCCTCCTACCGCAACCCGTTCCGCCCCGCGGCGCTCAGCTCGGCCCCCGAGCTGCGCGCCGGCAATGTGAAATAATAAAAACGTCTTCGCAGAGGAAGCCGAGGGCATGTAAGGGACGCGAAGGAACATTATTGCTTTGCGTCCTTTGTGATTCCTTCGTGTTCTTCGCGGTGAGTGGTTTTATTAACCCTGAAAAAAGGGGAGAGCACAACAATGAGCACGCAAGACACCTTGGAGCTGTTCAGGAAGGCGCTGGCCGTGCCCGACGACACGCTCGCCAAGTCGATCTCGACCGCGACGGGGCTCGTCGCCTACGATCTGCAGGCGCCGGCCAAGAACCTCTACCCGGTGGTGACGCCGATCCGCAACCGCCTGCCGCGCGTCGGCGGCGGCACCGGCACGGCGACCAACTGGCGCCAGGTCAACGCCATCATCGGCTCGGGCTACGACGCGATGGGCTGGGTCCCGGAGGGCCAGCGCTCGGCCCAGATGAGCTATTCGACCAGCAACAAATCCGCCTCCTACGTGACGATCGGCGAGGAGGATGCGGCGACCTACGAGGCGATCAGCGCCGGCCGGGGTTTTGAGGACATCCAGGTGCGCATGACCTTCCGCCTGTTGCAGAAGATGATGCTGAAGGAGGAGATGGCGATCCTGGCCGGCAATGCCGGCGGTTCCAACGGCGGGATCTCGCTCGGCACGCCGGCGACGCCGACCTTGTCGGCCTCGGGCTCGGGGGCGACGCTCCCGGCCGCGACCTATTCGGTCATCGTCGTCGCGCTGACCCTCGAAGGCTACCAGAATTCGAGCCTCTCCGGCGGCGTCGCGACGAGCCAGAGCATCACCGGCGCCGACGGCAAGAGCTATACCCTGTCGGGCGGCAGCTCGAACAAGAGCAGCAACGCGACCCAGGCGGTGACTCTGGGGCAGACCTTGTTCGCCTCGACCACGGCGATCCAGGGGGCGGTCGCCTATGCCTGGTATGTCGGCATCGCCGGCAGCGAGACCTTGCAGGCGATCACGACGATCAATTCCGCCGCCTTCTCGACCGCGCTCGCCGGCAGCCGTCAGGCGGCAACCGCGATCACCGCCGACAATTCGGGCAATGCGACCGCCTATAACGGCCTGCTCACGACCGCCCTGGCCTCGGGCTCGAACGCCTATGTCAACGTCCTCGCCACCGGCACGGCCGGGACCGGGACGCCCTTGACCGCCTCGGGGCGCGGATCGGTCAACGAGATCGACACGATGCTCGAAACGATGTGGCAGAATTTTGAATTGTCGCCGACCGTCCTCTACGTCAACGCGCAGGAACTGAAGAACATCACGACCAAGGTGCTCTCGAACGCCTCGGGACCCTTATTGCGCTACGACAGTCCGGCCGAAGGCGGAGACGGGTATACGATCACCGCCTCGGGTACGGTGGCCTATTACTACAATCCGTTCGCGATCGACGGCGGCTTGCGCATTCCGATCCGCATCCATCCGAGGGTGCCGCCCGGCACGATCCTGGGCTGGGCCGAGAACCTGCCGATCCAATACCAGTCGAACGAGGTCCCCAACGTCGCCGAGATCAAGACCCGGCAGGACTACTACCAGATCGACTGGCCGATCGTGACCCGCCAACGCCAGGTGGGGGTGTATGCGGAGGAGTGCCTGGCTATCTATGCGCCCTTTGCTATGGGCGTGATCTGTAACGTTGGAAACGGGTAATATATTGATATTATTAGATAAATTGAATATCAAGTAATTCAAAAAAGGCTCTCCGAACAGGTAAGATGGCGGTGATCGGATGGCGGTGATGCACCACCCGATCACCTGACCACCATCCCCTGTTGCGGAGGGAACGATGGCTCGTCCATTCCTATCTGATGTCGCTTTCTGGCGCCAAGTCGCGATTGATCCATTTCCAGAAGCCTGCTGGCCTTGGACTGGTTCGCTGAAGCCAAATGGATACGGCTATACCCGCTTCCGCGGCAAGAGCAATGTTCTCGTCCGCAGGGTGGCCTACCAATTAGAGAACGGGCCGATCTCGGCCGGTCTTGTTGTGTGTCATAGATGTGATTGGCGGCGTTGCCGCAATCCGAACCACCTTTTCCTCGCCACCCAGACAGAGAACATGGTCGACATGCGCGCCAAGGGGCGCGGTTATGTGTTCGAGCCCCGGCATGGCGAGAGGCACGGAAGATGCACGGCGACGGATGCCGACGTGGCTGAGATCCGGTGGCGATATGCGCTCGAGGGCGTCAGTCAAACCGAGCTGGGTCGCCTCTACGGCATAAAGCAATCGCAGGTTGATCGTATTGTCCGTGGCGAAAGCCGCACTGTCATCAACGGCTGATCAAGGGCGGGCGGTATGGTGACATTGATCGTGCCGCCGGGCACGCTCGGCTATCCGGTCAGCCATGGTACGGCGAGCTTTGAGCCCTACCCGGACGGGGAGGGGCGCTGGCTCGTCGACGTGCCGGACGAGGTCGCGGCGCATCTGTTGCATGTCGGAGGGTTCGCAGTGGCGAAAAAGGCCGAAAGCATGACTCTGCCAGCCGGTATGGTGACCCTGCGTCATCCCGAAGGCGTCGCGTGCAGCTTCGCCGGGCGCGTCTATGCGCCCGATGCGGAGGGCGTTGTGCGGGTGCCGGCGGCAGCGGCTGCCGAGCTGACGGCACACGGATTTGTCGCTGTCGGCGGGGCAAAATGAGCTTTGGCGATCTCTGCACCCTCGCCGACGTCAAGGCGTGGCTCAATACCGGCGGCCCGTCGGCGCCGTTCCCCTCGCTCGAGGATGCGCTGCTCGCGCGCCTGATCACGGCGGCGAGCCAGGCGATCCAGAGCTGGCTCGGCCGGCCGATCCTGGCGGCCGACTGGACCGAGACCCGGGACGGGCTCGCCGGCGCCTATGGCGCGCAAGAAAGCCGCTTTCCCTTCGGCGTGACCCCGTGCAGCGCGGTCGCGCTCGTCGTCGTCGACGGCGTCGCCGTGCCGCCGGTGCCGAACACCGCACCGGCGCGTTCTTATGCGGCGCAGGCCGGCTATGTATTCTCGCCGACGCAGCTGGTCGTGCGCGGCTATTGCGTGCCGCGCAAGGCGCAATGCGTCTTGATGCAATACACCGCCGGCTATGCCAGCGTGCCGCCCGATATCGCGCAGGCGGCGATCGAAGTGGTCGCCCTGCGCTATCGCGCGCGCACCCGCATCGGCGAGGTGTCGAAGCGGATCGGTTCCGAGGTTGTTTCCTACGACCGCAGCGACATCCCGGCCGCGGTCAAGGCGATGTTGCAGCCCTATCGCCTGGTCGCGCCGATCGCCGGCCTCGCTCCGCAACCGGCGCCGACCGCGACCGATCCGGCGATCCTTGTGGGGGCGGGATGATCGGCGTCGAGATCCGGAAAGGCCGCCTGATCGCGGCGCGCCCGCAAGCGCTGCCGGAGAAGGCACGGCAGGGGCTGGCGCGCGCGATCGCGCAGTTCGGCTTCGCCCACGTCCGGTGTTGCGGATCCGGCGCCGCGCATCCTTGGCTGATCGCGGTGCGCCGCGCCGGCCCATCGCGCTTCGCGGCCGGCAACCGGCTCCGGTCCGGCAGGGATGCGGTGGACCCGCCCTTGTCCGGATGCTCGGCACGGCGCTCGGCGTCCGCCGAGACGGCACAACAGACCGCGCCCAAGATCGAGGCCGCGGCCACGGGAGCGCTCCGGTCGTGACGATCCAGCGCGAACCGATCTATGCCGCCTTGTGGGATCTGGCAGCATCGTCAGCGCGGTTCGCGACCGCGAGCCGGCGCCTCAGGCATTGGAGCGATGTCAGCCCGGCCGAGCAGCCGGCGCTCTTTATGAGCGAGAAGGGCGCCCATGCCGCGGTCAGGGCCTTGGGCGCGCCGGTCGTATGGACACTCTACGCCGATTTCCATGTCTATGCTTATGCGGGCGATCCCTACGCCGCTCCGGCGCAGATCCTCAACCCGCTGTTGGACGCGCTCGAAGCGGCCCTGGCGCCCTCGCCGGCGACCGGGATCCAGAATCTGGGCCTGCCGAACATGGTGCAGCACGCCACGATCGCCGGCCGGATCGAGACCGACGAAGGCATCCTCGGCGATCAGGCGGTCGCGATCATTCCGGTCGAGATCCTGTGCGTCGCGCAATAGGGACAATTCACCATAGAGGCACAGAGCACGCAGGGAAGAGGAGAAGCGCGCATCCTTGGCGCGCGATGCTCCCGCCTCTGTGACTCTGAGGAGCGCGGCCGTCCCGGCCGCGGGTCAACACGCGGGCAGGACGCCCGCGCTCCGGAGGAGCAGGTGACATGCAGTTGAGCTTTGGCAGCGGTGCGCTGTGGGGCGAGCGCACCGACGCAACCGGCTCGGGCATCGGCCCGCGCCAGTTCGGCGTGCTTCAGGACATCACGATCGATTTCGATTGGACCACAAAGGAGCTTTACGGTCAGTACCAGTTCCCACAGGCGATCGCGCGCGGCCAGTGCAAGATCAGCGGCAAGGCGAAATTCGCCCAGATCCTCGGGCTCCTGTATTCCGATCTGTTCTGGGGGATTACCGCGGCGACCGGGCAGTTTGCCATCGCGCAGAACGAAGCCGGCACGGTGCCGGCGACGACCCCTTACACGGTCGCGGTCGCCAATGCGTCGAGCTACAACGACGATCTCGGCATCGTCTACGCCGCGACCGGCAAGCGCTTCAACCGGGTCACGACGCCCTCGGCGGCCGGGCAGTATTCGGTCAATCCGGCGACCGGGATCTACACCTTCGCCGCCGCCGATGCGAGCGCCGCTCTGTTGATCTCCTACACTTACGCCGTGACGACGAGCGGCAACAAGCTGACCCTGACAAACCAGCTCCTCGGTACAACGCCGATCTTCAAGGCCACCTTCTACCAGCCGATCAGTCCCTACGGGATCGGCGGCAGCGCCGAGAACGCGCCCCTGGCCTTGCGCCTCAACGCCTGCACGGCGAGCAAATTCTCGATGCCGACAAAGCTCGACGACTGGACGATCCAGGAGTTCGATTTCATGGCCTTCGCCGACGCTTCAGGCACCCTCGGCACAGTGTCGACGGTCGAATGATGAGGCCGAAGAAAGCACCGCTGATCCCCGGCGTTGCGATCGCAATGGCCGGGAAGGAGTGGATCGTGCCGCCGCTGACGCTCGGCCAGATGCGCCGGCTGTTGCCGCAGGTGCAGCGGCTGCGCGACGCCGGCGCCTCCATCGACGCGGCGGAGATCGACGTCATCATCGAGCTGGTGACCGCCGCCTTGCAGCGCAACTATCCCGAGATGACCCCGGACAAGGTCGCGGAGGCCGTCGACCTCGGCAATGCACGCGCCGCGGTGCAGGCGATCCTTTTCGGCTCGGGGCTCAGAACATCGGGGGAAGGGAAGCCGGCGGCGACCCCGGATCAGGATCCGGGGCAAGCCTTGAACGGGATCTCCGCCGAGTCTACGGCGAGCTCGCCACCGGCTGCGGATATCCCGTTCCGGTCATCGACGCGATGACGCTCGGCGAGGCGGAGCTGATCTTCGAGAGCTGGCTCGAGACGCCGCCGACGCACCACATGGCGCAGGTCCTGGCGCGGCTATGGGGCTGGAAGCCGCGGACTCGCAGCCGCGCGGAGACTGGCCCCTCCCGGACATTGCCGGCGATCCCGGGCCTTGATCACAGGCCGGTCGGCGAAGGGCTGCCGGCGGTGATCCTGGATTTCGCGGCGCTCAGGCGGTCCGGTATGCGGATCGACAAAACCGTTGCGAAGGTGGGCGCTGACATCGAGGAGAAGCCGCGTGGCGAATGAGCAAATCACCATCACGTTTGGCGCCTCGCTCGGCGAACTGATCGAGGCAGTGGCGCAAGCCAAGGCCGCGATCGCCGCGATCCGCGAGCCGATCGACGGCCTGATCTCGGGGTTCCGGGAACTGGGCGAGGCGATCCGTACCGCCTTCGCCGGCGGGGAGATCGCCAAGACGGCGAAGAGGGCAACCGGGCTCGGCGAAAGCGGCCGCGGCGGGGCGGACAAGAGGAAGGCGGAACAGGCGATCCGCAAAGAGGCCGAACTGTTCGCCGCCGGCGAGCGGCTGAAGCTTGCCGAGGCGAAGGGCGACGCGGACAAGGTCGCGGCGATCTACGACGAATGGCTGAGCGAGGTCGCCGCGATCTACGGCCAGGCTTCGGTCCAATACCTGAACCTCGAACGCGAGACGGTCGCCGTCGCCCGGCGCGCCTCGGAGCAGCGCATCCGCATCCTCGATGAGGAGTATCGGCGCGCCCTCGCGATCGGCATTCGCGAGACCGAGGGCGAGAACCGGGCGCGGGCTGCGGCGGCGCGCGAGGCGGCCGAGCAGACGCAGCGGGCCTATCAGCGCTTCGCCGGCCCGGTCGAGCACGCGATCGGCGACGCGCTGACCGATGCCGTGCTCGGCATCCGCGAAAGGGGCGGGCTGCGCGCGGTCATGCTCGGCATTGAAAAATCGGCCGTCGGCGGGGTCATGAACAACCTCGTCAATGGGATCGGCGACAGCCTGTTGAAGCCGCTGTTCACCAGCCTGTTTCCGCAAGGCTCGATCCTCGGCGGCCTGTTCGGCATCGGCCAGGACGCGACCAAGGTGTCGCTCCTGACCCTGATCGCGACCAATACCGGGATCATCGCCGGCAACACCGCGGCGACTGCGGCGGCGACGGCAACGAGCGGGGTCGCCGGCGGGATCGGCGGCGTGTTCAGCGCGATCGGCTCGATCCCGGTCGTCGGCAAGATCGGCTCGTTCTTTGCAAACATCTTCACCCAGGGCGGCATCGTTCCGTCGGCGATGGGCGGCTGGTCGCTGCCGGATTTTGCCGGCGGCATGCCGGCGCTGTTGCACAGCCGCGAGATGGTCTTGCCGGCCGACATCAGCCAGGGCCTGCAGAACATGATCCGCGGCGGCGGCCCCAACGGAGCCGGGGGCGACGTCCATGTCCATCTCGGCTTCTACGGACCGTCGGACGGCGCCTCGGTGGCGCGCTGGTTCGGCCAGAACCGCGCCGACATCGCCGCCGCGGTGCGCTCCGCCTGGGACGCCGGTGCGCTGCCGCTGACGTGACAACAATCGGTTGCCGACGGTCGGGGTCACAAGCGGGCATGACCAGGAGGTTCGGAGCAAACCATTGTTCTTTGTGTGGAGGAATGTGATATCCCGCAAATCGGAATTTTCAGCAATTTTTGATTGACAGATCAATGATTATATCACAAAATAAGAGACAAAATTTCTTCTGTGACGGCGCGTGCTGTCCAGCGTCGTGAACCCGGCGCAGGGCGGCAAGCTCCGATTATCCGCTCCGAAACGCAGGGCATGGCGACCGCTTGCTTGCGAGCGTGCCGCGACGGCCTTCGCCGAGAGGCGGGCGAGAGATCCGGTGCGCTGACAGCGGAGTCATTACGATCGGATACGGTGTAGATTAAGCAAGCCCAATCGACAACAGGGGATCGAAGAACATTGGCTGATATTGCCATCCCAGGATCGGGAGTTCGGGCCGCGCCGCGCGCCGTTCCTGAACACCTATATATGCTTGATGTGTTACGCGGACTGGCCTCGCTTGCTGTCGTCTTGTGGCATTATCGACATTTCTATTTTACTCAATACGATGTCATACGGGGGTTTAATGCGTCTTCTCTTCCGCTTTATTTTCTGTTTTGGCCATTTTACGAATACGGATTTCATGCGGTACAACTCTTTTTCGTCCTATCGGGTTTCGTTTTTTATTATATATATAGCGAAAGGATTCAAAATAGAGTTGTATCATTTTATGACTTCTGTGTGTTGCGTTTTTCCCGTCTCTACCCTCTTCATTTCGTTACACTTGTATTTGTCGCGACAGTTCAGCTCGGCGCTTACCGTACGCTGGGGTCATTTATAATATATAGAGAGAACGATCTGAGACACTTTTTATTGAATCTGTTTTTCTTATCGTATTGGGGATTACAGAGGGGATACTCCTTCAACGGACCAACATGGTCCGTATCAGTTGAGATCTTGTTATACCTGACTTTTTTTGCTTCTATGCTTCTCTCCAAAAGAAATTTACCGATTATAGCTGTATCGATATTAATTGGCCTTTTAATGTCTTATTCCTTACATAGTTCGTTTCGTGATATTGGATGGGGACTCTATTGTTTTTTCTCGGGTGGAATTGCATTTCTTGTGTCTGAACAATTGAAGCGCCAGTCTGCTTTGTTTTCATTTTCTATTGTATCAGTATTATTTTTCTGTAGTGCAATCTTATCTTACATATTCACAAATTTCGGATTGAGGTTTTTATCTATGGTTTCTTTAAATGGTGTTTGTTTTCCGTCATTGGTTCTCTGTTTATTACTGTTTCAGTATTACTACCATGGAGCCGGACGTTCTTTCAAATTAATCGGTGACATCACATACTCAACCTATCTTTTGCACTTTCCAATACAACTAACAATAGTTTGGATCACGACGTATTGTGGTATCGCTGTTAATTATAATAGCGATATCACTGTATTAGGCTTTCTTGGGGTCGTGATTGGAATATCCATTCCCACATATTACTATTTCGAGGCCCCGGCTCAACTGTTTCTCCGGCAGCGGCTTATGCAACCTCGTCCAGTGAAGGTCTCCAAGGTCCTGCCGATGACAGGCGAGGGCTTGCGGTAACCGGCGATCGCGCACTCTTTGCGCCGCCTCTGCATCCTCTGCGCTAAAGGTTTCTCTCGATGGCCCTGAACCAGTTCCCGGTGCTGCCCGGGCTCGCCTGGTCGGTCGTCAAGGAGCCGGCGTTCCGGACGCGCGTTCAGAAGAGCGTCTCGGGGCGCGAGCGGCGTGCCAACGACCAGGCGCTGCCGATCTGGACCTTCACCTTGACCTACGACTTTCTGCGCAACGATCCGGCGGCAGGCTATGCCGAACTCGACACGCTAATGGGCTTTCACGCGCAGCAGCAGGGCGCTTTTGCCGCCTTTCTCTATACCGACCCGACCGACAATATGGCGGCCGGCCAATATCTCGGCACCGGCAATGCCTCGCAGACGCAATTCCAGCTCGTGCGCCTGCTGGGCGTCGCGCTGCCCGGCCCCGGCTTTGCCGAGCCGATCGTCGCACCGAACGCGGTTTCGGCCGTCTATCTGAACGGCGTGATACAGCCTGCCTCGGCCTATTCGGTCAATTCCGGCACCGGCGTCGTCACCTTCGCGACGGCGCCCGGCTCCGGGGTCGCGGTCACCGCTGATTTCACCTTCTTCTTCCGCGTCCGCTTTTCCGACGATACCGCAAGCTTCGAGAACTTCATGTTTCGCCTGTGGCGCTTGAAGCAGCTCAAATTCGTCTCGGTGCTGCTGTGAAAACAGAAGACATTCACCGCAATGGGCGCAAAGGATGTGCAAAGGGCGCAATGAGAATTAATTGCTTCGCGCCCTTTGCGTTGCCCTTGCGACCTCTGCGCTAAAGAGTTGACATGAGACCGGCTCCGGCGGCTCTGGTCAACTGGCTCGCGACGTCGCGGCTCTTGACCGCCTATGATTTGTGGACCTTTCAGCTGGCGGGCGGGGAGGTCTTGCGTTATTCCGGCGCTTCGCTTGCCCTGCAGATCCCCGGCAGCCTGTGGGCCGCGAATTCGGGTTCGCTCAATTATTCGGCCTCGGCGACATGGACTTTCGCACTGGGGCCGGTGTTCCAGCGCGGCCGGGTCAAATGCAAGGTCGGGGTCGAGGCGCAGCCGCTCGAGGTGACGATCGGCGCCGGGCCGGCCGATCTGATCGGCCCTTCGACGGGCTCAGGACTCTCCTGGCAGCAGGCGATCTATGCGCGCCTGTTCGACGGTGCGATTGTCGAGCTCGACCGCTTCTTTCCCGGGCCCTCCGGCCCGACCGACACCTCGATCGGCTGCCTGGTCTGGTTCTACGGCTCTATCGGGGCGATCTCCTGGGGCCGCACCGCGATCCGGATGACGGTCAATACGCCCCTGGCGGCGCTCGCCAATACGCAGATGCCGCGGCGCATCTACGGCGCCAACTGCACGCATGCGTTCGGCAGCCCGATGTGCGGCTACGACCGCACCGGCGGCAAGAACGCCGCCGGTCAGGCGACCGGGCTCGGCGCGGTCAACGTCACCGCCGGGGCGCCGTCGACGCCGATCGCGATCCTGACCAGTTTCACGCCGAACCCGTCGACCGCTTATGACGAGGGCACGATCATCGGCACCTCGGGCGCCAACAATGGCTTTACCCGGACGATCAAGACGCTGTCGGGCGGGACGGCGAACCTGAATTCACCGTTTGTATATCCGGTGGCGACCGGCGATGGATTTACCTTGCTGCCGGGATGCGACCATACGGTCACAACCTGCCAGAATACGTTCAACAACTTGGCTAGATTTGGAGGATTTCCAGCGATCCCGCCGCCGGAATCCGTGGTGTGAGCAATGTCATAACACCCATATTTTGTTATGAATTATTTTTGAAATCGCCGGCTGACTTATTCCGAATTTCTGTGCTATTTCTTTTTGCATATAGCTGTCCTTGTAGAGAGAACGAATCTGTCGAACGCTCTCTTCGGTTAGCTTGCCAGCCTGGCGTTGGCCTTGCGCGAGCAATGCGTTTCGCTCTCTGTTCAGGGGTATAGCTCGCCCATGTTCTGCGGCTTTGCTCGGCCGTGATCCCTGCCTGCTTGATCGCCATGTCTTCGGCTGCCCGGCGCGGATGCGCTTCCGGATGGCCTCCTTCTCGGCTTCGGTCATATCGGGCATGAAGGCATTCCACGGCTTGGTGCCAGGCTTGATACGAGTCGCCATTGGCCGCTGGACTCCCTCCAGGGACCAATTCTTCTTTTGCCTTTGGTTACGCGGCTCATCTTGCGGCGCGTCTCTTCGGATGCGACGCGGCCTTTTTGTCGCACGGATATCTGGACCCGCAGCTTGGCGCTCAGCGTCTCAACGCCATCGCCTCCCTCTGTGAGGTTCGCCAGATTGATACCGGCCTCGCGACAAACCTCGATCCAGAAATGCTCTGCGGCTCGCCAATCGCCATCGCAGGTTTCCAGCATGACAGCCTGGACGATATGACCGAAGCGCGTGCGATGCCCTTTCAGGCGCCGCTTTAGATTGCGGGATTTGCCAGCGTAGAAGATGTCTCTGCCAGGCCGATAGAGCGCATAGATGACGACTGGTTCCACAATTCCGTCCCTCAATGCAAGTGGTTCGTAGTATGGATTCTGCAGAAATCACGCACAAGCGCGCCGCAATCGTCGCGGAGGCGGAATCCTGGCTGCGCACGCCGTTCCATCACGAGGCGCGGGTCAAGGGCGCCGGCGTCGACTGCCTGATGCTGCTGGCCGAAATCTATGAGCGCGCCGGGCTCGTGCCGCATATCGACCCGCCGCATTATCCGCCCGACTGGCACATCCACCGCGACGCCGAGCGCTATCTCGACGGTCTTTCCGGCTATGCCCGCGAGATCGCGGGGCCGCCCGAACCGGGCGACGTCGCCTTGTTCCGGTATGGCCGCTGCTTTTCGCACGGCGCGATCGTCGTCGCCTGGCCGCGCCTGATACATGCCAATTTCCTCGCGCGCGCGGTGGCCTGGGGCGACGCCGATACGGCGCCGCTCGCAGGGCGCGCGGTCAAATTCTTCACGGTGTGCTGATCCCTGGCTTCCGAAATGGGCGGCTCAACCCCCTCGCCGTTCTCGAACGCATTCGATGCGCCGCAGTTCGGCTCGCTGCGCTACAACACCAGCCAAGCCGGCTCGCCGCAGCCGCTCGTCTACGGCACCGCGCGGGTGTCCTGCAATCTCCTCGAATTCTGGGGCTTCTCGGGGCCGTCGCATCCGAGCGGGTCGAAGGGCGGCAAGGGCCTCGGTGCGGCCGGCGGCAAAAAGGGCGGCGGCAATTACTCGGTCTACGTCGCCTTCGCCTTGTGCACCGGGCCGGTCAGCCTGAGCGGCGCCAGCCACGGCATCGACGGCAACAACCGCATTTTTTCGAATGGCGGCATCGCCGCCGGGATCGGCAATGTCGGCCTCAGCTTCTATGCCGGCAATGACGGGCAGGCGGCCGATCCGGTCTTCGCTTCCCGAGATCCGAACCAGCCGGTCATCGGCTATTCCGGCACCGCCTACGTCACCGGCGCACCGATGCAATTGGGGTCTTCGCCGGTATTGCCCGACATCCAGTTCGAGGTCACCGGCTTTCTCGCCGGCACCGCGGGGACGACCTATCTCGACGACGCAAACCCCTCTCAGATCATTGTCGATTTTCTGACCAATCCGCGCTACGGCGCCGGCTTTCCGGCGGCCCATCTCGACACCGCCGGCTCGATCGCCGATTTCGCCGTCTATTGCCAGGCGGCGCTGCTCGGCCTGTCCGTGGTCATGGACCGCAGCCAGTCCGCCTCGCGCTGGCTCGACGAGATCGCCAGGCTGTCGAATGCTGCGGTCGTGTGGACCGGGACTCTGCTCAAGATCATCCCCTACGGCGACCAGGCGCTCGATCAGAACGGCGCGAGCTGGAACCCGGATTTGAGCTGGGCGGCATCCCTGACCGACGACGATTTTCTGCCCTTCGAGCATATTTCGGACGGCCGCCCGGTCGAGAACGCGACCGATCCGGTACAGTGCGACTTCAGCGACCCGCAGACGATCCACAACTGGATGCCGGTCGAGTACGACGATTCGGCCAATTCCTACAACCCGCAGATCGCGCCGGTGTTCGATCAGGGCCTGATCGACGCGTTCGGCCTGAAGCTCAAGGCGAGCCTCGTCGCGCATCATTTCACCAATCCGGTCTCGGCCGGGATCAGTGGCTTTCTGCTGCTTCAGCGCGAAACTCAGATCCGCACGCGGCTGAAGTTCAAGCTCGGCTGGCAGCACTGCCTGCTGGAGCCGATGGACATCGTGCTGATCACCGATGCGGGCGCCGGATTTCAGGAACAGCCTTTCCGCATCACCGGCTACGCAGAGGACGACAACGGCGATCTGACCTTCTCGGCCGAGGAGATCCCCGGCGTCAGCGCGGGCGCTGCGGTTTCACCCTACGGCGCCGGCAACGCGGCCCGGCACACCCGCAGCAATTCGGCCGGCGCCGCGCCGGGATACCTGGTCGGACCCGGCGGCACCAATCTGCCAGTCATCTTCGAGCCGCCGTCGGGTCTCACCAACGGCGATTACGAAGTGTGGATGATCGCCTCAGGCGGCCTCAATCTGGTCACGACGAACGCGGCGACGGTCTCGGGAGCCGTCCTGCATTTTGCCGGCGTGCCGGCCTCGGTCGTTCCCGGGGTCGCCGTCGCGGACAAGACCACCCCCAGCGTCATCCCGGCCGGGACCACGGTTCTTTCGACGACCGCGACGACGGTGACAGTGTCGGCCAACGTCTCCGGCGCCGGCGTGGCGAGCGGCGACCAGATCGCCTTCTACTCGCCGAACTGGGGCGGGTGCGAAGTGTGGATCTCGACCGACAACAACACCTATGCCCTGGCCGGCACGATCTTCCGCGGCGGGCGGCAGGGCGTATTGACCGCGGCCTTGCCGGCGGGCGGCGATCCCGATACGGCCGATACCGTGTCGGTCGATATGGCAATGTCGGGCGGGCAGCTCCTCTCCGGCACCCGGGCGGACGCCGACAACGCAATCACGCTGTGCTATTGCGACGGCGAGCTGATTTCCTACGAGACCGCGACCCTGACGGCGCCCTACCAGTACAACCTGACCTATCTGCGGCGCGGACTCTACGGCACGCCGATTGCGGCGCACGGCGCCGGCACCAGCTTTGCCCGCTTTGGCCTCAACGATCCCTCCCTGTTCAAATACGTCTATCCGGCGAGCCTCGTCGGCCAGACGATCTATGTGAAATTGCAGAGTTTCAACAGCTTCGGCCAGGAATTGGCGGATCTGTCGGCAATCGTGCCGACGCAATACGTCTTGACCGGCAACGGTGCCGCGCCGCCGCCGATGACGATCTCGGGGAGCTTCGCCGGATCGCCGACCGGGAATCAGACGATTTTCCGCTATGTCTTTTCCGGCGCCGTGGCCTTTCCGGCCGGGCTGGCGGGCAGCGCCGGCAATGCCGGGACCGCGGCGAGCGGCACTGCGACATTCCAGATCGACAAGAACGGCGCCGGCGTCGGCACGATGATCTTCGGCCCCGGCGCGACCGCGGCGAGCTTTACGATGGGCGCGGCGACGACGTTTCAGGCAGGCGACGTCCTGACGATCGCGGCGCCGAGCCCGGCCGACGCGACACTTGCCAATCTGGCGTGGAGCCTGGCGGGGACGGGCTGAAAGCACGCCCCGCGGTGCGGCCGCATCGCCCCTTGATCCGACCCGCGGCCCCGGTCCATCGTGCGGCGGGGCGGGGAGGGGGAAACACATGGTCTCGAAAGCGGGCGTCTGCGCTGCAGGCCTGACGGCGCTGCTGGGTCTTGCCGCCTCCGGGCTTACGGGATGCTCGGTCCCTTCATTTCTGGACCGGGGGAATACCGAGATGATTCCCGTCTCGGATCGGAGCCCGCCCCGGACCCGATCCGACGCCCAGGGTGGGCTCTGCCGCTGCCCGCCTCCCGTCCATTACAGCGATGCCGACATCAAGGCCATAAGCGCCGCTTTGCGCGCCCTGCCGCAGAACAATCCACTGCAGCAGGCGATGTCGGATTACGAGAACGAGCGCGACAACCTGCGCATCTGCCTCGGCCGCTGAGCGTGCGCCTCCGAATCACAACCCGAGCCGACGCCGCGCCGCAGCGGTCACGGACTGGCGGATCGTGCCGATCCCGGCCCAGGGATCTCGTTCGAGACCCGCGAGCCGCTGCGGCACCGTCGCCACCGTAAAGCCCTCCGGTCGCACCGCCTGCTCGACCTCGTCCCAAAACAGCGGCGTCGCCACCGGCGCGCCCGGCCGCGCGCGGGCGGAATAGGCGCCGATCGCAGTGGCGCCGCGGCTGTTGCGCAGATAATCGATAAAGATGCGGCCGGTCCGGGCGCGCTTTACCGGGTTCGTTGTATAGCGCTCGGGCGCGCCGGCGGCGACGGTTTCGGCGAGGCTCCGGGCGAACCCCCTGACCGCATCCCAGCCGAGCCGCGGCACCAAGGGCACGACCACGTGCAGCCCCTTGCCCCCGGTGGTTTTGGCAAAGCTTTCGAGCCCCAGTTCTGCGAGGGCGCTGCGCAGTTCGAGCGCCGCTTCGGCGATTTGCGACCATGCCAAGCCGGGATCGGGGTCGAGATCGAAGGTGACGCGGTCCGGGGTCTCGAGCTTTTTGACCGTCGCGCCCCAGGGGTGGAGTTCGAGTACCCCGATCTGCACCAGCGCGACGAGCCCGGCGGCGTTCTCGACGACCAGATAATCGCCGGTTCCGGTCTTTTCGGTGATCGCGACACGCCCCAATACCTCCGGCGCGCCGCCGCCGACATGCTTCTGGAAAAAGCACGCCTTCCTGCGGCCCTCCGGGCAGCGCACCAGGCTCAACGGCCGATCGGCGATGTGCGGCAGCACCCAGTCGCGGATCGTCCAATAGTAATTTGCCAGATCGCGCTTGGTGATGCCCTGCTCGGGATAGAGAACGCGGTCGGGATGGGTCAGCGGCACCCCCGCGACTTCCTCCCTGTATTCCTGCTCCGCCGCCGCTGCCCGGCTCCCCCTTTTTCCCGTTGCAGTCGGGGTCGCCGCGCCTGTCGAATCGCGGGCGGGACGCCCGCGCTCCGTCCGGTCGCGCTCGGCGGCGATTTCGTCGAGCGAGCGGCCGGTCGCGACGCTCAAGGGATTCTGTGCGGCGGCATCGCCGCTGCCCGGCATCGCCGTCGCGTCATGCTCCTTGATCAGAAGCCAGTTTTCGCGCCGCTCGCCGTGATCCTTGCGCCCCTCCGCGCGTTCCGTGCGGGCTTTGCCACTGATCCGCACAAGCGCCCAATTCCCATGCAATTTCTCGCCTTCGAGGCGGAATTTGAAAGCGCCTCGCCGATAGGCGGCGGCAGGATCCGCGCTCTCCGGGATCCAGGTGCCGCGATCCCACAGCATGACGGCGCCGCCGCCATATTCGCCCTCCGGGATCACCCCTTCGAACGCGCCGTATTCGAGCGGATGGTCCTCGACCTGAACGGCGAGCCGCCTTTCGCCGGGATCGAGGCTCGGCCCCTTCGGCACCGCCCAGCTTTTCAGCACGCCGTCAAGTTCGAGACGAAAATCGTAATGCAGCCGCCGCGCCCGATGCTGTTGCACGACAAAGGCGAGCGGCCCCGGTCTCGCCTGGGGAACAGGCGCCCCCGCGGGCTCGGGAGTCTTTGCAAAATCGCGTTTTTTCCGATACTCGCGCAGCATCATCTCTTCGAGAAACCGCCGTGCCGCGCGGTCGGTTCCGGCAAACGGCCGCGCCCGCGGATTCGCGCGGCGCATCGGTGAGCGCCGCGCGAATCCGGCACCGGCGACCGCTAGGCCTCCGGCCTGCGGCGCGTCACGGCGAGAGGCTGTCCGCTCCTAACGGGACTGGTCCGGGTTCGTGCGCTGAGCGGTCGGCGCGGTATTCTGGTGCTTGGAAGCGTGGTGATGCCCGATGGCGCAGCCAGCGGCGGCCCCCAGCGCGCCGTGATGGCCCGCGACATGGCCCGCCACCCCGCCGACCATCGCTCCCTTGAGGCAGCCCTTTGCCATGACCGGGGACATCGAGAGCGGGATCGCGAGAGCGAGGGTCAATGCGGCCAGGATCGATTTCATCGAAAACTCCTTGCTGATGATCTATGCAGGCAGGTTGCCTGAGACACCCTGGGATGTGGGGCGAGTCGGCATTTGCGCCGCGAGGGGTGGGATATCCCGCGGCTGCACCTCGGCGTCGCCGGCGGCGTCTGCGCTCTTTGATCTCGTCCCATCGCCGATCAGACCTTCCGCAACCGGTCAGGATGCCGCAGCCCCTTACTAATGGTCGCGGAGGTGCAATCGATCCATGCCGCACCCTACGGGCGGTCGATATTTCTGAACAGAGAGACCGACCGGGGCGCAAGATGATAGGTCTTGGCGAAGCGGCCACCCGCATTCGCGATCATCCATGGAGTCGCCCGGCGGCCGCGGCCGCACCACCGCGGCAGCAAATGGCGCGGCGCCGTCGGCGTTGGTCCCCGCCCGCCTCCCTCCGCACCTGACCCGGCGGGCGAAGGGCGAGGCCCCGCGTTATCGCATGGTCACGGGAGTTACGAGCGCACATGCATGCAAGCGTCGCGGGAACCCTGGCCCAGGTCATCGTCGCCATCCTGTCGGCGGCGGGATATGCCGGGCTTGCCGGGCTGATGGCGGCCGAGTCCGCCTGCATCCCGCTGCCCTCCGAGGTGATCCTGCCCTTTGCCGGATATCTGGTCTCGCGCGGGCAGATGAACCTGTATCTTGTCGCCACGGTCGGCGCGCTCGGCTGCAATCTCGGCTCCGCCGTCGCCTATGCGGTCGGCAAATACGGGGGGCGGCCCGCGATCGAGCGCTGGGGCAAGTATGTCCTGCTGACGCGGGACGATCTGGCCTACGCCGACTGGTTCTTTGACCGTTTCGGCAGCCTCGCCGTATTGATTGCACGCATGCTGCCGGTCGTGCGCACCTTCGTCGCATTGCCCGCCGGCATCTCCGGCATGCCGCTCCTGCGCTTTCACGTCTATACCTTTGTCGGCTCCTGGCCGTGGTGCTTTCTGCTCGCCTATATCGGCATGCTGCTGGGCGACAAATGGGGCAGCGATCCCCGGATGAGCGAGGCCTTCCATTATCTCGACTACGGCATTGCCGCTTTTGTCGGGATCGTGATCGGCCGCTTCGCCTGGCAGCGCTGGCGCCGGCGCGGGGACCCCAAGATGTGACGATCCTGCCGGCCGCGCCGATCCGTGACGGGAGGAGAGGCACCGGCCGAGGCGCAAAAGCGTTTCCCCCAATTTGACCGGGGCGATCGGCAGGATGCCGCATGGAGGAGCCGGGGCATGGATGGCCGGATATTGGTGGTGATGAACGCGCGCTCGGGCCGGCTCAGCCTACGGCAGAAGATGACCGAGTTGCGCGATGCCCTCTCCCGGCATGGGCTCGGCCCGGAAATCCGCATTGTGCGCCGGGGCGGACAGATCGCCGAAGCTGTCGCCGACGGCGTAAGAGCGGGCTTCGACACGATCGTCGTCGGCGGCGGCGACGGCACGCTGTGCGCCGCGGTCGCGCATCTGGCGGACACCGGTCGGCGCCTGGGCGTATTGCCGCTGGGCACGTTCAACTATTTTGCCCGCAGCCTCGGCATCCCGCCGACCATCGCCGGGGCGGTCGCCGTACTGGCACAGGGCCATGAACAGTGCGTCAGCATCGGCGAGGTGAACGGCAAGGTTTTTCTGAACAATGCGAGCCTCGGCATCTATGCCCGCGTCCTGGAGCAGCGGGAGCGGCTGTACGGAAGCTGGGGCCGAAGCCGGCTCGCCGCCCATCTGTCCGTCCTGCTCGGGCTGGCGCGCGCCCGCGCGCCGCTCCTGCTGCGCGTCACGGTAGACGGGGCGACGCGGCGGCGGCGAACGCCGATGGTGTTCGTTGCCAACAACTCTTTCCAGCTCGCCGAGTTCGGGTTGGCCGGCGCGGAGTGCCTGGAGCAGGGACGCCTCGCTCTCTATGTCGCCCCCGATTGCGGTCGGCTCGCTTTGCTGGCCCTGGCTTCCCGGCTGGTGCTCGGCCGACTGCGCGCCGCGCGCGATTTCGAGCTGTTTTGCGGCGCCGAGATCGTGGTCGAGACGAACCGTCCGCGCCGCCATGTCGTACGCGACGGCGAGCGCGAGCGCCTCCCCGGCCCCTATCGCTTCCGGCGCCGCCGCGATGCGCTGCGCGTATTGACGCCGCTGCCCGGCTGAGGCGGCCATGCGCACGGTCGTGCATGTCTCCGACCTGCATTTCGGGCGCACCCGGCCGGAGCTGCTGGCGCCGCTGCTGAACAGCATCGAGGCCGCTGCGCCGGATCTCGTCGCGGTCTCGGGAGACCTGACGCAGCGTGCGCGGGCCGGGCAGTTCGCCGCCGCCGGGCGCTTTCTGGCGGCGCTGCCCAAACCGGTTCTGGTGGTGCCGGGCAATCACGACGTGCCGTTGGACGCGGTCTGGACCCGTCTCTTCCGCCCCTGGCGGCGCTACCGGCGCCGGATCGAGCAGGAGCTGGAGCCCTGTTTCCGGGACGACGAGATTGTCGTCGCCGGGATCAACACGGTCACGCCCTTCGCCTGGCAGCGGGGATGGATCACCCGCCGCGCCGCGGCGCGCGCCTGCGCGGCGTTCGCAGGGGCCGGGCGGCGGACCCGCATCGTAGTGACGCATCATCCGTTCGTCCACGCGCCGGACCAGGCGCATAAGGCGCTGATGCGCGGGTCGGCGCGCTCATTGCGCGCCCTGGCGGAATGCGGCGCGGACATCTTTCTCAGCGGCCATCTGCACAGCTGGCGCGCGGATCTCCATCGCCCGCTCGTCTCGGATCTTGGCCCGGTTCTGCTGATCCAGGCCGGGACCGGGCTCTCCACCCGATTGCGCGGCGAGAGCAACGACTACAACGTGCTGCGTATCGAGCCCGGCGCAGTAACGATCCGACGCTTTGCCGCGGACGAGGCCGCCTCAGGGTTCCGGTGCATTGCCGAGAAGCGCTTTGTGCGGGAAGAGCGGGGCTGGCGCGCATGGCCTTGAACCTGCGCGGCCGGCCTGTCTGCAAATCCGGATCGGACAAGGCCGTGGGCGGCGCTTGGTCGCGGCTGCGCGCCACTTCAGCCAGCGAGCCGGATCAGCGCCCCGAGCAGCCGATAGCAACGGGCCCCAGGCCCATCAGCACCGCTCCGCGGGCGCCCTCTCAACCTGAGACGGCGAAGATGGCGGGAACAGCCGCTCCGATTCCGATCTCGGGATATCGATGGGGTTGGCGACCGCGGCGATGTCTGCGACCGGCATGCCGTCACCGGCGGCTGGGAGATCGCTTGACCGGGTTGACACGATGGGCGGTGGTTAGTCACAAAGCAAATAGAATGCGGTCAAATCGCCGATCGGCGGAAGCTGGTTTCCCGCATTCTGCGTCCCCTCCGCCAGGATGGCCCGCGCGAAGAGGAGACGCATTCGGGCAGGGGGTCGCTTCTCGCAGGTGACCGGCCCGGCGGGCCGACGGGATCACCGGAACGGCAAATTGGCGGTCCGTTCAGAGATCTGGGGCGCCCTGGGACATGCGGCAAACGGTTAGTCGGAGGTTAAAAATTGAATGATCCCTCCGGTATCGCCGGTTCAGGAACGCGTTATTGCGGCGATGATCACTGCCTGTCTGCCGATAGCCTTCGGCCCATCGAGAATAGTTAAGGCAACTACCGAGACTATGCGATGCAGTCCCGCCTCCATGCCGTCAAGGTGAATTTCCTGCCTACGCCAAAAGAGATTGACGTAAATTTTCTGCATATTACGAAAATAAAAGCTGCCGTAATATTTGCTATAGTTTTAATATTTTCTTGCTATCCTTTATTCGCTCACAAATTTATTTCCATCAATGACTTGCTAAACCACCTCGCGCGTTCGTGGATTTTGCTGCACCTCAAGGACACCCCGGCGTTTCACCAGGAATATGCGCCGAACTGGCGCCTGTTGCCCGACTTGGCGTTTGACCTCTACAGCAATGCCCTGGGCCGGGTCCTGCCGTTGCCGTGGGTCGGCAAGTCATTCGTCGCGCTCTCTTTTGCGTTGCTGCTGAGCGGTACGAGCGTCGTCCATTATGCGTTATACCGCAGAGGGTCGGTCTGGCCGTTCGCCGCGGCTCTCTTCCTTTACAGCCGGCCGCTTGCCATAGGGGTGGTTGATTTTCTCTTTGCCGTCGGCCTTTATCTTCATGTCACCGCTCTGTGGATCCGGCTGCGCGAGAAGTCCTGGCCCTGGCGTGCCGGTGCGGCCGCAGCAGGCGCGGTCGTCATCTTCTTTGCCCATCTGTTCCCGGTCGGTCTGCTGGCGGTGACCCTCACCGGATATGAGATCGGCCGCGGCCTGCAGCGGCGCCTGAAGCTGGCCGAAATCGTGCGCGACCTGCTTGTCGCGGCCCTTCCGTTTGTTGTGCCGGCGGTCATCGCGCTGCTCTGGGCGCCGCACTCGGCGGCGTCTTTTGTCGTCGTTTATCGGGGATTCTCGGGTCGGCTCATCGCCTTCGCGGCCCCGCTGCTGTATCGCCCGATGCTCGAAGCCGCCGGTCTCGCGGTTCTGGCGGGCCTTGTCGCATGGCTGGCCGCGAGAGGCGCGGTCCGCGTTGCTCCCGGCATTGCACTCGCGCTGTTGTTGCTGTTCATCGTGCAGCTCGCCATGCCCGACAAATTGCTCACCGCCGAGGGCGCCGATCATCGGATCCCGATCGCCTGGTATTTTCTGGCCGTCGGCGCCCTCGACATCGTCGCCGAAACCCGCCGGACGGCAGGGCTTGTCGTCGTCGCGGTATCCCTCCTGCTCGTCGGCCGCATCGCCCTTGTCGAGGCCCGCTGGAACAGCGACGACCGGATTTACGCGGATATTCAGGAAGGACTGCGCAAACTGCCGCCCGGGGCCATGGTGGCCTTGGGTTTCCCTCCGGATGCCTTCGATTACAGCAGCCGGCCGGGCATCGCCGCATTTTACCTGCCGACCTGGGAGATTGCGCGGCGCGGCGGCTTCACCCAGACGGTCTTCACGATCCCTACCCAACATCCGTTGGTCATGCGGCCGGACTATGCGCGGCTTGCCAGATCGGCCGTGCCGGCGGCGGTATGGACGGCGTTCGACCGGTCAAGGACTTGCCCGCCGGCTCCTGCCAGCAGGAATACGCATACGCCGCCCCCGGGCTGGGCACGGTTCGATGCGTTCGTCATCCTGTTTCCCGATCGCGCCTGTTTGCACCCGATCCGGCCGATGGCCCTGCTTTATAAAAGCCCGATCCTGGCCGTGTACGAGAACCGATCGGAGCCGGCCAAGCGGCGCGAGCGGGCCGAGCGCGGTTTCGGCGCGCCCGGCGACGATTGCGGAACGGACGCACCCGATGCAATGCGGCGGGATCGTTGCACGCCACGGCCGGTTGCTGCGTCGCCGTGAGGTGGGCGACAATGATGCGGCCAGCCTTTTTGCAAATCCGGATCAGGCAAGGCCGTCGGCGGCTCTCGGCCGCGGCTGCGCAATATCCCAGCCGGCGAGCCAGATCAGCCCGCCGGGCAAGCCGATAACAACGAGCCCCAGGCCTATCAACACCGATACCGCCAGCGCCGCCTCGGCCGGAACCCCGAAACCCGCGAGAATGACAACCATGCCGGCCTCGCGCACGCCCCAGCCGGCGAGCGATATCGGCATCAATTGGACCAGACTGACCGGTGGTATCACGACGAGCCAAGTCGTAAAGGAAAGCGGGACGCCGAGACTGTCGCCGACCAGCATATAGGCGAGGGCGGCGAGGCCAATCATAGCGATAGAAAGACCGAGCACCGAGGCGCATCGCCCGGGGTGAGCGACAAGCCGACGGGTCTCACGCGACAGATCGGCAAGGGCCCCGATCATCGGCATCCGCAACAGCAGCGCCGGCAGGAGATCCATCAACGGGAGCCCAAACAATCCAAGCAGCGTTGCGCCAAATACCGCGACGACGCCGGCCCGTTCACCCGGACCTGAGAGGACCCGCAACAGCACCGGCAGGCTCGCTGCATAAACCGCGACCATAACGGCATAACCGCTGACACGGTCGAGGAGGACGCTGCGGACCGCTGCGCCCAGCGCGATGCCGAGCCTACGGCAGCGCCAGGCGCGCACGGCGTCGCCGCCGATGCCGGTCGGCAGCACCTGGTTGAAGAAGAGGCCGACAAACAACAGTTTCGTCAGATTGCTAAACCTCGGCGGGGGGCCCTCTGCGGCCAGGACCATGCGCCAGCGCACGGCGTTGATTGGAATCCCTGCGAGCAGCGCTGTAAAGGCTGCGGCCAGAAGCGGTAGCGAAACATGGCCAATCATTTCCTCTAAGCGTGCCATATCGAGCCGCGACGCCAGAATATACAATAATCCGACGGTCACAAGCAGCCGGAGGGTTATGATTAGTACTCTACGAATGTTGGCTACTCCTGTTCGTCCCTCACAATCCACCAGCGAATCGAGCCCGGAGGCGCGGGATTACCCACCCGATGAACATAGGTATTCTGGAACGCCCGGCAGACCAAACTTCAATAACAGGATGCAAGTGCATCACGGCATTCGATTGCGTCGAGAGCCGCGTCTTCAGAGCGGCACACCGGTTCGGCGGCCACAAGTCGTCCCGGTGGAGCATACAGATCCACTCGGCTCCGGCCCGCTCGACTGCAAAATTGGTTTTGGCGCTCCACGCAAGCAGATCAGGCCGACCGAAACTGTGTAGATCGAGCCTATCGGCGAATTGTGTGGCAATCCGTATACTCTCTTCTGTATCGTTGCTATTAACAAGGATCACTTTGATGCCGTTCTCGTATCGGTATACGACAGATTACAAAGCGACAGCCAGCCATCTCTCGCCGTCATGGAATGGTATGAATGGCTTATCCCCTTTGTTCCGGTTCCGCTATATTTTGTGCCTCCGTCATGCCCGGACTTGATCCGGGCATCCACGCGGCTCCTTAAACTCGGTTGCTCATCGGGCGATACCACGTGGATCACCGGGTCAAGCCCGGTGATGACGACTAAATGTTGAACCGACCGGAGGCAACGGGATAAGCATCCGGTATGATTACGGATAACCATGGACGTTCCGTCTTCCAAGCAGCCGTCTTGGCCTGTTTGCGAGATCCGGCTCAGGGCTTGAAGATCAACCCTTGGCCGGTCGGCAGGCACAGCACCTTGACCCCGCGCTCGTCCGCGAATTTGTCGAACGCGATCTTCTGGTTTATATGCTTTCGCCAACCATAATCATCTAGCACGATAATCCCTCCGCTGATCAATCGATCCCAAAAGTACTCAGCAGCGGCAATTTCTGGCGCTGCATTGTTCATATCAATAGAAATATAGCAGACTCGATTCGATTTTACTTGGGAAAGCGTATCAGGAACAACTCCCTTAATAATATTAACTCTAGGAATCGAGTCAAATATTTTTTTAACATATTCATGGCAAGGAGAATATCCGCCAGGGAGTATGCCCAGATGACGTTCATCTTCTGAAATCAAGTGGCTTGCCAATCCTTCGTAAGTGTCCAATAACCAGAATTTCTTGTCAAGACTCTCAAAATCTACATAGTGCATTACAGCTCGTGAATATCCACCTCGATTAACGCCACACTCGACAAAATCGCCGTCTTTGCTGCACACACTCCAGGCGGCCCAGCAGCAGATATAGGCGCGCCACTCTACATCCTGGCGGCCCCAAGAACCGGTCGCCTTTCCCAGCTGATAGGCCTCACGAAACCTCCGATCAATGCGAAAATCGGAATTATGGACTGTCAGCAGTCCATCCTGAAAGTAGGCGCCTCGGGCACGATACAACATGTAGCCCAAAGTCATTAAGAAGGGAGGTAATACAAATCGCGCTTTACTGGTAGCTTGATAGAAGAGTTCTCTAAACATATGGTCCTCGCTCGTCACTATCTCCAAAATCATCGATATAAAGGAATAGTGACTGGAAAATTGAGCAGGAAATTGCCTAGTTGGCTATGGTATGATACGCCTGCGCCGGCAGCGCAATATAATAACAAGTTAACCCATCGTCCCCTGAGCAGAACGCCCCCGGCGACAGCCCGTATTCGAGCCGCGGCTATCACGGCAATGACCGAAGAGAACCAGGGACCGGGCGATATGAGACCTTCACGCATTCCATAAATCTTGGCGAAAATCCAGAATTGCACCGACTGCACCCCGATAATCACCGCAACGGCGGCATAAGGAGCGTATGGATGTCAAAGCCAGTCCCGCCGATTGTGCGCGTTCCCGGAGGCAGCCATGCCATCGTCAAAACGCCGGCGAGAAACATTACGGTTCCCGGGTAGAGAGACAGCCAGCGCAAGTGTTGACCGGAACCCCTACAAACAACGCCGCACAGGCCGCGGCCAGGAGCGGCAAGCGAGATGTGATCGGCGATGTCCTCGGCGCGCGCCATGTCGAGACGCGACGCCAGCGTCCGCAATAGGCCAGCGGTTATCAGCAGGCGAAACGCCAGGATCGCGAAGCGGCGGGCAGCGGTCATTCTCTTCGGTACCCACCGGTGTCACGGGTGGACGAGAAGGGCGAAATTATTCGCCCAGGGCCGTACGCGGCTTTCGGCGCGGATAGCGCCGGGTCCGAATATATCGCATAGGAGCGCCTTTGCTTCATCGCTCGTCGCGTAGCGCACGTCATCCCCAGTTATGTAGCGATCCGCGATATCGCATAACCAGTGTATTGGGGTGGCCGAGGGCGACCAGTCCTTGAACACCAAGGCTCCATCCGGCGCCAATAAACGCCGCGCTGCGGAGAGCAGGGCCTGGCGTGCGTGCGGCGGCACGTGATGGACGACATCGCAAAGGACGATCAGATCAAACAAGGATGGTTCGCTCTCGGCAAGCTCATCGGCGGCCTCACGTCGAAACGTGACGCGAGCAGTATCGCCCGAGAATAGGCGTCCGACATTGGGAGTGATATCGATGCCGGTAACCGTGGCGCCGGCGAAAGTTCGGACGAGCCGTTCGGTCATCGCGCCCTCGCCGCAGCCGATTTCCAGTATTCTGTGCGGTTCTGCCGCCCATTCCGCTATGCGGCTGACGAAATCGTCCAAATCAACGAATATGCGGCGGTATATTTCCGCGATTGGCCGCTCATAGCGACCGAACGAACGCCGAACCAGCGGGCCCACGCGGATCATCTCACAATCCCCCGGCAAGGCGCGCACGCAGGCGCGGGATCACCCGCTCGGTGATCCGCGAATAAACAATATATTTCCATGTAGCGCGAGGTCCAATTCTTAGAAGGAAATACAGCGCTTTGATCAGAGCTGCAGGTCTTCCATTATTTGCGGAAGCTAGAGCCGTATTTATTTCGACCGATGCCTGCGCCAAGGGGAGAATCCATTGTCTCGACATGGAGTTCAACCTGCCGACATGGCGGGCAAGAACGCTCTCTAACTGCTTGCGGTAATCCGTGACGTTTCGGCTTGCCGATAGGGTTTGGGAGGCGCTGTGAATCCTGAAACAGGCCAATGCCTCAGAATGGTAAAAGACGTTCCCGGCCTGACAAAGCTTTAGGTAAAGATCCCAATCGGCAGTCTGCTGTAGCGTGTCGTCGAGACCGCCCACTCTTATGAAGTCATCGCGCCGAATGGACGGCGTCGGGATGGCAATGAACTCTTGGACCAAGAGTCGCTGCAAGAGAAGTTCGGACGGGACCGGAGTCTCGCTCGCCGGCAACGGACAGCGCCAGATCCCGATCCTCTTGCCCCGCTCGTCAATAATATAGGCGGGATGCAAGTGCATCACGGCATCGGATTGCGCCGCAAGCCATTTCCGCAACGATACGCACCGATGCGGCAGCCACAAATCATCCTGGTGCAGCATGCAGATCCACTCGGCTCTGGCCTGCTCGACTCCAAAATTGGTTTTGGCGGTCCATGGGAGCACATCAGGTTGGCGGAAGATACGCAGATGCAGCTTATCTGCAAACTGTGCAGCAATTCGCAAACTATCTTCCGTATCGCTACTATCGACAAGGATCACTTCGATGTCATGCTCGCATTGATCCACGATGGATTGCAAAGCGGCAGCCAACCACCGCTCACCGTTATGGGATGGCACAATCACCGATAACCACGGTAATCTCGTTGTAGACTCTTTGCCCAAAGCTGTCTCCTCGTCAGAGGAATTCGAGGGGAGCATCAGCCATGCTACATTATACTCCTTTCGAACAGATGCAAATCGGTCAGCCCGTCCAGCGACTAATATTAAGCTCCTGTCCCGGTAGGTAGGAAGCCGCAGAACCGTAAGGTGAGTTGAGCGCAGCGAAACCCACCGATCGGGGCCGAACAGGATGGGTTTCGCGTTGCTCAATCCATTCTGCGATGCCTCAATCTCGGTTTATCTGATGGCATCGTCCCCCGGAGTAGGCTCTAAGGCAGGCATGGTGTTAAAACCGTGCAGGCCGCTGCTTCTGCAATGGGTGCGCTTCTTCCGGAAGGCCGCGAGGTATGGGTAGGCTCAAATAATACAGCCGTTTCATCTCTATCCGCCCGCGGGTGACCGTATCAAGCACGAGGCCGCAAGCTAAGCTCAAAAAAGCCAGCAACATCACTCCCATGGCCAGTACTGCCGTGGGCAAGCGCGGGACAAGACCGGTCTCGAAATATGTCGCCGCTACAGGCGCCGCCAATAACAGCGAAATGAGGGCGAGCAGAGCCGCCGCCGCCGCGAAGAAGGCGAGGGGCCTTTCTCCCTTGATCAGCAGAAAGATAGCCCAAAGGATTCTGAGGCCGTCGCGCACCGTCCGCAACTTGCTCGATGAGCCCTCGGGGCGTTGCCCGTAGCGCGTCGGTAATTCAGCTACGGGCATCCGCAGACGCAAAGCATGCACGGTCAACTCGGTCTCAATCTCGAAACCGGTCGTGAGCGCGGGGAACGATTTGACGAAACGCCGAGAGAAAACCTTATAGCCCGAAAACATGTCGCTGAAGCGGTCGCCGAATGTCCAACCAACCATACGATTGAAAACCTTGTTGCCGAGCCCGTGACCACGCCGGAGGTGATCGCCGCTGCGCAAGCCGTTGACGAGATCCAGGCTATGATCGAGCAGGTGTTCGATCATGCGGGGCGCGGCGCCCGGGTCATAGGTGCCGTCGCCGTCGACCAGTACATAGACGTCGGCATCGATGTCCGCAAACATGCGCCTGACGACATTGCCTTTGCCTTGCATCCATTCTTGGCGCACAGTGGCGCCCGCCGCCCAGCCGATTGCAGCGGTCCGATCCTGAGAATTGTTGTCGTAAACATAGATCCGGGCCGCCGGCAGAGTTGCGCGAAAGCCCTTGACCACGCCTTCTATCGCGGCTTCTTCATTATAGCAGGGAATCAATACCGCGATCCGGACACCGGCGGAGCGTGCGCCGACTGCTTCCACCCTGGTAAGGTAGGGAGTCGCTGTGGTTGCCGCGATGTTTTCCTCTGTTTCCGCCATGTGCCGGTTCTCGTCGATGAGGGATTTTACAGTTGGCGCGCGGCGCCGGATTTCAGCGAAAGAGCAGACGATCAGCGCCTCACCACAACTGATGCAGGCTGCCGGTGGGGCTTGAGGGGTCGCGTTCATAGGCGTAAAACCGCCGCTCCGGGAGGAGCCGGTGCAATTTCTCGACCTGGTCGGGAATGTTCAGAACATAGAGAACATTGCCGTCGGCAGCGGTCCCGTTCCGGGTGAGGTCGAGCGGCGCCATCGGGGCAATCTCCCCGGTCGGAGAACGGACCACGACGACGGCGTTGTGCAGATGTTTTGCCTGCGCCTGGTCGTAGATGTCCATGCGCTGGTCGACGACGGTCCGCAGGAACGGTGCGATGACCGCCATTGCAGCAAGACAGGCCGCGCCATGGGCAACGAGGAGCAAGGCGGCAAGGCTGCGCCACCGCAAAAATCGGGGGTCCCGAAGCAATGGGACGAGGGCCGAGACCACCGTCAATACCAGCAACGGGAAGCCTTCGAAATAATATCGCGGCCCGTACTGGTTGCCGCCCCAGAACGGCACCAGCATAAAGCCGAGCACGTATGCCGGAAAGATGAAATCAATGAAATTGAGCCGCCGCCAATAGGCAACAAACCCAAAAGCGGCGACATAGCCGAGCAGAAGAAGCAGCGAGGCCCAATTGGTCAACAGAACCATGCGGCCGGCGACGTATAAAAGCTCGTTAAGCGGCGTCAAATGGTGTCCGAATTCGTCGACCGGGAACAGGCCGAAGCGAACATGTCCAGAAAGATTGGTCTGCGGCAGCAACGATCCGAACACGGCATGGTTGTAAAGCAGCAATGCCGCAAGAAACGGCAGGCCGGCGAGGATCATGCCGGAGGCAAGGCGATAATGACGTCGCCCCGCCCGCAACAGGAATTCCACGGCAAAGGGCAACCCGAACAGCAATACGTCCTGGCTGCGGATGAGGCCGAGCATACCCAATGCGAGCCCGGCTGAAATTGCATTCGGCCAGCCAGGACGGTCGAGGAATTCGAGCGCGGCCCAACAGAACAAGAGCCCTGCGGCGGCAGCCGGGAGATTGTCGAAATAGGATCCGGCATTAAACAGAAAGAACGGAGAGAATGCAACCAGGGCCGCGGCGAGGATGCCGCCAAGTGTGCCGTCGCGCCTCTGCCCAAGCTTCAGGACGACGAACAACAGCACCCCGCCGCAGAGCGGCGCGGCGAACCATGGCGGCAGCTGCAAGCCCATGACCGCCGCGAGCAGCAACGGCCATCCCGGGGGATATACCGCCACCCATTTTCCATTCAAGCAAAGTATATAGTATTGCGCGAACAGGGCGGGCAGCGGCGGCGGGGGGTTCTCCAGCCGGCCGGCCAGAAAGGTCCTGGCTTCAAAGAGATAAGCGTACTCATCCCCCGAATTCGGAAAGGCGCGCAACACCCATGCGGCGAAGAAGGCCCCGGCGATTCCGAGGCCGATCAGTACCGACGCCGCAAGGCGCCAATGGCGCTCGGCAAGTGCGGCGAGGGAAGCGGCCCCACGGGCAAGCCCATTTGCGCCCATGGCGTGAAGAGCGGCGGCAAAGCCGATGGCATAGAGGCTCAGCACGGCGAACGGGACAAGTATTGGATAGCCCTTCATCGGATTAAGGCCGAGAAAGGCCAGACCGACATCCGCCAATGCGCCGGCGAGCAGCAAGAGGACCCAGCGTCGGGAAGACGAGGGCCGTGGCGCAATACCGACGGAGGTGCGCGCATCCTCTGCCGGGCTTGGGCCTCCGAGCTCCGCGTCAAGCGATGATCCGGTCATCCCTCAATCACCGCGCGTTTGCGTTCCAAGGCAATGTCACAAGCGTTCCGACGTGCATTGGCACCACGCTCCTGTGTCTTGCCGATTTGGCGCCCGGATAAGGTGCAACATAAATAAGGGCGGCTATGCGGAGGCGACTCCCCATTGCATGGCCTTGTTTTTCCCCAAAAAATATGGTTAACACGAAACTTGGCGTCTGGCAACGAATTTAAAATCCTCTGTGGCGGCTCCCTGCTGCGACACCCATCGATTTTAAATTTATGATGCAGAGGGAGCGTCGCCCTCTCGCCTCGCGTCTGTCCAGTTCCCGGCCTGCCTCTCCTGGGCGACGGCGGAACGGGACAGGCATCGGAAGGTTCCTTACCCGCTTCCCCGACTGCCGCGCCGAGGGGTGCCTGCACGCCTTTTGCCAATTAGGCCAAGGCCGTGCCGCGTCGGCCCGCCGGTACAAGACCCGGGGGCCACCCGCTGCGCGGCCCACCGGCGTCGATCGGAACGGGCGCCCGCGTGGGAACGCGCCTTACGGGATGGCGGACAGCCGGATCAACGCATTTGCGGGAGGGCGTCGGCAGCGTCGTCCCAAATTTGCCCGTCACACCCCCAGCTGCGCCGCCAGATCCTCGAAGTCGCGGGCGACGATGGTGAAGTCGTGCTCGGGCCTCGTATCGCGGGTCTGGCCCGGGCCGTGCTCGGCTGGCCGCGCGACAAAGGCGGTCTTCATGCCGTGGCTTTGGGCATGAGCGAGATCGCCGTTATGCGCGGCGACCATCATGACCGCGCCGGGATCGCCGATGCCGAGAAACTCGATCGCCGAGCGGTAGGTCGCGGGGTCGGGCTTGTAGCGGTGCACGATCTCGGCCGACAACACCGTGTCCCACGGCAATCCTGCCCGTTTCGCCATGTCGACGAGCAGCCAGACATTGCCGTTCGACAATGTGGCGATGATGTATTTGCGCTTCAGGCGGGTGAGCCCCGGCACCGCGTCGGGCCATGGCTTCAGGCGATGCCAGCCGAGGTTCAGCGCCTCCTTGTCGGCCTCGTCGAACCCTCCGATCCCCTGTTCGGCCAACAGGCGGTCGAGGGTCATGCGGTGCAGTTCGTCGAGACGGGTCCACGGCAATTCGCCCTTGCGCACCCGGTCCATCGCCGGCTGGTAGCCGGCGCGCCAGGCGTCGACAAGCTTTTCCCAATCGGCCGCGACGCCCTTCCGGGCGCCGAGCGCCCGCGCCTCGGCGATAAGGCTCGCGCGCCAGTCGACGACGGTGCCGAACACGTCGAAGCACAGGGCCCTCAACCCGGCGATTTCGGCCATCCGATCCTCCTCGGCAAAACCCGTCCCGGAATGTCGCCCGGTGCGGATGCGATGTAAAGCCCGCGTCGTCGCCCTCGCCAAACGCGACAGGTGCCGCTAAAAGGCGAGGATCGTCCCGCACCGAAAGCGCCCGCCGAGCCGCCATGTCTGAAGAGTTCTATCGCATCAAGCGCCTTCCGCCCTATGTCTTCGCCGAGGTCAATGCGCTGAAGGCAGAGGCCCGCGCCCTGGGGCGCGACGTCATCGACCTCGGCATGGGCAATCCCGACAGCCCGACGCCGCCGCACATCGTCGCCAAATTGATCGAGACGGTGCAGGACCCGAAGAGCCATCGCTATTCGGTGTCGCGCGGCATTCCCGGGCTGCGCCGCGCCTGCGCCCAATATTATGCGCGCCGCTTCGGCGTCGCCGTCGATCCCGAGCGCGAGGTCATCGTCACCCTGGGCTCAAAGGAGGGGCTGGCCAACCTCGCCCAGGCGATCACCGCGCCAGGCGATACGGTCTTGGTGCCGAACCCGTGCTACCCGATCCACGCCTTCGGCTTCATCATGGCCGGGGCGGCGGTGCGCCACGTCCCGGTCGGGCCGCAAGTCGATTTTCTGGGCGAGCTGAAGAAGGCGGTGCAGCACAGCATCCCGGCGCCGCTGGCGATCGTCCTCAACTTTCCGGCCAATCCGACGGCGCAAGCGGTCGATCTTGATTTCTACGGCGAGATCGTCGAATTCTGCCGTCGGCACGGGATCTTCATACTCTCCGACATCGCCTATGCCGAATTGTATTTCGACGGCAAGCCACCGCCCTCGATCCTCGAAGTCCCGGGAGCCCGCGACATCGCGGTCGAGTTCTCCTCGGTCAGCAAGACCTATTCGATGGCAGGCTGGCGCATCGGCTTTGCGGTCGGCAATGCGCGGCTGATCGCCGCCCTGGCGCGGGTCAAATCCTATCTCGATTACGGCGCCTTCACGCCGATCCAGGTGGCGGCGACCGCGGCGTTGAACGGGCCGCAGGATTGCGTCGAGGAGATGCGCGGGCGCTACCAGGCGCGCCGCGACGTCCTGATCGACGGGCTCCGGCAGGCCGGGTGGGAGGTGCCGGCGCCGGCGGCGACGATGTTCGCCTGGGCGCCGATCCCGCCGCAATTCCGCGCCCAGGGCAGCCTCGGCTTCTCGAAGCTCTTGCTCGAACGCGCCAATGTCGCGGTCTCGCCGGGGCTCGGCTTTGGCGAATACGGCGAGGGCTATGTCCGCATCGCCCTCGTCGAGAACCGCCAGCGCCTGCGCCAAGCGGCGCGCAACATCAAATCCTTCCTCACCGGACGCAACGATACGGCGGAATTGCGGAGGGTCGCCGCCGGGTCCTGAAAAGGATCACCACGCCAAGGCCCAGCCGTCGCGGCGCGGGTCGGAGCCGGCGATCAACACGCCGGAGGGATCGCGGCGGATGATCTCGATGCTGCACGGGCCGTCGAGATCGCCGATCGTCGCGACCGGGTGGCCGCGGCGGGCGAGCTCGCCGCGTACTGCCTCGGGCACGCGGCGCTCGATCGCCAGGGCGTCGGGGCCGTCATGCGGCCAGTTGGCGTATTCTCCCGGCACATTCGACGACCAGCGCGGCATCTCGGCCGCCTGCTGCGGGTCGAGGCCGAAATCGATCATCGCCGTCAGGACCTGCAGATTGACCTGCACCTGATTGTCGGCGCCGGGCGTCCCGAACACGCACCACAGATCGCCGTCCTTCAGGACGAGCGGCGGGTTCATCGTGTGGCGCACGCGCCGGCCCGGAACGAGCCGGTTCGGATGCCCCGGTTGGAGATGCCAATAGGCCATGCGGTTGTTCAACAGGATCCCGGTATCGCCGGCGGTGACCCCGGAGCCCCAGGCGCTGTTGAGGCTCTGGATGCCGGAGACGGCGTTGCCCTCGCCGTCGGCGGTGCAGAAATAGGTCGTGTTGCCCGCGGCGTCCGCGACGGTCCGGGTCGGCGCCGCGCGGCCCATCGCGATGCGGCGGGAGAGGCGGGCGGCATAGGCGGCCGACAGCAATTCGTTAAAGGGCGGCGACAGGGTCCGCGGATCGGCGCCCCAGCGCTCGCGATCGGCAAAGGCGAGCTTTTTCGCTTCGACCAGGACATGGATCGCGTCGGCCGATAAGAGGCCCATCGCCGCCAGATCGAATTGCTCGACGATCTTCAATTCTTCGAGCAGGACAAAGCCGGTCGAGTTGGGCGGGGCTTCGAGCACGGTGAAGCCGCGATAGTCGATCGCGATCGGCTCCTGTTCCTCGGCCGTAAACGCCGCGAGGTCGGCCTCGGAAACCAATGTCCCGGCCGCTTCAAGCCCGGCGGCGAGGCGCCGGGCAAGAGCGCCGCGATAGAGGCATCGGGCGCCCTCGGCGGCGATCTCTTCGAGGGTCTCGGCAAGATCGCGCTGCACGATCGGCGCCGCCGGGGGCGGCGCCTCTCCGGCGGCGAGCAGGACCGCGGCGCTGTTCCGGTCGGCGCGCAGGACTTCGAGGTTCTCGGCCGCAAAGTGCCGGTAGTGGGGGGTCACGGCGAAGCCCTCGCGGGCAAGGCGGATCGCCTCGCTCAACAGATCGCGCCAGGGCAGATGGCCGAATTTCTCGTGCATCGCGCCCAGCCCGGCGAGCATGCCCGGCACCGACACCGACAGCGGGCCGGTGCGCGGGATGCCGCCGCGATAGCGCTCCGGCGTTGCCGCTTCGGGCGCGGGTCCGGTGCCGTTGAAGACGATCGCGCGCCGGCTCTTCCGGTCGTAGACGTGATAAAACCCGTCGCCGCCGAGCCCCGACATCATCGGCTCGACGACGGCGAGCGCCGCCGCGGTCGCGACCGCGGCGTCGACGGCGTTGCCGCCGGCCCGCAGAGCGACAAGGCCGGCCTGGGCGGCGAGCGGGTGATTGGCCGCGACCGCACCGCGCCGTCCCATGATCGGCGGCCGATAGCACCGCATCTCGACGCTCATCTTCGCATCTCCCGTAACCCCATGCCGGGGTGGCATAATAGCCGGAACGACGCCGGAGACCACCCATGGGCAAGAAATTATCGGCTGAAGAGATCGCCCGCTATCAGCGCGACGGGTTGCTGTTCCCGGTCGACGCCTTCACCGCGCATGAGGCGCGGCGCGCTCTCGACTGCCTCGAAGGCTTCGAGACGGGCGTCGGACGGGAGTTCGGCAAGGGCCACAATTTCAAGCCGCACCTGTTGTTCCCCTGGGTCGACGAGATCGTCCGCCACCCCGCCGTGCTCGACGCCGTCGAGGATCTGATCGGCCCCGACATCCGCCTGTTTCACCTGTCGGTATGGCCGAAGAATGCGGGAGACGCGGCCTTTGTCAGCTGGCATCAGGACGCCACCTATTTCGGCCTCGAACCGCCGGTGCAGGTGACCGCCTGGGTGGCGCTCAGCGACGCGCCGGTCGCGGCGGGCTGCATGGAGGCGATCCCCGGCAGCCACAGGCAGGGCCAGCTTCATCACCGCCAGAGCGGCTCGCCGCATAATCTGCTGTCGCGCGGCCAGACGGTCAGCGCCGCTCTCGACCCGCCGGCGACCGTGTTCATGCCGGTCTCGGCCGGGCAGATGTCGCTGCACCACACCCATCTCGTGCACCGTTCCGGCCCTAACCATTCGCCGCACCGCCGCGTCGGGCTCGGCATCAGCTACATCCCGACCCATGTGCGCTGCCTGTCGCAAACCCGGCTCACGGCGATGCTGGTGCGCGGCGTCGATCCTTACGGCCATTTCGACGACGAGCCCCGCCCGCAAACCGATTACGGCGCTGCCGAGCGCGCATTTCATGCCGAGGCGGTCGCCCGCTTCCGCGAGGCGAACCGCGAGCAGGCGCTGCGCTACGAGGCCGCGTGAGCCGATGAGCGCACCGTTCCGGGTCCTCTTCGCGCTGGCGCTGGTCCTGCTGACGGCCGGCTGCGCCGCCTCCGGTGCAGCCTCGAACAAGGACGAGCGGCACGGCTTTTACGGCGGGATCTCGGCCGGCGGCACCGTCCCGTGACGATCAGGCGGACGAGCTGCGGGGTTGTCGTCACCGACGGCGCGCGCCTCCTGCTCGGCCATGCCACCCGCTCGCCGCGCTGGGACATTCCGAAGGGGCTGGCTGAGGCGGGCGAGGATTTCGCCGCCGCCGCGGCGCGCGAACTTTTCGAGGAGACCGGGCTCGCTGCGGCGCCCGAGGATCTCGTCGAACTCGGCGTCCATTCCTATCTGCGCGACAAGGAGCTGGCGCTGTTCGCCTGGCTCCTCGCGGCGATGCCGGCTCCCGTGGATCTGCGATGCACCTCATTCTTTGTCACCGCAAGGGGCGAGCGCCTGCCGGAATTCGACCGCTTTGCGATCTTCGGCTGGGACGAGGCGTTGGCTCGTACCGGCAAGAACCTCGCACGCGTCCTTTCCTCTGTGCGCCAAGCCCAGGGCTGGGGTTGATCCGCACCTTTCGCGATCGCCGCCGGATCGTGTAGTTTTCCCCGATGTCGCGGCGCAGGGGCGCCGCCGGGCCGGGAGACGGCAGAAGGAGGTCGGACATGCCCAAGCTGCGTCACATCGCGATCGCCGCCAAGGATCCCGAGGCGATGGCCGAGTTCTACAAACAGGCGTTCGGCTTCAAGGAGGTCGGCCGTCCGAACAGCAGCCTCGCCGACGGCGTCTTCCTCTCCGACGGCACCCTCAATCTTGCCCTGTTGACCTTCAAGACCGATCAGCTCGGCAAGGGGCTCGACTATAACGGCATCCATCATTTCGGCATTCTGGTCGAGGACGTCGCCGCATTCTCGAAAAAACTGGAGGGCCTCGGCGCCGAATACTATATCGACCGCAACCAGCAGGAACCGAACGCCGGCTATTTCGAGAAGAAATTCTACGGTCCCGAGCGCGTGTTGTTCGACATCGCCGAGCATCCCTGGGCCGGCTGCGCGCCGCTCGACGCGGCAGGCGAAACCGCCAGCGCCAAGCTGCGCCATCTCGCGATCGCCGCCAAAGACCCCGACGCAATGGCCGAATTTTTCAAAACCGCGTTCGGCTTCAGCGAAGTCCGCCGCAGCGACGGACCGCTCGCCTACGGCACGCACCTCTCCGACGGCACGATCGATCTGGCGATCCTGCGCTTCAAGACCGACCAGATCGGCAAGGGCCTCGACCACACCGGCCCGCACCATTTCGGCGTCCTGGTCGACGACATCCAGGTGCGCGGGGAAACGGTCGAGAGGCTGGGCGGCCGGCACTACATGGACCAGAGCGACGGACGGGTCGGCGGTTTCGAGGTCAAGATGTACGGTCCCGAAGGCGTATTGTTCGACGTCGCCGAACATCCCTGGACCGGCAGCGCGGCTCTCTCCGCAGAGCGGGCGGAAGCCGCCGAATAGGCCCCGCGCGGGATCCTTTCGGCCGGGACAATGCCGAAAGGCATAGGCCAGGGAGTCCGACAGCGCAGAGTAGTGTCTCCGTTTGAATGTAACGGGCAGAACCTGTCATTCGGAGTACCCGCGCCCCGGAACGACGGTGTTACAATTCAAAGGGAGACACCCCCCAGCGCGGTTGCCGGTGGAGAAACGATCAGGTTTGTGCTAGAACAAATTATGAACTGAACGCCTTCGGGAGGCCTTCGTGAACGACTTTCTGCCGATCAGCGAAGGCGACGCATTGCTGGCGGCGCTGCGGCAGCTTGCCGATCCGGCGGTCGTCGCAGCGGTCGAGGCGCTGATCCGGGAGGGTGCGGACCGCGCGCTGTGCCGCATCAACGTCCCGGATTTTGCCGCTCAGAGCGGGCTTGGCGAAGAGCTTGCGATCGCCGGTTTTCTGCACGCCGCCAGGCTCGGCCTGTTCGAACTGTCATGGAACGTGCTGTGTCCGGGCTGCGGCGGCGTGCTCGAGGCGAGCGGGACGCTGAAAACCATCGACCGCGCGGACTATCACTGCGCGTGGTGCGCGGCGGGCTATGCCCCGATCCTGGACGAAACCGTCGAAGTCACCTTCACCGTCAATCCCCGAGTGCGCAGGATCGCGGCGCATAACCCGGATACGCTGCCCTTTGCCGAATATCTGCGCCAGATCTTCTGGAGCTCGGCAATCGATCTGCCTCCCGATCTCGATGCCGTGATCGAGGAGATTACGCTCGAGGCGATCGAGCTTCCGCCGGGCGAGAGGGCGCTTCTATCGCTCAACCTGCCGGCCGAGTTCGCGATCGTTCTCGATCCGGTGACGCACCGGACGGTCTTTCTCGACGTCAAGGGCGAGCCGACGCGCGAGCGCCGCACCCTGTCGATGGTCTTCGACCGGCTGGCAACGCAGACCGAGACCTTGGAACTGCGGCCCGGGCCGCTGCGCCTGGCGCTCGAAAACCGCACGGAGAGCCGGGTATTGCCGGGATTGTGGATCGCCGGCGAGCGGCTCCATCATCTTCTCGGCCGGCGCCGACCGTTCCTGAGTGCCAAACGGCTCTTGACCAACCAGGTCTTTCGCGACCTTTACGGCAGCGAGACGATCGCCGCCGACCAGCATCTCAAGATCACCAGCCTGACTTTTCTGTTCACCGACCTCAAAGGCTCGACCGAATTGTATGAGCGGGTCGGCGATCTGGCCGCCTTCGACCTCGTCCGGACGCATTTCGCGCGCCTCTACGACATCGTTTCCGGCGAGGCCGGAGCCGTCGTCAAGACCATTGGGGACGCGGTGATGGCCACCTTTCCGACCCCCGATCGCGCGGTTGCCGCGGCGCTGCGCATGCGCGAAGCCATGCGCATCCTCAACCACGAACGCGGTCGCGAGGACCTGTTGCTGAAGATCGGCATCCATGAAGGGCCTTGCCTTGCGGTCGTGCTCAACGATCGCCAGGATTACTTCGGGCAGACGGTCAATATCGCTTCGCGCGTGCAGAACCTCGCCGATTCGCACGGGATTTTGGCGACGAGACCGGTCGTCGCCCACCCCCAGACAACGATGCTGTTGCAATCCTCCGGCCTCGAACCTCACGCGCAATGCCGCGCGTTGCGCGGCGTTGCCAACGAACTCGCGATCTACGAGATCCCGTGATCGTCGTCCGCTACCAGGCCAGTTCGCGCCCTCGGTAATCGACAAAACCGTGTCGCAGGGTGCCGGCGCGGGCGACGATGACGTCGACGAGGCCGCGCACGCTCTCCGCGACGCCGAGCGGCGCCCCGGGCCCGCCCATATCGGTGCGCACCCAGCCGGGCGCCATCGCCAGGACCGTGACCCGGCGCCCGCCGAGCCGCGCCGCGAGACTGCGCGCCAGGGAATTGAGCGCGGCTTTGCTGGCGCTGTAGACCTCGCTGTAACCGTGAGTGTTGTCGGCGACGCTGCCGAGCCCCGAACTCATGAAGGCGACGACGCCGGGCCCGTCGCGCAAGCGATCGAGGAACCGCCGAGCCAGGCGAATCGGCGAGACCGCATTGGTCTGAAAAACCAGCGCGATCTCGTCGCGGCCGGCCATTAAGGCGTCGTGTCCATGCGCCGGGGCGATGCCGGCATTGACAAAGACGAGGTCGAAAATCCAGCCGTCGAGCCGGCGCCGCAGCGCGGCAACGGCCTCGTCATCGTTGATGTCGACGCTTTCCGGGCGGAGAACGCCGCCCGGGCGCGCCGCCAATGCATTGAGACGACGCGCCCCTTCCGCCTCGCGCGCGGTGGCGACGACGCTCCAGCCGCGGCTTTTAAGCTCCGCCGCCAAACCCAACCCGAGGCCGCGCGAGGCTCCGACGATGAGCGCATTTTGTGTTTGTGTCATTCAAACCCTCTATTAGCGCGGTTGACAGGACGGCGGGCGGGGCGCATCCATCCCTTGCTACCTTGACGCGCGAGTTCGTCATGGCTGAATTCCGGTTCCTGCATGCCGCCGACATTCACCTCGACAGCCCGATGCGCGGGCTGGAAGCGGACCCGGAGGCGCCGGTGCGGTTGCTGCGCGAAGCCTCGCGCGAGGCCTTCCGCAATCTGATCGACACGGCGATCGCAGAGCGGGTCGCCTTTCTGCTGATCGCCGGCGATCTTTACGACGGCGACTGGCAGGATTGGCGCACCGGCCTGTTCTTTATCGAGCAGGCCCGCAAGCTCGCCGATTGCGGCATTCCGTTGATTGTAGTGAAGGGCAATCACGACGCCCACTCGGTCATCACGCGTCATCTCCGGCTGCCGGACGATCGCACATTGCTGCCGCACGAAGCCTGCGGGCGGGTCGACCTCGACGAGCCCGGCGTAGCGATCCACGGGCAGAGCTTCGCAACCAAATCCGTCACCGACGATCTGAGCCGCAACTATCCCGACCCGGTGCCGGGGCTCTTCAATATCGGCCTGTTGCATACGGCGCTCAACGGCCGGCTCGGTCACGACAATTATGCGCCGACCACCGCCGAGGCGCTCGCCGCCAAGGGATATGATTACTGGGCGCTCGGCCATGTCCATCGGCGCGAGATCGTCCATTGCGACCCCTGGATCGTGTTTCCGGGCAATCTGCAGGGGCGGCATATCCGCGAGAGCGGACCCAAGGGCGCGGCCCTTGTGACTGTGCGCGACGGGCGCGTTGCGAGCGTCGAACATCGCCCTCTCGACGTGTTGCGCTGGTGTCCCGTCTCGGTCTCACTGGCCGGGGAAAGCAGTCTCGACGGCGCGATGGTCCGCGTCGCCGAGGCTCTCCTCGCCTCGCGCCAGGCGGCGGAACAGAGACCGATTGCGGCGCGCATACGGCTCTTCGGCGCGACCCCGCTGCACGGGCGGCTCCTGGCCGAAGTCGAGCGCGTGCGGCAGGGGATCATCGCCGAGGGCTGTCAGCAGGGGGACGAGGCCGTGTGGATCGAAGCGGTCCTCGTCGACACCGCACCGCCCGCCAATGGCGAAGACCTGCTCGGGCGGCCGGATGTGATCGGCCAGCTCGGCGCGGTCCTCGACGAAATGATCGATCAGATGGGCGCCGACGCCATGTCGGGTGGGCCTTTAGCCCGCGGGCTTGACCCGCGGGACGGGGCAGGCCTGCTCGGCGAATATCCGGAGCGGCTGCGGCACCGCATGGCGGGGATCGATCTTGCGGCGGAGCATCCGCTGCGCGAGGGCGGCCTGGAGCTTTTGAAACAGGCGCGCGATCTGGTGCTCGCCCGATTGGCGGGGGAGGCCTGAGCGCCATGCGTCTGACCGCGTTCGCGCTCGAAAATTACGGGAACTTCGCGGCCACCCGATTGTCGCTCGACCCGGACCCGGGCTGCATCAACCTGGTCCTGGCCCCGAACGGCGGGGGCAAGTCGGTGCTGCGCCAAGCCTTCCACGATCTGCTGTTCGGCATCCCGGGCCAGACCAGGATGGCTTTCCGCTTCGGCTACGCAGGCATGCGGCTGTTGGCCGAGGGGATCGACGGGGCAGGCGGCGCTTTTGCGATCGGCCGCCGCAAAGGCGTCGGCAACACCTTGATCGACGGGCAGGGCAACAGCGTTGACCCGCTGGTGCTCAAAGGATTGATCGGCGAGGCCGACGAAGCGCTGTTTGAACGCCTGTTCGCGCTCGACAGCCATCGCCTGCGCAGCGGCGCCGAAGCGATGCTCGCTTCCGGGGGCGATCTTGCCGAAGCCTTGTTTGCCGCCGGCAGCGGGATTTCCGGCCTGCGCCGGATCCGCGAGGAATTCGAGGCCAAGCGGGATCGGCTGGCGCCCGAGCATCGGGCGAAACTGCCGCAATTCTATCAGGCGCTCGATGCCCTGGCGAAGGCGCAGAAGGAGCGGCGCGAGGCCACCATCCGTCCGCAGACCTGGCAGGAACTGAGCGCCAAGCTTGCCTTCGCCCGCAGCCGGCTTGCCTCTCTCGTCAACGATCAGGCCAAGGGCCAGGCGGAATTCGAACGGTTGCAGCGAGTGAAGCGCGTGCGCCCCTGGCTCGAACAATTGAAGGAGGCGCGCGAAGAGCGCGCGGCCGCGGCGCACGCGCCGCATCTCGCCGCCGATATCGAGGAGCGCTGGCGAGAGGCGCAGACGGCAGCCGAACGGGCCGAGCTGGAGCTTGGCAACGCCACAGCCGGGTTCCGCACCATCGCGGCATCGCGCGCCGCCGAGGAACCCGATCGCAAACTGCTGGATGCGGGCCGACGCATCGACGAATTGGAGCGGGAGCGCAACGAGATCGCCGGAGATCGCCGCGAATTGCCGAGGCTCGAAGCCTCATGCCGGCAAACCGCCGCGCGGCTTGACGAGATCCTGTCGGCATTGGGCGCCGGATCGACCGGCGAGATTGCGGCGATCCTGCCAAACGGGCCGCCGGTCGCGGCGGCGCGCGATCTGATCAAACGGCACGCGGTCTTGTCCGAAAGGCTGAGCAACGCCGAGGCCGAGGCGGCGGGCAAGGAGCGTGAGATTGCGGCGGCCGCAGCGGAGCTGGACACTCTCGGCGAGCCGGAGGACACCTCGGAGCTGGCCGCATTGGCAGCGGAGGCGCGCGCCGATGGCGACCCGGCGCGGCGGCTGACCGATCTGTGGGCCAAACTGGCGCAGCAGGAGACGCAGCTTGCCTCCGCCCTGGCCAAGGTGCCGCTGTGGAACCGAGGGTTGCCCGCGCTCGCGGCAATCGTGCCGCCGACCCGGCAGAGGACCGACCGCGCCGCCGCCGCTCTCGATGCGGCGCAGGATGCGAGGACCCGGGCCGAACACGACTATGTGCGGCTCTGCGGCGAGCGCGAGGCGGCACTGGAGCGGCTCGCGCGCGAGCGCGAGGGCAAACCCGTTCCCGATGCAGCCGCGATCGCCGCCGCTCGCGCGCATCGCGATCTCGGCTGGTCGCTGATCCGGCGCAGCCGATTCGAGGGCGAGGCGCTCGATGCCGAGATCGCCTCTTATGCCGATTCCCTCGGGTTGGCCGGGGTCTTCGAGCGCGCGCTCGGTGCGGCCGACCGCCTCGCCGACCGCCGCGACGAAGAAGGCCGCAGACTGGCGCGGATTGCCGAGCAGGAGCGCCTGATCGCCGCGCGCGAGAAGGAGATCGCCGGTGCTGAAGAACGGCTTGCAAAAGCGCGCGCCGCCCATTGCGAGGCTGCGGAGAGGTGGGCGGCGCTGACCGGCGATCTCGGCTTTGCCGAGCCGCCGGAGGCGGCCGGGCTTGTGGAATTTCTGGCCGCCCGCGAGACGGTGCTCGACGCCAGGGCGGCACGAGATCTCGCCCAGCAGGCGGTCACCGCCGAGATGACGCGGCAGGAGGCGATGCGGCGGCGGTTTGCTGGGTCGTTGCCCGCGGAGAAATGCGCCTCGCTCGCCGAGGCGCTGTTCGCGGCCCAGCAGGTCATCGAGCATGGCCGCGAGGCCAAGCAGGAGCGCGACCGGGTTCGGGCTGCGCTCGGGACGCTTCGCCACCAATATCGCCAGGCCCTGGACAATCGCAAGGCGGCGCAGCAGGCATTGGCGAAATGGGAGGCCGATTGGCGCGCGTGCCTCGCCCAGTTGAACCGGCCGCCCGGAGAAACGCCGGCGGCGGTCGAGAGGGCGATCGAATTGATTGAGGAGGCGCATCAGGAGCGCCGCAAATTGGCCGATCTCGAACACCGCATCGCCGGCATCAGGCGCACGATTGCGGAATTCGAGACGCGGCTGGCCGCGCTTGTCGCCGCAACGGCCCCGGATTTGAGCGCGGCGCCCGCCGAAGCCGCGGTTGCAGAACTGCGCCGGCGGCTCGACGAGAATCGCAAGGTCGACACCCGGCGGGAACAGCTCGCCGAGCAGGAGGAGGAGGCGCGCGCCAAGGTGACGCGGGCCGCGGCCCGACAGAAAGAGGCGGCGGCGGAGCGCGAGGCTTTGCGGCAGAGGATCGGCGGCACTGATGACGCGGATATCGCACGCCGCATCGCTCTCGCCGAACAGCGTCGGGCGGCTGAAGCGAAACTGTCGGAGGTCGAGCGAAAACTCGCGGAACTCGGCGACGGCTGGCCGATCGACACGCTCGAAGGCGAGGCCGCCGGGATTGCCGCCGACAAGGTCGACGCCGAAATCGCGCGGCTGAAGGACGAGACCGAGCGCATCGCCGCCGATCGCCAGACTGCCGCCGGCGACGAGCAGCGCCTGTTGGCAGAGCTGAACGCGATCGGCGCCTCCGACAACGCAATCGACGCCGAGGAGCGCTGCCAGGCGGCGATCGCCTCGCTGACCCGGATCAGCGCCGAAGCCTTGCTCTATCACGCCGCCGCCTGTCTGTTGCGGCACGGCATCGAACGCTTGCGCAACAGCGGCGACAACAGCCTGGTACGGCGGATCGGCATGGTTTTTGCGCGCGTGACCGGCGGCGCCTATGCCGGTATCGCCGTCGACGAGGACGACAAGGGGACGCCGTTTCTCAGCGTGCTCGCCGCCGACGGCAAGACCGAAAAGCGGGTGGGCGAATTATCCGAGGGTACGCGCGACCAGCTCTTTCTCGCCCTGCGCCTCGTCATGCTGGAAGACTACGCCGGCAAGGCGCCGGCATTGCCGTTCATTGCCGACGACCTGTTGCAGACCTTCGACGATTACGGACGCACCGCGGACGCGCTCGCCGCGCTCGCCGATCTGTCGCGCCACGTGCAGGTCATCGTGTTGTCGCATCACCGCGGGCTGATCGACGTCGCCCGCGCTCTGCCTGCCGGCGCGGTCAATGTCTGCGAGCTGGCCGGCTGAGACGGGTGTCGAAGGCGCGCTTGCCCCGACTTAGCGTCTGTTTGAGTCGCCGTCGTGTCGTGAAGTCGGCGGAATACGCTGCGCTCTTCCGCCCTGCGCTTCATGCGCGTCGGGAACGGTGGTAGGGCGGAATGCCCCCGGCGAAGCCGGGGGCATTCCGCCACTTGCCTCACTCAAACCTGCCGATATCATCACTCCCGGCGCGGCTGAGTATTCCGCCGAGCGCAGCTCCGGAAGCGCCTTGCGTCGGAAGAGTAACAGCGAATTCTGCAATGTCCTGCAAAGGGACCCCTGCCGCGCAAAGCGGACATTCCGACGGGGTCCAGAGATTATTGGACAGAGTCGCGACGCTTTGGAGCGGAACGCCCTTGCTGGCAGCGAATGCGAAAGCTGCTGTCCCCAAAACAAGCAGGGTGCCGATACCCACCACGACTGCTCCGCAGCTTTGCAGGTCGGCAAACGTACCCCGCATTGCAGAACCTGCATTGATGACGTCGTTGACGATTGCGACACGCTTGCCGCGAAGCTTCTCGCGAAGCGGCGCAGGAACCCTATATCCAGCCGGGAAGAGGCCACCTTCGGGCCGTGCAAAGCGCTCGGAATATGTAAATTGAACATTTAGCAGCAGTGCCACTATCAGCCCCACAAAGGCCCCATCAACCAAAGGTCCGCAGACTGCATCCACCTCCAATTTCGACAGTGGTTCGGCGAGTTCAGCGGCAATGCTCTGCACCCGTCTAGGATGGAGGCAGAGCGATTCAAGATCGAGCCACAGGTCTCCGTGATGCCCAGACTCTAGAAGGAAGTGCCCCTTTCTTGCCGACAGCAGCTCTAGAACCTGCTCCTGCACGATCTCTTCCCCCTCGTCATCCTGGCCTTCCAGGGGCCGCGTCAAAACTGACTACAGCCTGTTGCGCGGGAATGACAGAACAGGGGAAGCCAGACGCGCAACCAACCGCTCCAAAACCGCTTTCGCTCCTCACACATCCAGATTCGCGACGCTCAGCGCGTTCGCCTGGATGAAATCGCGGCGCGGTTCGACGAGGTCGCCCATCAGGGTCGAGAAGGTCTCCTCGGCCAGATCGGCGTGGCTGATCCTGACCTGCAATAATGAGCGAACTTCGGGGTCGAGCGTCGTTTCCCACAATTGCTCGGGGTTCATCTCGCCGAGGCCTTTGTAGCGGTTGATCTCGATGCCGCGGCGGCCCAGTTCCATGATCGCCTCGACGAGCGCCGCCGGTCCCGCGATCGCGATCGTCTTGTCGCGCGCCGTCAACGTGCCGGGCGCCCGGTAGACCTCGTGCAACAACGCATGGTCGGCGTCGAGCCGCCGCGCTTCGCTCGACCGCAGCAAGGCTCGGTCGATCCGCCGCCGTTCCTCGACGCCCTGATAGGTGCGGCTCAGCACCAGCGCGTCATCGCCCCTGACCTCGCCGCGCCAGCCCCGCTCCGCTTCGGGGGCGAGAGCGTCGAGCCGCTCGGCGACGCGCCGGGCCGCCATCAGCGCCGCTGCCGGATCGGCGAAAAGCTCGGCGGAGAGCGCGCCGGCGATCGCCGCCTGCTCGACCACCGCGATGTCGCCGACCTTGCCTGCGAGCGCCAATAACGAGCGGCGCTGCGCCCGCGCCTGCTCCAACAGCCGGTGCAGATCGAGGCCGGCGCGCTCGACCCCGTCATATTGGGTGAACACGGCGTCTTTGAGGGCGGCGTCGACGCAATAGGCTTCGAGCGCCGCGTCGTCCTTCAGATACACCGCCTTGGTATTGCCGCGTAAGAGCCGGTAGAGCGGCGGCTGGGCGATGTAGAGATAGCCCTTTTCGATCAGGTCCGGCATCTGGCGGAAAAAGAACGTCAACAAGAGGGTGCGGATATGGCTGCCGTCGACATCGGCGTCGGTCATGATGATGATGCGGTGATAGCGCGCCTTCTCGGGGTCGAAATCCTCGCTGCCGATGCCGGTGCCGAGCGCGGCGATCAAGGTGCCGATCTCGGCCGAGCTCAGCATCTTGTCAAAGCGGGCGCGCTCGACGTTGAGGATCTTGCCTTTCAAGGGCAGGATCGCCTGGAAGCGCCGGTCGCGCCCCTGCTTGGCCGAGCCGCCGGCGCTGTCGCCCTCGACGATGAAGAGTTCGCTTTTGGCCGGATCGCGCTCCTGGCAATCGGCAAGTTTGCCCGGCAGATTGGCGATGTCGAGCGCCCCTTTGCGCCGCGTCAATTCGCGCGCCTTGCGCGCCGCCTCGCGCGCGGCGGCCGCTTCGACGACCTTGGCGACGACCTTTCTGGCCTCGGCCGGGTGCTCCTCGAACCACTGCGCGAGCTTGTCCGCGACAATGCCCTCAACCGCCGTGCGGACCTCCGAGGAGACCAGCTTTTCCTTGGTCTGCGAAGAAAATTTCGGGTCCGGCACCTTGACCGACAGGATGCAGGACAGCCCCTCGCGCATGTCCTCGCCCGACAATGCCACCTTTTCTTTCTTGGCCAGACCGCTGTCGTTGGCATAGGCGTTGACCGTACGGGTCAATGCGGCGCGGAAGCCGGCGAGATGCGTGCCGCCATCCTTCTGCGGGATGTTGTTGGTAAAGCACAGCATCGTTTCGTGATAGCTGTCGGTCCACTCCATCGCGACCTCGACGAGGATGCCGTCGCGTTCGCCCCGGATCGCAATCGGCGGCGCGTGCAGGACCTGCTTCGAACGGTCGAGATAGCGCACAAATGCCTCGATCCCGCCTTCGTAATGCAATGTGACGCTCTTTGGCTCGACCCCGCGCGAATCGGTCAAGACAAGCCTGACCCCGCTGTTCAGGAAGGCGAGTTCGCGCAGCCGGTGTTCAAGCGTGGTGAAATCGAATTCGGTGTTCGAGAAAGTCTCCTTGCTCGGCAGAAAGGTGATTTCTGTGCCGGTGGCGGGGCCGGTGCGCAGGGAGCCGGGCGGCCAGGACGGGGCGGGGCCGATCTCGGCCAGCGGCGCTTGCGGCAGCCCGTCGCAAAAGCGCATGAACCATTCCTGGCCATGGCGGAAAATGCGCAGGTCGAGACGGGCAGACAGGCCGTTGACGACTGACACGCCGACGCCATGTAATCCGCCTGACACCTTGTACGCGTTCTGATTGAATTTGCCGCCGGCATGGAGGTGGGTCATGATGACCTCGGCGGCGGACACCCCTTCCTCTTCATGGATGCCGACCGGGATGCCGCGGCCATTGTCGGTGACCGTGCAGGAGCCGTCGGCGTTCAACGTCACGGTGACGGTATCGCAATAACCGGCGAGCGCCTCGTCGATCGCATTGTCGACGACCTCATAGACCATGTGATGCAGGCCGGACCCGTCTTCGGTGTCGCCGATATACATGCCCGGCCGCTTGCGCACGGCGTCGAGCCCGCGCAACACCTCGATCGAGTGCTCGTCATAGATTTCTTCCGCGTCGTTCGGCGCGTCAAAGCCGTTGCCGGCGTGGCGCGGCGCGCCGGCGGCCACGGGGACAAGCGAGGCGTCTGATTGCGTGTCGAGTGTGTTCGCCATGGGATCTATTGAAAGTTGTCGAATTCAGGAGGCAATCGCGCCATCGCGCACGGAAAGGAACTGTGCCGATGGTCGCAGTGGCGCGAACAGTGCCGGCTCGGTGCCGGTGAGCCAAGTCTGGCCGCCCTGGGCCAGCAGAGCCTCGAACAAGGCGGCGCGCCGGCCGGGATCGAGGTGGGCGGCGACCTCGTCGAGCAGTAACAGCGGCGCCTCGCCGCGCAGCGCGCACAACAGGCTCGCATCGGCGAGCAGGATCGAGATCAACAGCGCCTTCTGTTCGCCGGTCGAGGCGAGTTCGGCGGGAATCCCCTTGTCCCGTAAGCTGACCGCGAGATCGGAGCGGTGCGGGCCGATCCCGGCACCGCCCAAAAGCGCGTCCCGATGCCGGCTCGCGGCCAATGCACGGACGAGCTTTTCTTCGGCAGCAAGCGCCGGCATCGTCGCGAGCCAATCCTCGACCGCGCCGAGAAGGACAAGCCGCGCTCGCGGAAACGGCCCCTCGCCTTGCGCGCACGCCTCGTCGAGACGGCACACCAATTCGCGACGGGCGGCGGCGACGGCGACCCCGTGCGCCGCCATTACTCCTTCGAGCGCCGTGAGCCAAGCCGAATCGGCCGGACCGTCGCGCAACAGCCGGGCGCGCTCGCGCGCGGCCTGTTCGTATGCGGCGAGGCGGGACGCGTGCTCCGGATCGAGCCCCAGCACCAGACGATCGAGAAACCGCCGCCGTCCTGCCGGACCTTCAATGAACAGGCGGTCCATCGCCGGCGTCAGCCACAGGATTGCGAGGCGCTCGCCAAGCGCTGCCTGGCCCCGCACCGGCTCGCCGTCGATGCGCACGATCCGCCGCTCGCT